>JBJEML010000124.1:0-81687 GCA_051879675.1 Lachnospiraceae bacterium | reverse complement strand
ACCGGGCGGATTCGGGACTTTCACCCGTTGGAAACGTGCGCCGCTAGGCGCACACAGCAAAAAAGGATTTACCTTATCGTAAATCCTTTTACCTTCCGTGTGATTCCGTTCACCCGGATCACCATATCCAGTTGCTCCTGCATCTGTTCTGCACCTGCGCAGATACAAATCAGTTTTGCTTTTGTTCCTTTCTGATCTTGTCCAACTCGTCAAAAACGACATCGTTGAGCACTTTAATATAGGTTCCGCGCATACCGGAGGAACGGGATTCGATCACACCGGCACTCTCAAACTTGCGAAGCGCGTTTACGATCACCGAGCGCGTAATACCAACACGGTCTGCGATCTTGCTCGCCACAAGAATCCCCTCCTTGCCACCAAGCTCATCAAAGATATGTATGATTGCCTCCAGTTCGGAAAACGACAAGGTTGAGATTGCTGATTTAACGATTTGTATTTTCCGGCTTTCCTCCGCACTTTCCTCATTGACAGAGCGCAGCATTTCCAGGCCGACAACCGTCGTTCCGTACTCCGTTAATATGATATCGTCAATATCATAATTTTGCTCCATGCGATAAACAAACAGAGTCCCCAGCCGCTCTCCCGCGATATCGATCGGCGCGATGATCGCAGAATAATTCTTAATATCCGTCACGAAACCAAGTGTCTCCAGATTCACATTTTCCTTGGTCGATAAAATCCCAAGCAGGCGTTCATTGAGCATTGAATCAATAAAGCCTCCGACCTCGTCCACGATCAACTCGTTCAATTCTCTTGTGTCAACAGACTGGCTGGCACCGAGCACCTTCCCCTTTTTGCTGATCACAAGTATATTGGAGTCCAAAATGTCTGTCAGCACTTCACAGATGTCGTTGAATACGACTTTTGAAGAATTATTGTTGTGCAGCAGCTTGTTGATTTTTCTTGTCTTGTCCAGAAGCTGTACGCTCATAAATGGTCTTCCTTTCATCTACATTACATTTTTCTGCCTAAAAGCGCAAAAATGGATGTATGAAAATCATACACCCATTTTTCTGAAAATTCAATGAAAACTTAAAATATTTTTAGTTTTCTTTTGATTTTACTTCCACGTAACCACACTGTGCATCAGCGCATACAAGCTTACTGCCCTTTTCGACCATATAACCGCCACAGTTCGGACACTTCTTTGCCACCGGCTTTGCCCATGACATGAAATCACATTCCGGATTGTTCTCACATCCATAGTATCGTCTGCCCTTCTTTGTCTTGCGCAGCACGATGTCTTTGCCACAGACGGGACACGCCACTCCGATCTTTTCCAGATAAGGCTTGGTATTGCGACACTCAGGGAAGCCCGGACATGCCAGAAATTTTCCGTGCGGGCCATATTTGATGACCATGTTGCGACCACATTCCTCACAGATGACATCTGTCACCTCATCGGCGATCTCCACCTTTTCCAGCTTCTTTTCCGCCTCAGCCACTGCTTCCTCAAGATCCGGATAAAAGTTGCTGATGATCGTCTTCCACTGCACCTTTCCCTCCTCGACCATATCGAGCAGCGACTCCATGTTTGCGGTAAAATGTTCATCGACAATGGTTCCGAAAGCCTCCACCATAATGGAATTGACTGCCTCTCCGAGCTCGGTCATGTAGAGGTTTTTCTGCTCCTTTGTCACATAACGCCGTGCCAACAGCGTCGTGATCGTCGGCGCATAGGTACTGGGACGTCCGATGCCGTGCTCCTCCAGCGTCTTTACCAGAGAAGCCTCCGTGAAATGCGGCTGCGGCTGTGTAAAATGCTGTTTTGTATCAATCTCTTTTAAGGTGAGACCAGTCTGTTCATCAATGGAGCCGAGCAGTACATTGCTCTCCTCCTTCTCCTCATCATCTGATGTATAAACAGACAGAAAGCCCTCGAATAATACTTTAGATGCAGACACATGCAGCTGGTAATCTCCCGCTGCGATCCGAACTGAGGTCGTCTCATAGCGTGCCGGGTTCATACGGCTGGCCACAAAGCGGTTCCAGATAAGCTGGTAAAGTCGAAACTGGTCTCTGGATAAAGAATCTTTGATCAACACCGGCATACGGCTGATATCCGTCGGACGGATCGCCTCGTGCGCATCCTGAATCTTGCCCTTTGAATGATTTTCCTTCGGGGCATCCGCAGCATACTGCTCTCCGTATTTCTCACAGATGTAGGCTCTTGCTGTCGCATCTGCCTCCTCAGCCACGCGAACAGAATCCGTACGCAGATATGTGATGATTCCGACCGTTCCCTGACCCTTGATATCAACACCCTCATAGAGCTGCTGTGCCAGACGCATAGTCTTCTGCGTCGAAAAGTTCAACCGCTTGGATGCCTCCTGCTGAAGCGTACTTGTCGTAAACGGGTAAGGCGCTTTCTTGATACGCTCGCCTTTTTTGACCTCCTTTACGGAGAACTGTTCTGCCTCAAGTTCTTTTTTGACAACCGCCACCTGATCCTTATTTGTGAGTTCAAGCTTCTGTCCGCCCTTACTGTCCAGCTTTGCACAGAGCGGCTTTTTTTCTCCCTGCACAGCAAGCACCGCATCAACAGTCCAGTACTCTTCGGGAATGAATTCATTGATCTCATTTTCGCGGTCACTGATCAGCCGCAACGCAACGGACTGCACTCGTCCGGCAGACAGCCCGCGCTTTACTTTGCTCCAGAGCACCGGACTGATCCGGTAACCAACCATACGGTCGAGCATCCGGCGCGCCTGCTGCGCATTGACCAGATTCATGTCGATCTCCCGGGGATGCTTGAGAGATGCTTTTACCGCTGACTGTGTGATCTCGTTAAAGGTAATTCGGTACACTTTTTTATCCTGAAGCTTTAAGGCATGGTACAAATGCCATGAAATTGCCTCTCCCTCGCGGTCCGGGTCGGTTGCAAGATAAATCTTCTCTGCCTTTTTTACCTCCTTGCGCAGGTTTGCTAAAATATCACCTTTTCCCCGGATCGTAATATATTTCGGTTCAAAATCATTTTCCGGTTTAAAGCCAAGCTGGCTTTTGGGCAGATCTCGCACATGTCCGTTGGATGCTGCCACCTCATAATTTTTCCCCAGAAATTTTTTGATCGTTTTTACCTTTGCAGGCGACTCCACAATAACCAGATATTTTGCCATTACCCATTTGTCTCCTCTAGTTTACAGAAATATAATGATTCTGCCAGGCTTCCTGCACCAGTCCCTTTTCCTCCAGAGCGAACAGAAGCTCTGCCAATGTTACGATATCGAGTGCAGTTTCCTCGCTGATCTTCTCCATTGATTTTGGATGCAAATCAAGGCAACTATACACCAAGCGTTCCGACTTTTCAAGTGGCAATTTATTTTTTTCCGGTAAAAAGCCTAATTCACCCACCAGTTCCTCCGGCGAAAGAAGGATACCTGCCCCCTGTCGGATCAGACGGTTACAGCCTGCGCTTAAGGGATCCCCGATGCGCCCGGGTGCTGCGTAAATATCCTTTCCCTGCTCCAGCGCGCAGTCGGCCGTGATGAGCGATCCGCTCTTTTCTTTTGCTTCTATTATAAGCAGCAGATCACTCAGCCCTGCAATGATCCGGTTACGCATCGGAAAAAATCCGGGGCGGGGAGGCATATCCGGCGGATACTCTGATAAAATGCCTCCATTAGCGGCAATGCGCTCATAAAGTGCGGCATGTTCCGGCGGATAGACAATATTGACTCCACAGCCCAGGATCGCAAATGTGCTTCCGCCTCCGTCCATCGCCCCTTCGTGTCCGTAACTGTCAATCCCACGCGCCATTCCGCTGATAATGGACACGCCATTTGCTGCCAGACATTTTCCTGAGCGCTTTGCGATATCCTTTCCGTAACGGCTGCACGCCCGGCCGCCGACAATACCGACCGAAGGTGCCTCTTCCGGCGGTAGCTTCCCGATGTAGTACAAACCGTAGGGCGGATCATAGATTTCCCGCAGTCTGCGCGGATACCCGCCCTGCTCCATGGACACAAAAGAAATACCCCGTTCCAACAATTTATCCCACTCTTTATCCGGATCCCATTTTGTTTTGGACCGGCTGATGCGCACGGCAGCCTCCTCCGTGATCCCATAAAGCTTCTTCAGTTCACTTCCTGACAGATGCCAGACCGCCTTCGCGCTGCCGCAATACTTGTAAAGCTGGTGAATTGTCTTTGTCCCAATTCCGGAAATATTGGCAAGCCAGTATGAATAGATAAGATCCTCCATACTCACACCTCCCAGTATTTTTTATCAAGGCTGCGGTAACAGACTGCTTCCGTCAGATGTCTGGTTGTGATCCGGCTGCTCCCCTCCAGATCGGCGATCGTTCGCGACAGTTTGATGATCTTGTGGAAAGCACGTGCGGAAAGCTGAAGTTTTTCATAGATCCGTTCCATATAGACCGCCTCCTTTTTGCCGAGTACACAGTACTCTGACAATCTGGCCACCGGAATCTGACTGTTGAAATACCATGTCTCGTTCTGAAAACGTTCTCTCTGCATCTCCTGCGCCGCCAGCACCCGCGCACGGATCTGCGCAGAACTCTCACCCTGTGCCTGACCGGTCAGTTCACGGTACGTGACAGGTTCTGCCTCCGCGCACAGATCGATCCGGTCTAAGAGCGGCTGGCTGATCCGTGCGAGATATCTGCGGATAGAAGTGTTTGCGCAGCGGCACCTTGAGCGGTCCGGATAAAATCCGCACTTACACGGATTCATCGCACAGACGAGCAGGAAATTCGCCGGATACGTAAAACTACCGTTCACCCGTGAAATTGTGATCGTTTTATCTTCCATCGGCTGCCGCAAAATTTCCAGCGTACTTTTCTGGAATTCCGGCAGTTCATCCAAAAACAGCACGCCCCGGTGTGCCAGCGACACTTCGCCCGGCTTGGGAACTGCTCCGCCGCCCGATAACCCCTGCGGACTGATCGAGTGATGCGGTGCCCGAAACGGTCGTTGTTCGATCAGCCCTGAACTCGCATGAAGCATACCGCATACGCTGTAGATCTTTGACACCTCCATCCGCTCGGAAAGCTCCATTGGAGGCAGAATACCCGGAATCCGCTTTGCGATCATCGTCTTTCCTGCACCGGGCGGACCGACCATCAACAGATTGTGCATCCCACTGACTGCGATCTCACAGGCGCGGCGCAGCATTTTCTGACCGTTTACGTCTGCAAAATCCAAAGCTTCTGCCGCCTGGCCGGTGGTCTGTCCATATGACTCCTCTTCTATGATATATGCACCGGCAAAATAATCCATGACTGATTTGATATGATCCGCGGGAAAAACCGAAAGCCCCTCTACAAGCGATGCCTCCCTGCGGTTATCTCTCGGGACAATGCATCGTCGGATGCCCCGCTCCCTAGCCTTGAGCAGGATCGGCAGCACACCGTCCACCGCAAGGATCGCTCCATTCAGTCCGATCTCTCCGATTACAAGTGTGCCTTTCAATGCGTTCTCCGGCACGATGCCAAGTGCCGCAAGAATCGCCACTGTGATCGGCAGGTCAAAACCGTTACCGCTTTTTTTGATATTTGCCGGGGAAAGATTGATTGTGATGCGTTTGGCGGGCAGCTGATGCCCGCAGTTGCGCAACGCCGTGCGCACCCGTTCCTTGGCTTCGCGCACCTCGGATGCCAGAAAACCCACCATCTCAAATATCGGCAGTCCATCACTGACGTCCGCCTCCACCTGAACAGGCAGGCTGTCGATTCCGTGTAGAATCGCAGTTGTTACGATACTGTACAAATCGTCTCCTCTCTGCGTGCTACGACGGGAACAAATAAATGTATACGAAAAAAAGATGAAACCATTGTAACATGAATTTCATCTTTTTCAAAGCCAAAATCAAATGTTTACTGTTTTTCCCCGATGGCTTCCTCTCTTCCGGAAAAGCCTTCCCGCAGCCGTTCCAGTGCCTTTTTTTCAATACGACTGACATAGGAGCGCGAGATGCCTATCTGCTGTGCGATCTCCCGCTGTGTCATCGGCGGCTTCTTATCCAGCCCATACCGCATCGTAATGATCCGCAGTTCACGTCCGCGCAAAAGCTGCGGAATCAGTTCCCGCAGAGTAGCGATCCTCCATCTGAGATCCAGCTCCTCCACCACATCCGGGTCCTCACTCTCACAGATGTCCAGCAGGCGGATCTGATTCCCCTCTTTATCCGTCCCCACCGGTTCGTAGAGCGATACCTCCCGGGAAGTCTTTCGCCTGGAGCGCAGATACATCAGAAGCTCATTGTCGATACAACGCGCGGCATAAGTGGCAAGCCGGCTCCCCCGCTCGTCGTTGTAGGTCGCCACCGCCTTGATCAGCCCGATTGTTCCGATGGAGATCAGTTCCTCTTTTTCCTCGTCCACATTCTGATATTTTTTGACGATATGTGCCACCAGACGCATGTTGCGTTCGACCAGAATGTGTTTTGCTTCCAGGCTCCCACCCTTCATACGTGCAACATATTCTTTTTCCTCCTGCTGCGTCAGAGGCGGCAAAAATGTTTTCAATCGCTTCTCTCCGATCTATCAAAGCGAACTTAATACATTTTATGTCGCGGACAGCTTTACCGTGCCTTTCCCACTCACAGGAGAGCTTTGTTTATTTTTTCAGAACTACTTCCCGGATGTAGCGGAAGGTCACGTCCTCCCCCTCCTTTGCCAGCATCTGCAGCAGCTTCTCCAACAATTCTTTTGTGTCGGGATGCAGAATATGGAAATCGCGCTTGCTCATATAATATTCAAGCGGCGAAGCATCCGTATATTTATCCTTCTTGTAAATCTTTGAGGCAGCGATACGGTCTGCTACCATCTCCGCCACATATTTTTCCGGCATGCGCATCCCTGCAATGCGGTGATCTCCGCGCACATCGTAATCCATCCAGTACTCCAGATGATGCTTATTTCTTCCCTTGTGATGCAGCCATGCGGATGAATACCCATACTCTGCCCGCTCACCGTTATGCGGGCTCTGATCATCCATAAAATATTTCGCACCGATGCGAAACTCCGCCCACGAATATTTGGACAGGTCATGCGTCAGTCCCTGCCGGTAAAGCCCCATGCGAAAACAGTTTTTACGCACCTCACGACGGTGTGCGTTCACGGTCTTTAAATGTTTACACGCTTTTTTAAACGACATAGATCAAATACCTCCGAATCAGGTACAACCCAAACAGATGCACCGGATAAAACACATAAAAAAAATATTTAGCAGACGGTCCCTTCCTCCCGTTGTAAAACCAGATCGGGATCAATGCGAGTGCACCCGCCCGCTGAATCTTACCATAACAGCAGATGTTGATCGCAGCAACCAGCAGGAACTGCTCGGTCCTTTGCATGCGGAACAGATAAAAACAGAGGATCATGGCGATCCCTCCGATTCCGTAATCCGGCTTTATGATATAATGTGTCAGAAGACCTACGGCAACCAGCACGATGCCCGCCAGCCAAAGCTGCTCCTGTAATGTCTGCAACGCATACATACAGATCAGCGCAAGTCCCAGTGTAAAAAAAATATTCTGATGATCTTTGTACACAAGTGTATTGTAGCTCGCCAGATCGTAAGGGATCTCTGAGAGCAATGCAAAAAGAAACAGTCTCCCCATATATTTTTTCACATCCCGTGTGTGAAAAAATCCCTCTACGATCAGGAAAGAAAAAATAGGAAACGCCAGCCTTCCCACATAGCGCATCCACACTTCCGACGGAAATAAGAACGCTCCGATATGATCGATCAACATGGAAAAAACAGCGATGCATTTCAAGTCAAAGCCGGTCAGCCCGCGTCCGGCAGGCACATACCTATTTTTCTGCATGACGCTTCCTCTGTCGCTTTTCCGGCTTCCGCTCATCCGGTGCCGTAACAAGCAGTACGACACTGCATCCGTCTATCTGCAATTGATCGTTGTCCGCACTGATCACACCCGCGCCAAATGCAATTCGCCACGTTTTTCCCTTTGCCGTTCTCGGCAGCGCCAGCGACATCCCGCTCTGCGAAAAATTCCAGCCGATGTAAAGATCCTCCGGTTCTTCCCCATAAGCGCCGCTGTACATCACTCCAACTGCCTGCATGGAAGGATAAATCTCTCCGCTCCACGCCTGTGAACTATGGTAGGACAGATCAGGCATTCCACAGGAGCGATAGTCCGTCATCTGCATCGGCATCCGGCTTCGCATACACGGATGTATCCTCCGCAGCGCCAGAAGCTCCCTGACATATACAAAAAACTCCCTGTTTTTTTCAAGCTGCTTCCAGTTGACCCATCCGACGCGATTATCCTGACAGTAAGCATTATTATTTCCATTCTGCGAATTTCCAAATTCATCACCGGCAAAAATGAGCGGTACTCCCTGTGCCAGTACAACCGATGCGATCGCCTGTCTCATCAACCGGTTACGCTGCTGCATGATCTTCTTCTTCCGGGAAGCACCCTCCACACCGCAGTTGACACTGAAATTCCAGTTGTTGCCATCGGTTCCGCCCTCTCCGTTTTCCTCATTATGCTTTGTGACATAGCTGAAAGTGTCTGCAAGGGTAAAACCGTTATTATTTGCAAAATAATTCACAAATCCGATCATCGGATGCTGTTTTTTCTGTTGGTTCAGATATTCGATCAGATTACCGTCCTGATGATTGATCAGCTTGCGCGCAGCATAAAGAAAATCATCGTTGTATACATACAAATGCGGATAACTGCTCTGCTGCTCCCATACCTCATCAGGAAAATGAGCGGCAAAGATCTTTGTACGCCTCAGCAGCACATCACAGACCACACTTGCCACCGCTGTCTCAGAACAGAGTAAATGAAAGCCATCAACATGATATTCCAGCACCCAGTAGCGCAGCACCTCCACAATGTAATTCGGATTCTCCTGTGGATCAAAACTCATTTCCAGAATACATTCAAGACCTGCCGCATGCATGGAGCAAATCATTTCCTTCATTTCCGCGGAGGGAGAAGCTCCAGCCGCGTAGCTGGCCTTGGGTGCAAAATAATTGCCGCTGCCATATCCCCAATAGTTGATCCCCGGCAGTTCTTTTTCTTTTTCCTCATATTCCTTTTGCTGCATCAGCTGATACCCTGCCACCGCCTGTGGCGCCCAGCCCTCAAAGTCCATCCGGTGCTCCTCGTGTCTGGGTGGCACCAGCTCCTCAAACTCATACGCCGGCATCAGTTCCACGGTCGTAACACCGAGATCCTTCAGATACGGAATCTTTTCCGTGACCGCCGCGAATGTTCCTTTTTTCTTTCCGGTCACACCGCCGTCCTTTGTAAATCCTCTGACATGGAGCTTATAAAGCACCATATCCGTTCCCGGTATCTCCAGACAGTGATCACCTTTCCAGTCAAACACAGAAAAATCAAAGCCGCTGCGCACCTCATAATTCATATCCCGCCGGCTGTAGTTGGCCCATTCTTCCCTGCCAATGATCCGCTTCGCGTAAGGATCGACCACTACCTGTTTGTCGATCACATAATTATAATCATAGTGTTCTGCGTCCAACCCCTCAATGCAGACAGAACGCACTGCTCCGATACAAAATTCCTCAGGCACCGGAATATCCCGGTAAGAACAGCTCATGTTCTTCTCTTTTCTTTTTTCATAGAGCCGGATCGCACAATCGTGATCCTTTTCCCCCTCAAATGTAAAACAGATCCCGTCCGCAAGTCTGCTTGCTCCGAATCTGTCGTAATTTCCTTCTCTTATCTGTTCTGCCATTTGTTCTTTTCCGCCTTTTTTGTGTGTCTTTATGGTAAACAATATAGATAAAAGTCATTATACCAGTTTCTGTATGGTTTGCATACACTTTTTTCTTTTTTGCATGCTTGACATGATACCTCACGTTCTCATATAATGGCGATAATACATGTTTCATATATTATAATTTAGGAGGAAACGATATGAGCGAAAATGATATGATTACAAGCCAGATTGATGATGACCCCGATGATTTCCGCGTCACGCTAGAGCTGGATGACGGAACCACTGCAGAATGTGCAATTCTGACGATCCTCGAGGTGGATGGTCAGGACTACATTGTTCTGATTCCTCTGGATGAAAACGATGAGCCGATTGATGAAGGTGAAGTCTTTATTTATCGCTATTTTGAAGATGAAGACGGTATCCCCTCTCTGGAAAACATCGACGATGATGATGAATTTGAGCGGATATCCGATGCCTTTGAAGAATTTCTGGATGAGCAGGAATTCAACGAATTACCTTAATATGGAAGATCTAAGTTGCCATTGCAGACCGGTTTTCAAGTTCACTTAAAAATCTGGAAGCAATGGCATCTTTATTGTACAGCGTCCTGCTGTGCGTGATTACAAGCTGCTCCTTCGCGCGCGTCATTCCGACATAAAACAGTCTGCGCTCCTCCTCGATATCCGCATCCAGTACTGCCTTTTTATAGGGCAGCTGCCCTTCCAGCAGCTGCGGCAGAAAAACAGTGTCAAATTCCAGCCCCTTTGCACCGTGCAATGTCAATATCCGCACACCTTCACGGACAGTATCAGTATCTTTCCGCTTCTGCTCCGCCTGCATGCGCGCACGGTATTCGTCTACATGTGCCTGCCACTCATCCATAGACGGAAAGCCCACCGCAGACTGCTGCAGTTCATCGAGCACATCGATCAGCTCCTGCTCATTCTGTCCATGCTCTCTTGCAAAATCAATGACAAACTCTTCATACCCCATACCCTTTCGCACGTAATTCATCGCTGCAAACGGTCCCATATGAGACAGAACCTGCAGATCCTCAGCCAGCTGCGCAATGCGTCTTGCAATCCACGGCTGTTCCTCGTAGACCGCCTCCCAGCTATCCAGATCAACCGTCGGCTCATCCAGAACATCCCGGCTCAGATAGCGCAAAGGACGGTTCATGATCTGCAAAAACAGACCTCGCTCACGGTTTCCTGCCGCCAGCTTCAGATAAGCTGACACGTCCTTTGCGATCCAGTGATCATACACGAGCGGCACACGCTCTTTCGCATAAAATGGGATACCGCCCTCCATCAGCTGTTCCAACAGATATCCGGACTGACGGTTGGTACGAAACAGCACTGCCATGTCCGTAAGCCGTACCCCCGCAGCTTCTCGCTCCCTGATCTTTGCAATAATTGCGCGATTTTCCTGCAATAATGACGGGTATTCCTGCATGATCACTTTTCCCATGACGGCACGGGCGGCAAAAATCCGCTTGTCAAATCGGTTTTGATTATGTGAGATCAGGTTCTGCGACATTCGGACAATTTCCGAACCACAGCGATAATTTTCCTCTAAGTACAACTGTTTTGCATCTGCATAATCACTCACAAACCGACGCATCAGCTCCGGCCTTGCTCCCCGGAACTGATAGATGGACTGATCGTCATCACCCACCAGAAACAACTGATTCTGAGGCGCAGCAAGCATGCGCAGCACTTCGTACTGCAGACGGTTCATATCCTGCACTTCGTCGACCAGTATATACTGAAACTTTTCCTGCCACGCCCGCAGATGATCCGGGCGCTGCATCAAAAGCTCATAGGTGAGGGTAAGCATGTCATCAAAATCAATAAGTCGGTTATCCCGCAGCTTTTTGTCATAGGCATTGTAAATATCCCGAAACTGTGTACTTCCACAGCATTTTGCATAATAATGCGATAGATCCAGACGCTCGTTTTTCACCATACTGATCTCACTCAACAGATTCTCTGTCAGTTCCTGCTCTTCATCTTCGTGGAGGTGATATCCACTCAAAATCTCGCGCAAAAAAGCGTATTTAAATTCAGGGGAAATGATCTGATCCGGACGATAATGATAGGCGTGCTTTAAGATGGAAAAAAAGACGGCATGAAAAGTGCCGAACTGCACCGGCAGCCTGCGTCCCTCCATCATAGACTGAAAGCGCAGACGCATCTCGCCTGCGGCTGCTTTCGTAAAGGTGATGACAAGAATATGCTCAGCCGGAATATGGCACTGTTCCAAAAGATACCGGATGCGCCCGGTAATGACAGCGGTTTTTCCCGATCCGGGTCCCGCAAGAACAAGTGAAGCGCCGTCCGACTCCGTGATCGCACGGCGCTGGGATTCACTGAACGTGTAAGACATGTTTCTTTCCTTTCTGATATGATTGACCATTCAAAGCCTCTGTAAATGAACTTTGACCGCAGACGGTCAGCAGATCCGCGGCAGTCCTTCGCCGAATAACACATCAAGCACCCTTTTCCCGCCGATCACAGTATTCACATAGGCACTGCCCGGCTCCTCATCCGTCACTGTTCCAACAACCGCTGCATGCTTCCCGTAAGCACAAGATGACAGGATCTCACAGGCACGATCGGCATCTTCCGGTGCCACGAACGCCACCAGCTTCCCTTCATTTCCCATATATAACGGATCTAACCCCATCAGTCCGCAGAAATCGCGTACCTGAGCATTGATCGGAAGACATGTCTCATGGAGTGCCATTGTCACCTGTGAAGCCTCCGCCAGTTCCTTTAAAACCGTGCCCAGCCCACCACGCGTGATGTCGCGCAGACAGTGTACACGGATCCCTTCCTTTAACAGCGCATCTACCATCTCACCAAGCGGTGCGCAGTCACTGATGATCGTATTGCCGATACCCATTCGGTGGGACAAAATTGCCGCATGGTGGTCACCCAGATTACCGGACACAAGAATGGCATCCCCCACCTGACAATTTGCGGCGCTGATACACACCTCATCCGGAACAAAGCCAACACCGGCAGTATTGATGATCAGGCCACCGTTACCCTCCACGACCTTTGTGTCACCCGCCACGATCTCCACACCTGCCTCACGTGCAGTTGCTGCCAATGAGTGTACAATGCGCTTCAGCAGTTCCATATCCAGCCCCTCCTGTAGAACAAATCCACAGGTCAGATACTTCGGAACCGCACCGCGCATCAGCAGATCATTGACTGTACCGCAAACAGACAGCCGTCCGATATCGCCGCCCGGAAATTCCAGCGGATCCACCACAAAGCTGTCGGTCGTAAATGCGATCGTTCCGCTTCCGGGCACGACAGCAGCATCCTCCATGGCATCCAGAACCGGATTTGTAAATTCCTGCGCGAAGATCTCTCTGATCAGATCATTGGTCGCACGTCCGCCACTGCCGTGTGCCATCGTTATTTTCTTTTCTTGATTCATTTCTTTTCTCCTTTAGCGTGTCCTGTGATACATAAGATACTGATGGCAGCTTCCCTCCTCGGACACCATACAGGCCCCCTGCGGATTCATTGGTGTACAAACAGTGCCAAACAGAGGACAGTCCCCCGGCAGCGCCCTGCCCGTCAATACCCGGTCACAGCGACATGCCTGATTCTTTTTATGATCCTCAACGAGCTGCTCACTTCCCGCGTCAAAGCGTGCATATATTTTCCGAAGCCGCCGCCCGGAACCCGCGATCACTCCAATGCCGCGCCAGCGTGCATCACAGGCTTCAAAATACTGATCGGCCAGTTCTTGTGCTCTCCGGTTGCCCTGCGCACTCACCACCGAAGGATAATAATTTTTCACACCCGGACTTATACCGTTTTCGCGATACTGCTCCACCGCGCGGAATGTGCCGTAAACCGCCAGTAAAAGTTCCTCTGCACCAAAACCGGCTACCCCAAAGGGTACATGGTATCGCTTTGCAAGCGGCGCAAACAGGTCTGCTCCCGTCACAGCCGCCACGTGTCCCGGTGCTAAAAATCCATCAATTCCGGTGCCGTGTTCACACAGCCAGCCGATCACCGGCGGCATTGTCTTTAACGCAGTCAGAAGCAGCACATTAGATATCTGCTCTGCCACAAGCTGCTCTAAAAGCATCGCATACACCGGCGTTGTCGTCTCAAATCCAATCGCCGCAAACACAAAGCGATGCAGGGGGCGCTCCTTTGCCAGACGCACAATGTCCATCGGCGAATAGACCATCTCCACGCTTGCTCCCTCTCCCTTTGCCTCCGCCAGACTTTTCTCCTGTCCCGGCACCCGGATCAGGTCTCCGAAAGTCACTACGGTTGTATTTTTCTCCATCGCAAGAGCGATCAGACGGTCAATATAACCGGTCGGCGTGACGCAGACCGGACACCCCGGTCCGCTGATCAGGTGAAGCTTCTCCGACAGCAGTCCGCTGATCCCGTATTTAGAAATAGCAGCAGTATGACTGCCGCACACCTCCATAATGGAGATGTCCGGTCCATCATACGCTGCCAGCCATGTTTTAATCTTTGTAATTTGATTTTCTGTCATGCCTCGTCTTCTATTTCCTCAAACAGCCTGATCATATCCTGCGCTTCACCCGTGGATAATCTCTGTAGGATACATCCCGCATGCACCAACACATAGTCACCGACAGTAACCGGTACCAAACCTGCGATCGCGCGCACCCGATTTCCATTGAAATCAACAAGTGCTTCCTTTTCATATACTTCTATCACTTTTCCGGGTAATGCAACACACATGATTCTTTTCCTTACCTACTTCATTGTAATACATTTTTTCGGACAGTTCGTTGCACACAGTCCGCAGCCTACACATTTCTCTGCCTCAAGCTCCCACTTCTTTTCCGCACGATCTACTGTAATAGCCTCCTGCGGACATTTCTTTGCACAGAGCGTACAGAATACACACTGCTCCAGATCGGGAACCGGCTTACCGCCTGTGGTCGCTTCCGTTTTTACTTCAACAGGTTTGTGATAAACGGCTTCCTTTTTCTCTGCTCCCGGTGTCTGGTAGCCCGGATTGATCGTCAGACACTTCTTCGGGCACACCTCGGTACAATAGCCACACTGTACACAGTCAAAACGGTTAATGGTCCATGTACCTGTTGCACGATCAACAGTGATCGCACGCGGCGGACAATTCCGACTGCAAAGTCCGCACATGATGCACTGATCAATTGCGATCTCCACATGTCCCCGGCTACGCTCCGGATAAACAGCCGGCTTTGACGGATAAGCAGTAGTCACAGGCTTAGAAAAGAGGTTTTTTAACATAGTCCCTGCAAAGGGCATAATTTTTGACATCTTTTTTTCTCCTTTCCTAACGCTCTGTACAACTGATACAAGGATCAATCGTAAGTATAAGCAGCGGAACATCAGAAAGTTGACATCCCTGTAACGTCTTTAATAATGCCGGGATATTGGCAAAGGTAGGGGTGCGGATACGAATACGCTCCAAAAATTTTGATCCGTCACCTTTTGCATAATAGATCGCCTCTCCTCTCGGTTGTTCTACGCGCATAAAAAACTCTCCATCCGGATTGCCCTTTACAGGAACAGCGATATCTCCCTGAGGGATCTTATCAACTGCCTGCCTGATCAGCTGAATTGACTGATACATCTCGCGAATACGCACATCACAACGTGCAAATGAATCGCATTCATCACTCGTGATAATATCAAAATCCAGATCGCCATATGCGGCATAGCCCATTTTTCTTGTATCTCTGACAATACCGCTTGCACGCATCATCGGTCCTGTTGCACCGAGTTCATGCGCCTCTTCCGGTGTTAAAATACCTACACCCTTTAAACGAGTAAGTACAGTATAATCATTTAAAAAGATATCTGCAATCTTGTGAAGCTCTGCCTCAAATCCATTCAGTTTTTCGACAAATGCGTGCAACATGTCGGATGGCATATCCTTCAATACTCCGCCGGGTGCATTGACGGAAAAGATCACACGTCCACCGGTAGATTCCTCGAACATATCCAGGATCTGTTCACGCATCCGCCAACACTGGTAAAATAAACTCTCAAATCCAAACGCATCTGCCAAAAGTCCCAGCCAAAGCATATGGGAATGCAGACGACTCATCTCACACCAGATCGTACGAAGATAACGTCCTCTTGCCGGAACCTCAACATCCATGATGTGCTCAATAGATTCACAGTAAGTCATGCCATGCATAAAACTGCAGATTCCGCAGGTACGCTCCACGACATACTGCATTTCCTTAAAATCTTTCTTTTTTACAAGTGACTCCAGACCACGATGTACAAAGCCGATGGAGGGAACTGCCTCTACGACCCGCTCGTCATCCAGCACGAGGTCCAGATGAATCGGCTCCGGTAACACGGGGTGCTGTGGTCCAAAAGGAACCACACTTTTTTTGCTTGCCATAATTAAACGAACCTCCTACAGTTTTTTCATGGGCGTGGTATCATTGATCCGGTACAGCTTATCCTGATAATCCACGGAAATCATCTTTATTTTTACCCCAAACAACTCTGCCATCTCATTCTCATATAAAAATGCTGCCTGATAAATATTCGTTATACTCGGGATCTCCTCGTTTTCGTCAATAACAAGACGAAGGGAAGTCCACTCATAATCTTTTCCGAATGTATAACTCAGCTCATAGCCATTCTCGATGCTCACGGCATGCGCCTGCATCAGACGATAACCGTTCATTTTCATCTCCATGACCTTCATCAAAAACTCACCGGTTTCAACCGGTACAATTTCACATCCTGTATCCGCCATAATGACTCCCCCTTTCTATTTTGAACCCTTCTTTTCCAATTTCATTTCTTCATGTTTCTTCTGAAACAATGCTACCGCCTGAACGATACCATCTATGATGGACTGTGGTCTTGCTGCGCAGCCCGGCACATAAATATCCACCGGAATCACAGTGTCGGCCCCTCCCCGGATGTTATAACATTCCTTAAACACACCGCCGGTGCAGGCACAGGTTCCGACCGCACACACGACCTTGGGATTTGGCATCTGGTTGTAGATCTGTTCGACAACCGATGCATTCTGCGAATTAATACCTCCCGTGATGAGCAGAATATCTGCATGCATGGGATTTCCGGTATTCACCACACCAAAGCGCTCTGCATCATAAACAGGTGTCAGACACGCCAAAACTTCAATATCACACCCATTACAGCTGCTTCCGTCGTAATGCAGCAGCCAGGGTGATCTGGATACGTTTGCCATTGTTTTCCCTCCTATCGATGCATCAGCACTAAAATGGTCAGATTCACGCCGCCGGCGACAAGTGTCATCACCCATGTGCTGACGAGCAACACCTTCCAGTTCACGCGGGCAGACACATTATCGATCAATATTTCCAAAAAGTAGGTTAAAAGAACCACGATCAAAGCAACCACATAGCTGACGGGATGACGATTGATAAAAAACAGGGCAACGACACCCATCAGAAATACCGTCTCATACCACTCTGCAAGATGGATCAGCGCAAGGTTTGAGCCTACCATTTCCTGTGTGATACCGCGGACAATCTCCTGATGCGCATGGTGGGCCGTACTCAGATCAAACGGTGATTTACGCATTTTGATCGTAAGTATAAACAGAAATCCGACAAACATACCGGGCAGAAAAACAATCGCACTTATATCCATTCCGACGATATCCTTCACATAAAAGGTGCCGGTTGCAACATAAAAGCCAACTGCGGTCAAAAGCACCATCGGCTCATAGGCCATCATCTGAATGAGTTCACGCTGGCATCCGACAGATGCATACGGTGAATGGGTAAAGGATGCCGCCAGAACGAGAAACATTGCACATGTTGTCAGTGAAAAGAAACATAAGAGCAGATCCATACCCGCAAAAAACAGTCCTCCGGTAATGACCATAAAGAGTAAATAGGTCATAACCAGAAAGGTCTGTGAACGCTTTACCACTAACGGCTCCTTCTGAAACAGTTTCGCCACATCATAAAACGGCTGGAGAACAGAAGGCCCCTTTCTCCCTTGCATACGCGCGGAGACCTTTCGGTCGACACCATCCAGAAAACCGCCGATAAAAGGCGCGAACACCAGATATAGAAAAACAAAAATCATCTGTTTTGTACCCATTATACAGCACCTCCTATGATCAGACACATCATCACGATCAGCACGCCCGCACTGACAATGATACAGGGAGTCAGAAGCTTGTTTTCTCCCAGATAATCCATCATATACCAGTTTGCAGTATAGAGCTGTTTTTCTTCTCCGAAAGAATCGATAAAGTTCTTATTATCCCCGGCATTTACACCATTCATATAAGAAATCACATGCTTTCTCTTGTGCTTTTTTGTGCCAAGATAGCAGGCAGCCGGAAGCACTACGATTGCAATGAGCAGGATCACCATAACCATGATGTCCGCGCTGGCAAGTGTCATAGTAGTGCTGCCGATCAGACTTTCCTCGATAGGCAGTACCACGAATTTTGACATCGGAACACACAATAGACAGATCACTACCATGATCACTGCATGGATATAGAGAGAAGCATACTCATTTTTCTTTGTCACATCACGGAGCGGCGTGTCAACACGCGGCGGTCCGATGATCTTTGCCATCCACTTCGTCCAGTAAAACATGGTCGTCGCACTTCCGAAGGCGATGAAAATGATGAGCAGCGGATTGCTGGCATCCACAAATGCCTTAAATGCAGCCCATTTTGCGATCAGCATACCAAACGGTGCCAGATACATGCCCGCAATACCGATCAGCATAATAAAAGTAAGACGGGGCAGACGGTAGATCAACCCCTGCATGTTTTCAATATTACGGCTGTGCAGAGAATTCTCCACAGCACCGACATCCTGAAACATCATCGCCTTGCTGACTGCATGGAAGATCAAAAGATAGATTGCCGCCCAGATCGTCTCCGGCATACCGACACCCGCACATGCCACGATCAATCCGAGATTGGAGATCGTTGAGTAGGCAAGCACTGCCTTTGCATCTGATTTTGAGATGGCGAGGAGCGATGCCAGAAGGAAGGTCAAACCTCCGATAAAGCTGACCATCGTACCGGTCATTGTTCCCGTAAGCGCCGGTGAAAGGCGGAACAGCAGATAAACGCCTGCCTTTACCATCGTCGCACTATGTAACAGTGCGGAGGAGGGTGTCGGTGCCACCATCGCTCCGAGCAGCCAGCGTGAAAACGGAAGCTGTGCGGATTTTGTCAGCGCTGCAAAAGCAAAGCATACGATCGGAATTGTAAGACCACCCTCCACGATCGTCTGCAGATCCACCACCCCGATCTGGAATACTGAAACTGCGATACCGATCGCCAGCATCAGTCCTCCGAGCAGATTCATCCACAAAGCACGAAATGAATTCTCAATTGCTTCATCCGTCCTTGTGTATCCGATCAGCAGGAAAGAACAGATACTTGTCACTTCCCAGAAAAAGTCTAACCAGAGCATACTCTTTGAGAGAACAAGTCCGAACATTGCACCCAAAAACACAAAGATCAGCGCAAAAAAATAGTATCTGCGATCAGGAAACTCCGTGTGATAGTGATGATAGCCGTGCATGTAACCGACCGCATAGATGGTGATCATACCTCCGATAAATGCCACGATAACGATCATCAGTATAGAGAGACGATCCACAAGCATCTGCGGTGTCTCTGTAATCTCCGGCCCGAAATGCTCGACCCAGATGATCAGAAGTGTCTGCACGACTGACAGCAGACTGATCAGATATTTTCTGTGCACAAAGCACTGATAAACGACGAGGAACATCAGGCCCACTTCCGCGATCAGGATCGCCATCTCCACAAACTCGTTCTCCACGAGAATCGGCACTCCCTGTGCGCCGTGCGAGATGAATTCCACAAGCAGCCAGATCACCGCTGCCATGATTACGGCAAGTGATGCGTATGCCACGCCGTTACGAATTTTGTTATTCCTTATGAGATACATAAAAATAGCCACCACAAACGGGAAGCAGATAAGGAATGGTATGAGATTCATAACTGTTGCTCCTTTCGACCAAAAGTCTGGTCTTTTATAATTTTATACAAGCACAAAATGCTTACTTATTATAGACCTTTTTTCTTTAAATGTTAAGTATATTTTGATAATTTTTTAACAAAATTTTACAATAACCGGTCGATTGCCTGATTCAGTTTCTCGATTGCTTCATCATCCCCCGTTTCCACCGCATCCACGATACAATGAGAGATATGTTGTTTTAGGATCAGTTTTCCGGTATTTCCTATGGCAGCCTTCACTGCCGCCAGCTGGATCAGCACCTCCGTACAGTCCCTGCCCTCCTCTACCATATGTTTCACAGACTCCAGATGTCCGATCGCTTTCGCGAGACGGTTCACGATCGCACGCACCTCCTTAGGGTCATGTGTGTGTCCATGGTCATGGCTGTGTGTAATGACGGTTCCGTCCTCTAAAATATGTGTATGCTGCTCACTCATTTCTTCTCTCCTCTTTCATTCTCCTACTGACAACTTATCCACCGACTGGATGATCCCGCGTATTTCATCTTCGTACTCGGGATGAAGTGCCATCAGGCGGTCGATCTGTGCCCGTTCCGTCTCCACAACATTTGCATTGTACTGGATGCGGGCGCGCAGCTTCTGTCTGCGAACGAGCAGATTGTGCTTCATCTCAGACATTTCTCCGGAATTGACCAGAGCAAACGGCTGATCCACCCAGACTTTTGCATCATAGAGTCGATACTCCTCCAACAGCGTGACCAGCTTCTTGTTGTAATAGGCCAGATCATCGTTGGTACGCATATAACGCTCCTTCCTGCGTACCTCCTCCAGATACTGTTGCCATTGATACTCGAGATCCCTTACATTCTTTACATGATATTTTTCGCATGCATAGTCCACCGCATTTGTGATATTGACATATTTAATCTTGGTCTTATTCAAAAGAGAGATCGCATGGTTGGCGTTCATCTCAGCTCTCACGATGCCCGTGGCAGCATTCTGATAACGCACAAATATATAAAAACCGCCACCCGCAGCCAATGCCGCCAGCACGATCCACCCCCATGTGATATCTACCGAAAAACCTGCCTGTAACACGAGCAGAAGGATCAGTAATAGAAAAAATGCGGAAAACACAATGCAGGAAGCTATGCGCAACACATATTTCTCATGTAAAAGCTCGCTGCGCAGGAGCGTCCACTGCATTTTTTCACCTTCCAGATATGCCATGTCATGCTTGATCGTCGCCTGATATGCCTCGTTCTCCCGCATCCTTTGAACCACATCCGGAATATCCTGTTCCATCTGTTCCAACATCACATATTGTGCATCTGATATCTTTTTTGACATTTGCAGATACTGATCGCGCTGCTCATTGAGCTTCAGGATATTTTCTGCCACATCACGGATCGGTGCTTTCTGCTCTTCCGGAAGATCCGTGAGAAACTCAATATCCTTCAGATAGCTTGTGACAATATCATACTCCTTTTTTTCCTCACCGAGCTCTCTCGCAGACTCTATGATCTGCTCACAATGATCCAACACATAGTGACCAATCTTACGCTGATCCGACTCCATCTCCTCCGGGTACAACTCTTCTGCCACATCCTGCCCATTTTCTGACCCCTTTTTTTGAAAAAAAAACCGTCTCAAAAATCCCATCTGTCTAATCCTCACACTGGTCTGAGTATGTCTGAAGCCACTGCGAAAGCTGCTGCTCATGAAAGCTTCTTTCGCCTGCTCCTGCTATCGTCTGCTGTAAAAGCTGTTCCATATGTGCACGCTCTGCTGCGATCTGGGCAGCATTTGTCCTGAACCGCATCACCAGTCCGTCCAGCAGTTTCTGTTCTCCGGACAGATACGCCGCATCCACCGCCTCCTGCAAAGTTTCTATCCGGTGGTTGAGCATAAACCCTCTGGCAAAACACTCCACTGCCTCTGCAAAATCCTGCATTTTGGCATACGCACAGCCAAGATTGCTCCAGATATCTCCTGCCACATGCCCCTGCTCTGAAATCACCGACGGATCCTGCAGCAGCCGTCGGTATGCTATAATCGCCTGCACATATTTTTCCTGATGCATCAATTGATCGGCATAGAACTTTTTTGCCTCCAAACCGCTCATGTGGTCATACTTTTGCAGCTGCACATTCAGGATCTGCAATTCACTCGTCGTAAGATACCCGTTTGCCGCCTCGATCGGCAGAAAGAAATCCTTCAGTCCGCTACTTGCCAAAAGCTTCTCCCGCAGCATCTCTGCCAGCTCTTTCATCCCGATTTCCTTCTCCACCCAGTCAATAAACTCCGGTTTCATGAAATCGTCCCGGGCTACAAAACGCACTGATTGCACAAAGTACATCAGTTCTTCCAGCGAATAAATATTTACTTTTCCGCTCTCAATGTAAAAGGGGGCTTTTGCCCTAGGACTTTTACATAAAATCAACTGTCCCATCGTCCGCCTCTGTCACTGTTATCAATTCTTTGGTTGAAAACTATAACTGCAATTCATATTCCCATTTTTTTCCCGTGCCCGGCACCAGCTCGCCCAGTCCGATATCAGTCAGTGTCACCAGCACCTCGCGATCAGATTTCGGAACGGCATCAATGAGCATGCGCGTTGTTCGGTTTTCCCGCTCCGGCAATGCACGAAGCGCCACCGTCTCAATCCGCGCTTCCCGACTGTTTGGCTGCTGGATCCAGAAATCGATCGCGGGCGCTCCGTCGATCACCACCTCACAACTTCCCTGTGCCTCAAACCATGGCACACCGGCAGTGACCAGCGTATAAAATGACAGATTTCCCCGCTCGTACACCTTTAAACTTACATTACACTTCATCTCATGCTCCCCGATGTACACAAACCTCTGCGGTCTCGTGTCATCCATTCTCATCGCAGCATAGCATGCACCCTTGGAGAACAGATTCTTTCCCAGAAAAACACGACGTCCCTGACAGAGAAGCTGTAAAGACTGCTTCATCCAGCCATTTTCAAACCCATCACCAACCAGATAAACGGTTGTGATGATCTGCTTTCCGAAGGCTTGCGGGATGATCCGCGCAAACACCTCGTCTGCCTGCCCTGCTTCAAAGCTATAGCGCTCCTCGCGAACAGAAAGGAGCTGGGGTCTGGACTCTTTTTCACGCTCCAGACACCAGAACTGCATCTGCCCGCCGCAGTATTCAAACAAGCCCATGTCATGGGAAGAAAACTCCGGTGGCTGATTGCTCCCGTAATAAAAGAAGCTCTCCTTATGATCCATGAAATGCACTGCGTTCTCCGGCAACTGCATTGCTTTTACACACTCCTGCAACAAACGGATCATCGGAACATCCAGTCTGCGCGTCGTAATGACCAGACAGGCCAGCGAAACAAGCGGACCCAGCCTGCCTGCCATTGTCACCATTTTCTTTAAAAACATTGCCAGAAGATCTGTGAGCGTAAAAAGGCTTTCACCCATTTGAATCTGCTCCCCGCGGAGAGCGCGCTCCAGCAGATGGTCCTCACATTGCCCGAGCCCTGACTTGGCAACACGACGCGCCTCCTCGCCATATGCCCATCCGCCATTTTTTTTCAGGCAGATCGCAAGCGGGATCGCAAAAATCTCACTGCCGGCCTGCGGGCTTACCGTCTCCGGCTCGTAGCCCGCATAGGAAAAGCTCACCATCGCCACATTGCCATCCAGATCGATCCCTATATATATTTTTTTACCAGTATCCTCTGCCATAACATACCCTCATAAACACTTGTGTCAGATTACCCGGAACAGACGTGTTGTCAGGCTGTCATATGCCCGATACTGCTCCATCTGTTTTTGTAGCTGATCTGCCTCGCCATCCTGCACCGATTCGAGCATTTGCGTCAGTCTCGTATGTCGGTTCTGCGGTATATCATACACCGGAAGTTCCACAAGATGACTCTCCGTAATATTCTCCATACGCTCGCTTTTCTCAGAGATGTAATATTCCAGCTGTTGTCCGCCTGCCAACCGGACATTCCACAGGTAAATGCCTGCAAGTGCGGGCTTCAATTCTACCGTTTCAAAGCCTCGGCTCTCCCCGCTGACGCGGTAATTCAGCCACACCTCAGAATCCGTCACCGCGGAACGGTATTCCACCACGCACACATCATAGAGGTGATGGCGCACAAGCTGCCTAACAGGCAGCTGCAAAAAACATGCAAAATACTGCTTCTTCTCAATATACTCATCCACTAGTTCATCCACAAACCGCTCCTGTTCGGAAGTCAGCACCTCACAGGAAATATAATGCTTTAAGAGAGCCAGTCGCAGATATTTGTTCGCCCTGCGGTTTGAGAGTGTCGCCTGTTCCAGATACACATAGAGTTCCGGTTCCACCACCATCTCATTAACAAAGACTTCATAAGCAAAATAAGTCAGATATGCCATGCGCACCTGCTCCCTGCCCTGATGATTACAGTAATCAGAAAACACATTCTGCACATCGGGCGTAAATGCAGTAGAAAAAACCATTTGAATGAGCAGGCGTTCCTCAAAGTCAGACACTGCGATCTGCTTTCCCACAGCTTCCCGCCAGATTTCCACCATACGGCTCGTCGGTCCCTGATAGTAGCTGCACAGGTATTCGAGTATCGTACGCTCCTTGCAGCCCCGCAAAAAACACTGGATCGCGAAAAAGAGCAAATGCTCATCCTCCTGCATCTCCTGCGCCTGAAGCTGTGCCAGCACGATCTGTGCAAGGGCTTCGGTGGGCAGCTTTTCCACTCCATACTGCTCAAGAAATGCCCATGCTTCCTTATACATATGAAGCTGGATCATGGACTCCAGATATCGATCACGTGCACTGCGCTCCAATCTTCCAAAATCAGTTTTTAACACATAATCCCGGATATCATCCGCAGAGCCCTCTCCACGGCAATATTCCAGAAACCCCGGACTGATCCGGCTCTTGCACTCATCTGAGACTGCATCCGAACGGACGAGCGTACGCGCAAAGCCTGCCATGCGTGCATCCATATGCAGTAGCTTTGTTTTGCCGCCCATGTGATGGAGCACATACGGCAATTCCTCCGGCGCAAGCTCCAGACATTTGCGAATGTAACGTCCCGGGTTCATCAGACGTTCCATCTGCGTGCCTGATGACAGTGCATAGCGCCTGCCATGAGCATCCTGAAGCAAAATGACATAGTTGCCCGGATAGACCGGGAAATACGCCTGATGCCCTGTCACAGGGTAAATCTGCGGCTGTTTTAAGTTCTCCTGCTGTACAACCACATGTGTGACCGGCTCTTCCAGACAGGTAAATTTATTTGTATACAAAATCCGCGCCAGTGCACGTGCAAGTTCATCTGTCAGCGGCATCTGTTCCAACACATGTGCATAGACAACCGCCAGATTGTCATCAATATGTCCCGCCAATATCTCACTCTGTGCAAAATCCTGCATGATCTGCCGGTAGCGATCATAGACAGCGGGCTGACTTTCCCTGTTTGCAATGATATTTACATAGAGCACTGCCTTCTGGCGGTATGTCAGGTGATTGTTATACTGAAAATAAAGCTGTACGGATTTGGGAAGCTGCCGGATCTCTCTGGGATCCAGCGATGCCATAAATGCCTCATAGAGTCCTGTGATCTGCAGATCATGTTCAATTGCCAGTTCGTACCACGCATGCATCTTTATTCCAAACCGCTGTCCCTTGATCCGGTACGCACATAGCCCTCCCAGCATCTCCTCCTGCGGAAATGCCTCATAGCATGCCGCCAGTATCTCATCCAGAATGTGTGTATAACTGCGGACACTGATCGCACGGCGCACGATCTGCTCCGCCAGATCTCTGGTCAGCTGTCCGTTTTTGCAGATCCATTTCAGCACATGCAGTTCAAAGCGTCCCAGCGACAGAAGCAAATATGGCTCCCGCACGTAGATATCGGCAGCTCTGGCATAGAGAAACGGACTCGCCATGCCCTGCATAAACCACTGTTCCAGCAACCGCAGCTGTTTTCCGGACATCTCCGGCGAATGATCCGCAATCTGCATGATGATAAAACGCATCCACACATCTTCATGATTTACACGGTAGATCTCACGAATTTTCTGATACAGCTTGTCTAAGAGCGTCTGTTCTTTTTCCGTGATCGTACACAGATACAGGAAAAACGCCCACTCCCGATCCTCACCTGCGCTGCGGCTGTGGCGATACTCATCCAGGATCCATGCAGCCTCCTGATTCTGTCGGTTCAAAAGATACGCATACGCGCACCAGAGCAGATCCATTTCAGAGTTTTCTCCCATCTCACGTCGTCTGCGCAAAAGTGCCGTCGTCCGCCTTGCCCACTCGCCAAGCACAAGACCTCCCGCAAGGAACTGCTCATAATCACGCGCCATTCCCAAATTTTCTGCAGCCAGCCTGCGACGATCATCACGCTCCAGATCTATGACGGCACGCTTCGTCGCCGTGATCTCAAATGTTTCCTGCTGTAAAAGATTACAGAACGTCAGCCTTGCATAATTCTTTCCGGCATGCATCCGCTCCGGATAGATCCGATAACGAAACTGCAGATGATCGCCGTTAAAATCATCGGTTGTAAGCATATCCTTTTCCAGTGATATGAAGTCCGCATCACAAGTGACCGATATCTGCATATAGCCCCAGTCGCTGAGAGTGATCGTGACTGATTCCTCCACAGTCTCAGACAACTGCAGGTACTCTGCCGACTTCTCTGACAACGCAAATGACACACGTCCTTTTCTTCCGCAAGCCACTAGAAATTCTTCCATATTTTCCCGCATCACAGGCTTGGCAGACAGCAACTTATAGTATAAACTCTCATTTGGACTGTGAAGCAGCTTTTTAAAACCGGGGGCAGAAAACACATGCACGCTCTCTCTCCAGTTTACACGATACAGCCGGACAAAATCTTCCAAATCCGCAATCCGCCCAATGGAAGTCTCGGCGTACAGCCGCTTGACTGCCACCGACCACGACAAATTATACTCGCCCCCATTGCTGATAATGAAAAACTCCCCGGTAGCGACATCGCCCTCTTGCATGTAATTTCCGCGAAACTCATAGCGGATCTGCACGTTTTCCCCTTGAAACTGCGAATTTTTAATTTCCATACGAAGATCTGTGGAGTAGACGATGCCTTTCATCGGAACCTTATTAATACTTGTGATCGTAAAGCTTCCGGCCATAGTACCACCCTCAACCGGTTCCAGACGAACCTGATCCGGTGTAAACGAGAGTATCGGTAAAACGGTATGTACTTTTCCCTCTGCCAGTTCCTCAATTCTTTTGTACACGACATTACCTGCTTTTATTAGTTGAATTTATTCGTAGTTATGGTATACTATCGAGTAATATTATACTATATTTAGTAGCTGATAGCAATTGTTTTTCGTTTAGGAGGTTTGGAAATCATGATGAAACAAAAAGAACACTTTCATGGAAGCGATTTAGAAAAAATTGAAAAAATATACAACATCCGAAAAGAGGACATTACCAGTTTTTCTGCCAATGTCAATCCTCTTGGCATCTCTCCAAAGCTGCGCGAAACATTGGCTGCACACGTAGATGCCATCACGACCTACCCTGACAGGGAATATTCCTCCCTTCGCAGCTGTATTGCCGGGTATGTCGGCGCAGATATGGGAAACATCCTTGTGGGCAACGGTTCTACCGAGCTGATCTCCCTCATCATCCAGATCGAGCATCCAAAAAAGGCAATGATCATTGGTCCCACCTATTCAGAATATGAGCGTGAGGTTAAGCTGGGCGGCGGCACAACGATCTACTACCCGCTACGTGAGGCAGACGGCTTCAAGATACAGTCGGACGATTTCATCGCTAAACTGAACGAATCCATCGACATGCTCGTCATCTGCAATCCGAACAATCCTACCAGCACATGTATCACCGGACGCCAGATGAGGCGCATTCTCGATGCCTGCAAGGAACATGGCATTTTTGTAATGATCGATGAGACATACGTGGAGTTTGCGGCAGACGTGGACAAAGTGACCGCGATCCCTCTTACAAAATATTATGACAACCTGATCATCCTCCGCGGTACAAGCAAATTTTTTGCCGCTCCGGGTCTGCGCCTCGGCTATGCTGTAACCGGAAACCGCGACCTCTTAAAAAATCTGAGCACCCGGCAAAACCCTTGGAGCATCAGTTCACTTGCTGCGATCGCAGGTGAGATCATGTTCACCGATCATGAGTATATAGAAAAGACACGTGCACTCATCTCTTCTGAGCGCACACGAATGTACAATATGTTGTCTGCCCACCCGGACTACAAAGTGTATGAGCCGTCCGCAAACTTTCTGCTGGTCAAGCTCCTGCGGGAAGATCAGACGAGTGAAGCGCTGTTTGACAAAGCGATCCGTCGCTGCATGATGATCCGCGACTGCTCAACCTTTCCGTTCCTCGATGACCGCTACATCCGCTTCTGCATCATGAGTCCTTCGATGAACGACAAACTGATGGAATGTATTCTAGAAAAGTAAATATATACTGAAAAAGAGACATATTTGATGCTCGATTGCCCTTTTCTACGCTTCGCTTCGGTCGGGTCAAATCCGAGGTCATCCCAGACCTCGTTCCCCCCTCGTCAAGCTCGGACGGGCAAAATCGCCTCAAATACGTCTCTTTTTTCTCTACCATACTTCTTTCAAAAATCTAAATTAGAATTTGATTTCTTTTCCGTTCAGTCTCCACTGACGCATCTCAGCCGCCGCAGAAAGCAACAGATCAGAAGAAGAATTCAGTGCTGTCTCAACAGAATCCTGTACAACACCGATGATAAATCCAACCGCTACTACCTGATATGCAATCGCATCCGAAATACCGAACAGTGAACATGCAAGCGGGATCAGCAGAAGGGAACCACCTGCCACACCGGAAGCACCGCATGCAGACAATGCAGCAAGAATACTGAGGATGATCGCAGAAGGAATATCCACACCGATTCCAAGTGTCGCTGCAGTTGCCATTGTCATGACAGTGATCGTAATCGCTGCTCCATCCATATTGATCGTTGCGCCGAGCGGGATCGTTACGGAGTAGGTATCCTTGTCCAGTCCGAACTCCTCGCATGCCTTCATGTTGACAGGAATGTTTGCAGCAGAACTGCGTGTAAAGAATGCGGTGATCGCACTCTTTTTCAGACACTTGAAGATGAGCGGATACGGATTCTTTCTGATGCACCAGAATACGAGAATCGGATTTGTAACAAAGTAGATAAACAACATACATCCGACTAACACAAGCAAAAGCTTTCCGTAAGAGGTAAAGATATCCATACCATTCTGCGAAACAGTCGTAAATACCAGGCCAAGAATTCCAAACGGTGCCAGATTGATGATCCACGTAACAACCTGTGACAAGCCTGTAGAAATATCATTCAGGACTTTCTTTGTCGCATCATTTGCAGCTTTAAATGCGAGTCCGATCAGTACGGCCCATGCAAGGATTCCAACATAGTTTGCATTTGCCAGAGAAGAAATCGGATTTGAAACAACATTCAGCAAGAGATTTTTTAATACCTCAACAACACCCTGTGGTGCAGCAGTATCGGTCACGGCATCTACCAGGACCATCTCTACCGGGAACAGTTTGCTGGCAAAAACAGCAATAAAGGCTGCCAGAAACGTACTGAACATATACAGAATAATGACCGTACGAATGACACCACCATGACTGTTTGTCGCATTACTGAGCGAACTGATAACCAGGAAAAATACCAAAAGCGGTGCGATCGCCTTCAATGCACCCACAAAAATATCTCCTAAAATACCGATCGCTGTTGCCTGCGGTACAACCAGTCCCAGAAGCGCACCAATGATCAGACCGATCAAAATACGGATCACAAGACTGACGCTTGTCCATGTTTCCCATGCTTTTTTCATTTAAACATCCTCCTTTTATTTTGCAGATAAATACTCATCAATACCCTTTGCCGCTGCTTTTCCTGCCCCCATTGCAAGGATCACTGTCGCAGCACCGGTCACTGCGTCGCCACCGGCATATACACCCTCTTTTGAAGTTGCTCCGGTATCCTCAGTAGCTACAATACATTTTCTGCGGTTGATCTCAAGTCCTTTTGTTGTAGAAGAAATCAAAGGATTCGGAGACGTACCGAGTGACATGATCACAGTATCTGCCTCAATCTCATACTCAGAACCGGGAATCTCAACAGGGCTTCTTCTTCCGGACGCATCCGGCTCGCCAAGCTCCATCTTGATAATGCGGATACCCTTTACCCATCCGTTCTCGTCCACGAGGATTTCGGTCGGATTCTGGAGCAGATCAAAGATGATACCTTCCTCCTTTGCGTGGTGAACCTCCTCCACACGGGCAGGAAGCTCAGCCTCACCGCGACGGTAAACAACATGAACCTCTGCGCCGAGACGAAGTGCTGTTCTGGCTGCATCCATTGCCACATTACCGCCACCGACAACAACAACCTTCTTGCCACGGCTGATAGGGGTATCGTATCCTTCCATAAATGCCTTCATCAGATTATTTCTGGTGAGGAACTCATTGGCAGAGAACACACCGTTTGCCTGCTCGCCGGGGATACCCATAAATCTCGGGAGTCCTGCACCGGAGCCGATAAATACAGCCTCAAATCCCTCTTTCTCGATCAGCTCATCAATCGTTGTGGACTTTCCGATCACAACGTTTGTCTCGATCTTTACGCCCAGTGATTTTACGTTTTCTACCTCTGCGGCCACAACCTTTGTCTTTGGCAAACGGAATTCCGGAATACCGTAGCTGAGCACACCGCCTGCCTCGTGCAGAGCCTCAAAGATCGTCACCTCATAACCGAGCTTTGCCAGATCTCCGGCACAGGTCAGACCCGCCGGGCCGGAACCGATCACGGCAACCTTGTGACCGTTCATCTTTTCTGCCTTTTTCGGCTTGATTCCATTTTCTCTTGCCCAGTCAGCCACAAAACGCTCCAGCTTTCCGATAGATACCGGCTCACCCTTGATGCCGCGGATACATTTACCCTCACACTGGCTTTCCTGGGGACATACACGACCACACACAGCCGGAAGAGCAGAGGACTCGCTGATGATCTGATAAGCCTCCTCAAACTGGCGCTCCTTAACCTTCTGAATAAATGCGGGGATGTTGATCGATACGGGACATCCCTGCACGCACAAAGGATTCTTACAGTTCAGGCAACGCTTTGCCTCCTCGACTGCTTCCTCCTCGTTATATCCTAAACATACTTCCTCAAAATTCGTAGCACGCACCTTCGGGTCCTGCTCACGAATAGGTACTCTTGTCATTCCTTCCATTACTTGTCACCTCCACAATGTCCGCAGCCGCCGTGATGGGTATCCCCCTCCTCTAAGGCGAGCTTTGCTCTGCCTTCCTCGGTCTTGTACTGCTGCATTCTCTTCATCGCCTGATCAAAATCAACCAGATGTCCGTCAAACTCCGGTCCGTCTACGCACGCAAATTTCACCTGATCTCCTACAACAAGACGGCAGGCACCACACATACCGGTTCCGTCTACCATGATCGGATTCATGGAAACGATGGTGGGAAGATTCAGCTTCTTTGTCAGAATGCATACAAATTTCATCATGATCATGGGTCCGATCGCTACACAATGATCATAGGTTACACCCTCATCATACAGCGCCTGCAACTGTGCGGTTCCAACCCCATGGAAACCAAAGCTGCCGTCATCTGTACAGATATAACAGTTCTTGGAAACCGCTTTCATCTCGTCCATGTAGAACAGCAGATCCTTGGTCCGGGAACCCATGATGACATCCGCTTCCACGCCATGCTCATGCAGCCATTTCACCTGCGGGTATACCGGAGCGGTTCCGAGTCCACCGGCAATAAATACGATCTTTTTCTTCTTTGTCTCCTCTAAATTTTCTTCCATGCAAAGCTCGGAAGGACAACCCAAAGGTCCGACAAAGTCCTGGAATGCCTCCATAGTGTCAATGTCTCTGAGCATGCGCTCGGTAGACGCTCCGACAGCCTGAACGACAATCGTTACCGTTCCGGATTCTCTGTCATAATCACAGATCGTCAGGGGAATGCGCTCTCCCTTCTCATCTGTCTTCACAATTACGAACTGACCAGGCAGGCAGGACTTTGCACAGCGCTCTGCCTTCACTTCCATCAGGAAGATCTTATCGGCCAAAATCTCTTTCTTCACGATCGGGTACATACTTTTTCCTCCATTCATCCAATCCACTTATCGCGAGATCTGTTTCTATTTATGCCTTGCAACGGCATATTACTACTATAATAAAATAATGTGACATTTTTTTCAACGGAATTTCTGATTTTCCTTGAAAAAATGTCACATTTTTTAAAATTCAAACTCATATTTCTCGTAAGCGTTGATGATCGTTGTAGCACCGTAGGAATTGATGCGCTCACGGTTCACGCCGTAATTCATATGCACATGTCCGTGAACCATATATTTCGGCTGATAGTCATCCAGAAGCTTTTTCAGACACTCAAAGCCCAGGTGTGTCGGGTCCTCCGCATCTCCCAACCCTCTTGCCGGAGAGTGAGTCAGAAGAATATCAAAGCCTCCGTTTTTTTTCAACTGCCGGCGCAGCTTTTTTATCCGCCGCTCCATCTCCTGCTCCGTATACTGATCCGGTCCCGGTTTATAACGGATGCTGCCACCAAGTCCGAGGACACGGATCCCTCTGTAGTTATAGATCATATCCTCCACACAGATACAGCCGCCGGGGCTGCGTTTTCCATGTGTCCGGTCATGATTTCCGTATACGTGCAAAATGTCTGCCCGCGAATACAGTCCCAAATACTCCAGATAATCCGGTTTCAGATCACCCGCCGCAAGTATCAGGTCAATACTTCGCAGATAATCCCTGTCCAGATGCTCCCAGAGTCCCTTTGACTCCACATCTGCCAATGTCAATATTTTCATAACAGTTCTCTCCCGGTAACCTGACTACTGATCATCGTCCTGTGAAACATCTCCCTGAAGTAATACTAACGGCAATGCTTCCTCCTTGAGTTCACCAAAAGCAGGCACCTTTCCCTCCACGTTTTCCAACAGCCAGTCCATCTTTACAATATCCTTGTGACTCATATGAACACCCGCCTCCTGACGGAGTGTTCCCTCATTGTCGATCAGTACCGTGTCAAACGGTTTAAAATGCCCTTTTTTGATCAGTTCTGTCATCAATGACACCAATCGTTTCGTTTCCGTTGACAGTTTTCCGGAACAGATCAGTTCTGTCACTCCTGCCGACATTCCCCACCAGTAATTAATGGCACGGTTTTTGTTCGCATTGGTATCGGCCTTCCAAGTATCGTTTCGAATTCCCTGTATGATCTGCTCGTAGAACTTCCCCCAATGGCAGACAGTCGTCGCTATGCTTGTCAGTTCCTCTCCCTCTCGCTCATACAGACCAAAACGGCGGCTGGGGTGTTCCGGCACAATAAAGTCCTTATCTGAAATAAAACGGATGTCCGAATCCAAACGCTCTGTCGGCTGCATATCTCCCTTGAGTGAAGACCATGTAAGCTGTATTTTTGCTTTCGGGTTGACCATTTTTGCACCCAGCGCAAACGCATTGATATTGGAGATCGTACTGAAGATCGGGTAATCTGCAATATACCCGATCCGCTCCCCGCCTGCAAGCGAGCCTGCGATCAGTCCGAGCAGAAATTTTGTTTCATACATTCGGCAATAATAGGTGCGGATACTGTTATAGGTCGAATTTGTGGAACAGTTTAAAATTTTGACCTCCGGATGTGCCACAGCCGCCTTCAGACTCGCGGCACTCAGGTAGGGAATCGTCGTAAAGACGATCTGGTTGCCATCGCTGACCGCCTGCTCCAATACATCCATTGGTGAAAACTGATACTCCGCATGGTAGTAGGTTTTTGTCTGAATCTGATCACCGAACACTTCCTCCAGATATAATCTGCCGAGTTCATGTGCATAGGTCCACGCAGATGTTTTCGGTGTCTTCCCGTAGATAAAGCCCACCTTTAATGTGCGGTTTGACGTTCCGTTCAGAAACGACATGCGCTTGATCAGTGAAACACTCGGTTGCTCGGTCGGCTCAAGTAAAAGCTTCATGGAGCGGTCCTGCGCCTGCGTCAGGAATTCGCGCCAAATGCGGTCAATCTCATTTTTCAGATCATCATTTGAGCGGAACGGAAGTTCCCTGCGTCCATACACACGCAGATATACGAGAAATGCATCCCCGGCTGTCACCTTTAAGTGTTGACCGCCCTTCTCCAGAAACAACTGCTCGAAGCGCGAGAAATCACTGCGCAGCTGCTGTCTTTCATCCTCCTCCCACGGCTGCTTCCACGCCTTTCCGTAAAAGCTGCAAAGCTCCTCATAGGCTCCCTCCGTGGAAAAATCGATCATGCAGAGTCTGGACGCCTCGTAGAAATCCACATACTCATAGTAGATGCGGCTCTCGATATCATCCGTCTTTTTGGGCAGCAGCCGGATCACATTCGCCGTGATACTTGCCGCCTCCACATATTTCAGGACACTGACACGCTTGTTGCCCTCCTGGACATAATAGCGCGTCATATATTCATAGGCAAGGATCGGATCCCTGATACCTTCATTCATCTGCGCCTCATAGAGATTACTCCACTTGAGGGCGAACTCGGTATCTTCACCCATCAACGGCATAAAATTATTTGCAAAAGAATTTTTTCGCCCCGATGTCTTTGTCCCGGCAATTTTATCCAGCGGAATATCCACAATACCGAGCGGCTGCTCTCCGCAGATTTCATCTCTGGAAACAAACTCGTCGAGTGCCGGCAGATACGGGTATTCGCCGTTTGATACAGCCGCCCGCGATGCCTTTTGCGCCAGTTTTTTTGCAGCACTGTAATCTTCGATTGCCATATGCTCTCCTTTTTGTCTCACAATTACGAATACACGGTGAAACGGTTTCTTCCTCCGGTCTATGAGAAATAGACGAGCTCATCCTCCGGTTTTTTGGCAGGTGTCACCTCAATGGCATGAAGCACCGGACCTTTTCCCTTATACTCCATTGCAAACTCATAGGCGATCTCCGCTGTCACCCATACCCAGGAGCGGTGTTCGATACTATCTGCTTTTTCGTATTTGCACTTGATGCCCACAAACTGGATATCCTCCACACAGCAGGTCATCGCAAAGCGTCCTGCCACAAATACGTCACTTTTCAGTTTGCCCTTGGGATTGTAAACAAGTGCCAGATATCTGACCTTCTTGCCCACATATTTTTTCGGATTGTCCATCACATCCAGGTAAAAAATGCCGTAGTCGGCATCAGAGATGTCAAGGAAGTCCGCATTAATATCATAGGGCAGCTCCTCGTCATAATTTTCATCAATCGATCCGTTCGCACGTTCATACACGATCTGTGCCTTGCGGTTCTTCGCCTTGACACTGCGACGGAATTTGGCCTTCGGTGTCTCGTCATCACAGCGGTTAAAGATCACCACATCCGAGATAAAAAACTGCTCCAGCATCATGGTCCGCATATTGTTCAGGTACATCTCATAGGTCGTGGCATCCACAGTCGTGAGTGTCTGCACGATCGTCCAGCCGTCCGGTGCATCCAGATCCAGCAGCGGTGCCAGTTCCCATGTACCGTTGTACTCGATAAACACCTGATCCGGGCGGTACTGTGTATGCAGCTCGTGAAATTTCTCTCTTGTGATCTGACTCACATCATCGATCATGACAAGGCTTGCACCAATCGTTGCCAGCCTGCCCTCGTCCAACTCTACGTCGCCGTCCTCGCACAGAATGATCAGCGTCTTTGCATCCTTGCCAAACTCATTTTCAAACAGCGTCTCGGAAATAAGCGAGGTCTTTCCGCTGTCCATAAATCCGGTAAATAAATATACAGGTATTTCTTCCATGCTTCTCTCATCTCCTTATGCCAGCAGAAACAGATGCTCTAACTCATCCTCTTTCAGATCACATCCTATGACACACAATCTGCCCGTGTAGTCCGGCTCACCTTCGCGCAACTCATATTCGCCGGGAACCATATCAAAATAGATCCATCCGCCTTCCACATTCTCAACCATGCCCTTCGCACGCAGGATCGTGCCATAAAACTCATCATCGCTGAGCGTCTTTAAGATACTCTCGATTTCTGCCTTTGCATATTTGCGTGGTGTCTCTTTTCCCCAGCTTGTAAACACATCATCCGCATGGTGATGATGACCGTCATGATCGTGATGATGTCCGCAGGAACATACACCATTTTCATCGTAGTGATGCTCGTGATCATGGTGATCATGAGACTCATGGTCACGATGGTCATGATGGTCATGATGGTCATGATGGTGATGATCCTCGTGATCGTGGTCGTGATGGTCGTGGTCATGATGGTCATGTCCGCAGCCGCACTCCTCATCATGATCGTGGTCATGATCCTCGTGGTCATGATCATGATGGTGGTGCTCATGCTTTGCATGCTCTTCCGCCATCAGCTTCATCTCGAGGGAATCCTGTCCCTCAATGACCTTCAGCATCGCCTCACCGGAAATCTGGTCCCAGGGAGTCGTGATAATGGCAGCCTTGCTGTTTAATGCCTGCATCTGCTTCACACACAGCTCCAACTGCTGAGGTGTCGCATTCTGACTACGGCTTAAAATGATCGTTGTCGCATACTCGATCTGATTGTTGAAAAACTCGCCAAATGCCTTCATCTGCTTGCTCGCCTTCGTCGCATTTACCACCGTGATCAGACCGTTTAATACTACATCATGTGTCTTTTCAACATCTATGACAGACTTCATGACATCGGAAAGCTTTCCCACGCCTGAAGGCTCGATCAGAATCCGGTCGGGATGAAATTTCTCGATGACTTCATTCAGGTTCTTTCCGAAATCTCCCACCAGCGAACAACAGATACAACCGGAATTCATCTCTGTGATCTCGATTCCGGCATCTTTTAAAAATCCACCGTCAATACCGATCTCTCCAAATTCATTCTCGATCAGCACGACCTTTTGTCCCCGGAATACCTCCTCCAGCATTTTTTTAATAAAGGTTGTCTTACCGGCTCCTAAAAAGCCGGATACGATGTCAATTTTAGTCATTTTTCTTCCTTCTTTCTACTGTTAAATCCTAAAAATATATTTACTACATCCGGTCGGGTGCAGAAAATCCTAAAATCTCAATACATACCTCAAGCACACCGCGGGTCAGATCCAGAAGCGCAATGTAAGATTTCTGCAAGGCAGCATCTGTCTCCGCAAGGATCTTTGTCTCATGGTAAAAATGATTCAGTGCATTTGACAGGTCATAAATGTATGCACAGATTCTGTGCGGTGCCAGCTCTGCGAACGCAGACTCGACCACGCCGTTAAACTTAGCCAGCTCCAACTGCAATGCCTTCTCACTCTCAGAGTGTGCCTCACCCACATAGATTCCATTCAGACTATTCCCTGCCTGCACATACTTATTCAGGATGGATTTGATACGGACGATCGTGTATAGGATATAAGGTCCGGTATTCCCTTCGAACGAGGTAAACCGATCAACATCAAAAACATAGTCCTTGGATGCCTGATTGGACAGATCTCCGTACTTGATCGCTGACAGCGCGATCTGTGCTGCTACTTTATGCGCCTCCTCGTCATCCATCGTCTTGTTCTCATCCTGATTGGAGACGATCTTTTCATACATTTTCTCCTCAATATCCGAAAGCAATGTCTCGAGACGCATGACACCGCCCTGTCTTGTCTTAAAGGGCTTGCCATCCTTTCCGTTCATTGTTCCGAAACCGAGGAAAAACAGCTTTGTATCCGGTCCGACAATACCGGTCTTTTTCGCACAGCGGAATACCTGTGTAAAGTAGAGTTCCTGACGCTTGTCCACCACATAGATGATCTCATTCGGATTATAGGACTCCATACGCTGTACGATCGTTGCCAGATCTGTCGTATTATAGAGAGATGCACCGTCTGATTTCAGTATCATGCAAGGCGGGATTTCCTTCGTATCTGTTTCCTCTTTGACATCTACCACCAGCGCACCCTCACTGATATACGCGTATCCGCCATCCTTCATACGACGTACCATTTCCGGAATATAGGGCTGTGCATCACTCTCACCCTTCCACAATTCAAAAGAAACATTTAACCGCTTGTAATTTTTCTTCAGATCATCCACAGAAACCTTGATGATATGATTCCACAAGGCCTGGTAACCTCTGTTGCCATGCTGCAGATCGTAGGTTGCCTGCATCGCCTTTTCCTTGTACTGTTCATCCTCCTTAGACTTTTTGCTGGCGGTCGGATAGATCTCCTCCAGCTCTGAAATCGTAAAAGGCGGCTCTTTCGGATACTCGCCGACAAAACCATTGTTAAAATATGGCAGATCCGGCTTGCGCAGCTTTAACTCCGTGATGATCAGTCCCATCTGCAGTCCCCAGTCACCCATATGCACATCACCGATCATCGTATTTCCGAGAAAAATACCCATGCGCTTGATACTCTCACCGATCACGGCAGAGCGGAGATGCCCTACGTGCAGCGGTTTTGCCACATTCGGTCCGCCGTAATCGATCATGATCGTCTGTGGTTTTGCCACACGCTCACAACCAAAGTGCCCGCTCTCGGCATCCTGCGCCATTTCCATGAGGTAATCTGCCAGATAATTCTTGGACAGCTTCAAATTCAGAAATCCGGGCTTTACGGCACTCACATCCTCAAAAAGCAGATTTCCGGAAAGCTTCCCCGCAATCTGCTCCGCGATCTCAATCGGTGCCTTCTTCAACTGCTTGGCAAGTGCCATCGCGCCGTTGCATTGAAATTCACACAGATCCGGTCGGTTTGACACCGTCACACGCGCATAGCTTGCCTCAAAACCAAGCTCATCAAATGCTTCCTCCATCGTCCGGGTAATCAGGTCCAATAACTTCTTCATATCCATTTCCTTTCGTGTTATTTATTTCTACACACAAAAAAAACGCATAGCGTTTTTTTTGATATTTCTCTATTCCTCTTCGGTTCGCTGAATCAGGTCACGCAGTACCTCATCCTTCTCCGAAAGAATCGCATCAATCTGCTCCTTGTGCATGACATCTGCACCATCTGCACCGTATGCACCGGAATAGGCACCTGTCGTCTCATTGAAACCAGCCTCAGCGACAAGCCTTGCCTGCTCAATCTCCTGCCGTTTGCGCGCCTCATCTTCCGCTGCCTCACGGTTCAGACGATCAATGATCTCTTGCGCCGCATTCATTTTATTAGTTTCTGCTTCTGAGGACGTGTTTTCCGCAATATTCTGTGCCGGGCCGGAACGGTTCTTCATCTGCGGTGTATCGGGCACTATTTCTCTTACCTGCTCCTCCGTCAGTTCTTCCGGTGTCATATAGTGCACATTCCACCATTTCACGACACTATGCTTCATTTTTTCCTTTTTGTCACGTTCCGCTATTAAATCTTTCATGCTCTTATTATAAATGATTCCTCAAAAGAATTCAACTGTAACTGTAAAGACAGGGGAACAATTACGTATATTTTCATCTTTTTCTGTACAAACTTTGAGTAGCATTTTTTCGGAGGTTTACAGCCATGTCTGCATATAAAGTCGAAATCTGCGGTGTTAATACCGCCAAACTCCCCGTACTCAAAGATGAAGAAAAGGATGCTCTGTTCACCCGCATCAAGCAGGGCGATACAGCCGCCAGAGAAGAATACATCAAAGGAAACCTGCGCCTTGTCCTCTCCATCATCCGGCGTTTCTCCGGTCACACAGATAACATCGACGACCTGTTCCAGATCGGTTGCATCGGTCTCATGAAATCCATCGACAATTTTGACCCGACAATGGGTGTAAAATTTTCCACTTATGCTGTGCCCATGATCATCGGCGAGGTACGCCGCTATCTGCGCGATAACAACAGCATACGCGTCTCCCGGTCCCTTCGTGACACTGCCTACAAAGCCATCCACGCCAAGGAAATGCTCATGAGCCGTACGCAGGAGGAGCCAACCATTGAAGAGATTGCCAAAGAAGCCGGTCTGACCAAGGAAGAGATCGTCTACGCACTTGATGCCATTCAGAGCCCTGTCAGCCTCTATGATCCGGTATACACCGATGGCGGCGACACGCTCTACGTCATGGATCAGATTGCAGACAAAAAAAACAAAGAATCCCGCTGGATCGAGTCGCTTTCCTTGAGCGATGCCATGGAGCGACTCGGTGAGCGGGAAAATTATATTATTAAACTTCGTTTTTTTGAGGGCAAGACACAGATGGAGGTCGCACAGGAGATACACATCTCACAGGCACAGGTATCGCGGCTGGAGAAATCTGCGCTCAATCATATGAAAAATTACCTGAAATAATCTATCTCTCCCACTTGTCACACAACGAATTAATTTGATCTGCGAAACGTGCCAGCTCCTTGTTCGGTAAACCTTCGCTCTTGTTGATAACCGCCAGCAGACGCTGTCCGGCAGCAAGCAGTCGTGCAAATACATTGCTGGATGCCTTGGAGGAACCTTTCGTCTTCTTCGGGAGCATCATACGACTTCCCTGCTTGATGCAGGCGTTTGTAAACAGATCGTAGATGTCGCCGCTAAAAGGTGCGACAACCTCATAGCCAAGGTCATTATGCAGATGCATAGCAAAATCATCTGTCACCTTATCATCGCCGTGCACGACGAAAACGCGCTTCGGCGGATGATTTTTGAACGATGCCGCCCACTCCGTCAGTTTTGTGCGGTCTGCATGACCACTGATACCGGGCAGGTTGACGATCTCCGCACGCACCTCGATCATCTCGCCGAACAGCTTGACTTCCTTAGCACCATTCAACAATGCATGGCCGAGTGTGCCGGGCACCTGATAACCCACAAACAGGATCGTTGAATCATCGCGCCACAGATTGTGCTTCAAATGATGCCGGATACGTCCGGCCTCACACATACCGGAAGCCGAAATGATGACAACCGGTTTCTTTAAAAAGTTGATCTGCTTGGACGCATTACTATCCACCGCCGTCTTCAAGCCCGGGAACTGAATCGGATTGATCCCGTTTTCAACGAGCCTCAGCGCTTCCTCACTGAAACACTCCTGCACATTTTTGTGAAAAACATTTGTCGCTTCAATAGCCAGCGGGCTGTCGATATAGACCTCAAAATCCTCAAATTCCGGCAACAGATGTTCAGTCTTGATGCGGCGAAGAAAATAGAGCATTTCCTGGGTACGGCCAACAGAAAATGCAGGAATGACCAGATTTCCGCCGCGGATAAACGTCCGCTTGATCACCTCTGCAAGCTCTGTCGCATAATCTACCGGCAGATTGTGCTCCCGATCTCCGTAGGTAGACTCCATGATCACATAGTCTGCGTCCTCCAGATAAGTCGGTGATTTGATGAGGGGCTTGTTGCCCTGTCCGATATCACCGGAGAAAACCAGCTTGACTTCCTTTTCTTTTTCGGTTACCCAAAGTTCGATGGATGAGGATCCGAGCAGATGTCCTGCATCTACAAAGCGGATTTTTAATGCGTCATCCACCTGTACCGTTTCTCCATAAACACACGGTGTGAAATGATTCAGCACACCCTGAACATCCTCCATCGTATAGAGCGGTTCCACCTGCCCGCCGCCGGATCGCTTTGCTTTTCGGTTTCGCCACTCTGCCTCAAATTCCTGTATGTGTGCGGAATCCTTGAGCATGATCGTACACAACTCATAGGTCGCCTGTGTACAATAGATCCGTCCCCGAAAACCGTGTGCATATAACAGCGGCAGCAGACCGGAGTGATCAATATGTGCATGTGTCACAAGCACAGTATCGATTGCCGCAGCATTGACCGGAATTTCCTGGTTGACATACAGGTCGGGGCCTTGTTCCATACCACAATCAACCAGCAGATGCTTATCTTCATACTGCAAAAAATGACAGCTTCCCGTCACCTCATGAGCTGCTCCTAAAAATTCCAATAACATAAATACCCATCTCCTTTTCAAAAAAATAGAACCATAAAAACACCCCTGTTTTTATAGTTCTATTCTAACACTTTTCAGATATTATTCAAAGCGTACAATTTCTTTTTTCAGTCGTTTCATGATTTTTTTTTCCAGACGGGAAATATAGGACTGCGAAATGCCCAGGGAATCTGCAACCTCCTTTTGCGTCAGTTCCTTTCCGTCCGGTGTATGCAGCCCGAAGCGCAGCTCCACGATCTGTCGTTCCCGCTCCGACAGATGTTCGATAGCATTTACGAGCAGTTTCTTTTCCACCTCAGATTCAAGATCCTTTGAGATCACATCCTCGTCAGTTCCCAGAATATCAGATAAGAGCAGCTCGTTTCCGTCCCAGTCCACATTTAACGGCTCATCAATCGACACCTCCATGCGCGTCTTGCTGTTCCTGCGCAAATACATCAGAATCTCATTTTCGATACAGCGTGAAGCATAGGTGGCGAGCTTGATCTTTTTTTCCGGGTTGAAGGTATTGATTGCTTTGATCAACCCGATCGTCCCGATTGAGATGAGATCCTCTACGCCAACACCTGTGTTGTCAAATTTTTTTGCAATATAGACAACAAGGCGCAGATTATGTTCGATCAGTTCCTTGCGTGCCTCCGCACAATTATCCCCCATGAGCAGGATACATTCCCGCTCCCTGTCTGCTGCGAGAGGCGGCGGCAACACCTCAGCACCACCGATATAGTGTATTTCACGCTCCTTTTGAAACAGCATGGTATAGAGCGTCGGTATCATCTTTAGTTGAAAACGATTTGGTACGTTGATTTTTATGTACATTTAATCATCCTCCAATTTCTATGATCATCCTCTCCAACCGGCTGCCAGAATCAACCGGTAGTCTTTTTCTTCAAATAGTGTATCCTCAGCGATGCCGATCACGACATGCTCCCTTCTTCCGCCTGCCCATTCCATCCCATCAATGGTCCACACCTCCATCAATCCGTTCGAAGCTCCCACGGCTGAAAATGGGATCAAACGGCTGTTTGCGGACTTTAGCCGAAGCATCTGTGCTTTGGAACGCGCCAAAATATGTACCGGTTCATGCACATATGGATCGATCAGCCGGTTTCCTGTGTCATACAGCCCAATGACCTCCACCACATGTTCTTCATGCAGGAGCTTCACCCGATACAGATTGCTGTCATGCTGCACCCGGCGCTCCTCCATGAGCAGTGAAATCATCACGCCAATTGCACACAGCACACATCCGGCCGCAAACCAATATCGTTCCGACAGATGTTCCTGACAGATCTCCATGATCCCCCCCACAGCGACCGTCGCCGTCAGACTCCATAAAAAAAGCCGAAGGAAGATCCCCCTGCTCTTTGGGCGAAACAATACCTTTAGCAGTAAAACACGCAGCACCGGACTGCCGACTGCGAATACTGCCCCGTATCCGGCAACCACAAACAGCAGCACTTCCATGGTCACGGAAAGTGCACACATCCAGAGAATCCGCACAGTGGATCGTGCCTGCTTCATCCAAAGGTTGACAAAGATACACACATTCAGTTCCACAAAAAATGTACGCAGCCATAGTACATCTATGTAAATTGTTACCTCCACATATGCGATCCCTCCTGAAACTGTTCAAAACAGTTATGTATTTGTGATAGTCTGATTATACGCCGGATGCAGCGCGGATTTTGTCAAAGGGATGACCCAAATTCAATAAAAAAAGGATTAACGATTCCGTTCATCCGAATCGTTAATCCTTTTTACATTCACCTATTATAAACATTTTATTTTCTTGTATTTTTTAGGAAAGCCGGAATCTGTATATCCTTCTCCGGAACACTGCTCTCAGGCCTCTTCGGCTTCTGGATACCGGTAAATGTCGGATTTGCAGGCGCTGTCGGTGTCACACCTGAACCGCTTGCTGTTCCGGTTCCAAGTCCCCGTGTATAACTGCTTCCTGATGCTCCGGTGAGTCCGCTGCGGCTCGTCAGTCCGGAATTCATCGGTCTTGCCGCTGTCCCGGTGGCAGCACCTGTGGTGGAAGTGTACTTCATGCCACTCATCAAAGGAGGCAGGGAAGACTTCTTCGCTGTTTCCAGTCCGGTTGCGATAACCGTGATCTTTGCAGTATCTGTCATGGACTCGTCATACTTCGCTCCAAAAATAATATTTGCCTCATCTCCCGCCAGATCCTGTACATAGCTTGCGGCGTCATTTGCATCCATGAGAGATATATCTCCGGAAATGTTGATGATCACATGAGTAGCTCCGTTGATGGTTGTCTCAAGAAGCGGACTTGCCACTGCCAATTTGACTGCATCGAGCGCCTTCTCGTCGCCGTGTGCCTCTCCGATACCAATATGTGCCAGCCCCTTGTCCTTCATGACGGTCTGTACATCGGCGAAGTCCAGATTGATCAGTGCGGGCAGATTGATCAGATCTGTGATACCCTGCACAGACTGCTGCAGCACCTCATCTGCCTTTTTGAGCGCATCGGGCATTGTTGTCCGACGGTCTACAATCTCTAAAAGCTTATCATTGGGTATCACAATCAGGGTATCAACGCTCTCCTTCAGACGGTCAATACCCGAAATCGCATTTACCATGCGCTGTTTTGCCTCAAATTTGAAAGGTTTTGTCACAACACCGACCGTGAGGATACCCATATCCTTCGCAATCTTTGCAACCACGGGTGCTGCTCCGGTTCCGGTTCCGCCTCCCATACCGCATGTGACAAACACCATATCTGCACCCTGAATCGCGTTCGTGAGATCATCCACGCTCTCCTCTGCCGCCTTCATTCCGATCTCAGGCTGTGCACCGGCACCCAGACCCTTTGTCAGTTTTTCCCCGATCTGAATGAGTGTCGGAGCCTTGCAGAGCGCAAGTGCCTGCTTGTCCGTATTCACACCGATGAACTCAACACCCCCGATATTCTCATCGATCATTCTATTTACAGCATTGTTACCGGCACCTCCGACACCGATCACAATAATTTTCGCGTTATTATCTGCACCTGTGGTTGTAATCTCTAACAAGAGCTTGTCCTCCTCTATCCTCAAATATCCGTAACCGGTCCATGCTTTCACAGTTACGTTGCAAAAATCCATACGAAATCGTCGCAAACGACCCCTAATCATATTTATAATAGTATTTCTTCAAAAAATTATCAACCATTATTTTGATTTTTTACTTTTTTTAGGATCAAAAATAATATCTGTTGTCTCACTCGTCCAGTTTTCCAGATGCAGTGTACCCTTTTTCCCCTCAAGCTGCGGCAAAATATACTGCAGGCGCATGATCTTCTGGGCAAGATTATCGGCATTTCCGACGAGGATTGTGATATTACCGCTATACACTGTCATGGAACCGGATAGTTCCTCATACTTGATCCGTTCCGCCGGTATCTCATACTTTTGCAGGAGCTGCGTCAGAGAAAGAAGATTTTTCAGCACCGTGTCATTCGACAGCGGGAGCTTTTCGTAGAGGACAACCGAATCACAGGTCAGGCCCTCAATCTTTGGCACGTCCCCGATGACCTCCTGTGAGGTCTCCACGACAAATCCATCCTTGTCAAAGTAAGCATTCTGGTCGATGGAGCTGATATAAAGATAACCGAGGATTCCCTTCTCATATACCTCCACCGTCAGCTCGTGCGGATTTGCCGGCTGCAGGCTGACTTCCATCGTGTCCACAAACGGCAGCTTTTGTGTGTGGAAAAACCGATATTTTAAGTAAACATAGAGTGTGCTCCACGAATACTCATCACTCAGCACGATCTCCTCGATCTGTTCATCCGTATACAGCTCATTCCCCACAACGTGAACCTTTTCCACGGTAAACACCTGTGTCACGAGCAACACGCCAATCCCCGCAAGAAGAACAAGCAGCGCCAGTATGATCAGAATATTCCGTTTTCTCTTTTTTTTGCGCAGGATCTCCTGACGCTGTTCCTTAATCATAATCTATCTCCGATACGTCCGGTTCAAACTGTATTCCCCTTGATACCGACAGGGCAAGCCCCATCTCTGCCATGAGAAACACGACTGACGTGCCTCCATAGCTGATAAACGGAAGCGTTACTCCTGTGTTGGGGATCGAGTTTGTAACGACCGCTATATTCAAAATGACCTGAATTGCAATGTGTGCCAGAATTCCAGTCACAAGCAATGCACCGTAGAGGTCTCTGGCATTGTTGGCGATCACCATAAAACGCCAGATCAGAAGCAGGAACAACAGGATCACACAGATGGCGCCAAACAGCCCCAGTTCCTCACAGATAATGGAAAAGATCATATCATTGGGAGCCTCAGGGACGAAGCCGAGCTTTTGCATGCTGTTACCCAGACCTTTTCCGAACAGACCACCGGAACCGATTGCATAAAGTCCCTGCAGCGTCTGATAGCCCTTTGCAAAATCTTCCGGGTGAAGCCACATCTCCACACGCTCGCCGCGGTAGCCTGCAGAAGGCAGTACCAGAAAGAGGACAATGCCCAGCACACCCGCTGCACCTACAATCACAAATTGCAGATATTTCGGGCTTGCCACAAAGATCATCGCCACTCCGATCCCCATGACAATGATCGCCGTACTCAGGTTATTGTAGGCAATCAGAGCAAACAGCGGTAAAATAAAAAACATTACCTTTACCACAGTGGAGAATTTTGCCATCTTTTTCGGAAATTTACAGATCATGCTGGCGAGAAACATTATGACCGCCAGTTTTGCAAACTCCGAGGGCTGAAACTCCAGGCTGGAATTAGGGATACCGAGCCATCTTCTGGAATGGTTGTGTTCAATACCGATTCCCGGTATGAGCACGAGTGTACAGAGTGCGATTGCAACCAGATAGGCGACTCCGCCCAGCTTATTCCAGTAACGGTAATCGATCCTGGAAAGCACAAACATAATGACCAGGCCAAGACCGAACGCCATTCCCTGCCTTTTCAGATAATGAGTCGGATCCTTAAAGGTAAGCTGCGCGTCATAGGCACTCGTACTGTAGAGCATCACCAGACCAAAACAGATCAGAAAAATTATGATAAACAGCAGACTGTAGTCGAAATATTTAATTTGCCGCTTTTTCTTCTGACGTCTTGCCATATATCTGCTCCTTTACAGTTACTTTTTCAAATTTCTTACCATATCCTTAAACATCCGGCCGCGCTGCTCGTAGCTGTCGAACATATCCCAGCTCGCGCATGCCGGAGACAGCAGCACCGCATCACCGCTGACCGCTGTAGCATGACAGATATCTACCGCTTCCTGCAGGGAATCCGCAAACACATAATCCGTAAATCCCATGCGCTTGCATGTCTTTGCAATCTTCTTCGCTGTCACTCCGATCAGCACAAGCTTTTTCACCTTTCCGTCAAACGCACTGATCCACTCATCATATTCTGACTGTTTATCATAGCCGCCGCCGATCAGACAGGTCGGGCGGTTCATTGCACGGATACCCTGAATCGCCGCATCCGGATTTGTCCCTTTGGAATCGTTGTAATATTTGACACCGTCGACCTCTGTCACATACTCTATTCTATGCTCCACAGCCGTAAATCTGACCAGCACCTCCCTGATCTTCTCCAGCGGAACGCCATAACTTTGTGCAATTCCGGTTGCCGCCATCACATTTTCATAATTGTGTTTTCCGAGCAGATTGAGTTCGTTTACATTGCATACAAGCTGCGCATTGCCCGCGGTGGCGGTGTAGATCTCCTCTCCTTTTAGATACAGGCCATCCAAAAGCTCCCTTGCGCTGCTGAAATACAGCACTTTCATCTTCTTTTTCAGTTCCTCACCAAACGCGCGCAGAACTTCATCCTCGTAGTTGAGCACGCACACCTGATCCGCCTGCTGTCCTTCCGTGATGCGCTCCTTTGCCGCAATGTAGTTCTCCATTGTGTGATGACGGTTCAGATGATCCGGCGTGATATTTAAAATAGCAGAAACCTTCGGTGCAAAGTGCTCCACTGTTTCCAACTGAAAGCTGGATATCTCCGCCACGGTGACGGTTTCATCCGTCATCGTTCCGGCCATGCTCGTGTAGGGAATACCGATATTTCCCACAACTCGAACATCCTTCACGTAATTTTTCAAGATTTCTCCGGTCAGTGCCGTCGTTGTCGTCTTTCCGTTTGTTCCGGTGATCGCCAGCACATCGCCCTTAGAAAATGCATAAGCCAGCTCGATCTCTCCCCATATTTTTGCACCATGCGCGCGCAGCGCATCGACCATCGGAAGATCCGTCGGTACACCCGGACTCAGGATGACGTACGAATAGTTGTCCAGTTCATTCTCCGGCAATGTGCCGAGCATGACCGGGCAGTCTTTCAGTACTTCGGATTTTGCACGTACATCTGCCTCTGTCAGTTTTCCATTACCGTCAAAAATATCAAAGTCAATATCGTTTGCGGTCAGCAGTTCTGCCGCTGCGACACCGCTGATCCCGGTGCCGACAACCAATACTTTTTTATTCTGCAGATCCATTTGTATTCTCATTTTTTACTCCTTTACAGTGCCACATAGCCCAACAGACAAAGCAGCGTCGTCACGATGGAGAACACTGCAACCACACGTGTCTCGGCCCATCCGCACAATTCGAAGTGGTGGTGAATGGGTGCCATGCGGAAAATGCGCTTTCCATGTGTCAGTTTAAAATATCCCACCTGCAGCATGACGGAAAGGATCTCGATCCAGTAGATCAGCCCCACGATCAAAATAAAGATCGGCATCTGCAGCATGTATGCGGTAGCCGCCACAAAACCACCCAGTGCGAGTGATCCGGTATCTCCCATAAAAACACGCGCCGGATAGACATTAAACAGCAAAAATCCAAGCAGTGCACCGACAACTGCGCATGTGATCGGCGCCACGCCGCTGGCGCTTCCGATCGCAACAACCGCAAAAAAAGTCGCTACCAGGATCGTCACGCTGCTGGCCAGACCGTCCAGACCATCCGTAAAATTAACACCATTGACCGTTCCGATCACCGCCAGAAACATGACCGGAAATGCCAGCCAGCCAAGGTTTAAATATTTTCCATCACTAAACGGGATCAACATTGTCATAGGCACCTTCGCCCATACCATGTATGCAGCAAACACCCCCGTTACAACGATCTCGCAGAGCATTTTCTGCCATGCAAGGAGCCCATCGGAACGCTTTAACACGACTTTCAGATAATCGTCCAGAAATCCGATGATGCCAAAGCCGAGCGTTACAAATAAAATGGGCATGATCTGTGGATAGTTTTTCACAAAAAGGAGGCTTGTGACCGTGATCGCGATGAGTATCATCAATCCTCCCATCGTCGGTGTTCCGTTTTTCACCTGATGGGATTCCAGTTCCTCACGCTCCGTATTCCCGATCTTCAGCTTGCGCAAAAACGGTATGAGCACCGGCCCGAGCACCGCGCTGATCGCAAATGCAACTAAAACTGCAAAAATACATGTACTTGTCATATCGATTGCTTTTTCCATATCGATCCCTCTTTCATTTGTCGTCCTATTTTGAAACAACGTTTCTAACTTATCTAGTATACGTTATTTTCTGTCTCAGCGCAAGGCGCGATATTCAAATAAGGAAGAATATCTGCAAAAATATCCCGTGCCACCGGTGCCGCGATCGTTCCGCCGTAATAGACCCCCTGCGGATTGTGGATCACAACGAGCACCAGCACCTGTGGGTCATCTGCCGGAGCAAAGCCAAGAAAGGAGGAAATATATTTGTGTGCACTTCTCGGTAATGTCTGTGAGGTCGCCGTTTTTCCACCGATCGAATAGCCTTCGATGTACGCACGCTTACCGCCGCCCTCCGTCACAACGCTCTCCAACAGCTCCTGCATCAGCTTTGACGTATCCTTCGACAAAATACGATCATCCTCATCCAGCGCATAATCCTTTCTAAAATCCCGGACAAGTGCCCCGTCCGTATCCCTTGCCTCCAGTGCCAGATGGGGTGTCACCAAAAGACCACCGTTGACGATCGAACCCGCCGTCGTCGCCAGTTTGATCGGAGTGATCTGAAAGCTCTGACCAAAGGAGATGGTTGCCAGTTCCACCGGCCCCACGTTTTCCTTCGCATGCATGATCGTTCCCGCCTCACCGGGCAGATCAATGTTTGTCAGTTTATTCAGACCAAACTGATTAAAATATTTAAAGTAATTATCCACGCCGATCCGCTGCCCGACCGCAATAAATACCGGATTGCAGGAATTCTGCAGCCCCTGTACAAATGTCTCACTGCCGTGACCTGCCACCTTATGGCAACGGATCCGCCGATCTTCTACCGTAATGTAACCGGGACAATAAAAGGAATCATTCACGGATACCACACCCTCTTCAAGGGCTGCCGATGCAGTTATGATCTTGAAAATACTGCCGGGCTCATAGGTATCATTCAGACATTTATTTCTCCACATGGTATTCAATGCATCATTTTTGCTGACTCCCGCCGCCGGTTCATATGCATCGGTCAATTCAAACGGATGATTCAGATCAAACTCCGGCACGTTTACCATCGCATAGACCTCTCCGTTTGACGGGTTCATGACAATAATTTCCACACTGTCAGCGTCTTTTTGCTCCATGACCTTCTCCGCTGCCTGTGTCGCATAGGTCTGAATATTATAGTCAAGTGTCAGGTACAGATCATTTCCGTCAACAGGCTCTTGTCTGTTCTCACCTACACCCTCGATTTCAATGCCTCTGGCATCCGTCAGTGTAAGGATCTTCCCCCGTTCTCCCTGCAAAAGTTCATCATATTTGACCTCCAGTCCGACAATGCCCTGATTGTCCCCGCCGGTAAAACCGAGCACTTTCGAGGCGAGGGAACCATAGGGATAATAGCGCTTATAGTCCTCGTCCACCTTGACACCTGCCAGCCCCATATCCCGGATCTTATCACCGGTCTCTATGTCCACATTTGATTTGATCCGCTCAATGGAACTGACCTTCTCTACTCGTTTCCGCACTTCCTGTTCGTCCATCTGAAGCGCCCCAGACAAAGACGCTATCACCTGTTCGGCATTTTCGATCTGGCTGTGTATCACTGAAATAGTGCAGACTGTACGGTTTGAAGCAAGCAGCACCCCGTTCCGGTCATAGATATTACCGCGCGCCGCCTTGATCGAACGCTCCCTCTCATGTATTTCCTGCGCTTTTCCGCCATAATATACAGATCCCCATACCATGAGATACACCAGCCTTCCGGTCAGAAATATCATCAGCGTCGCCACAACAAAAAACATAAGCACGATTTTTTTTCGGTTGTGAACCTTCGTCCATTCCTCTCGCTCCATACTACATAAAAACCCCACAAAAGCAGTTATTATAACTTATTACTGCTCCTATGAGGTTATGATTCAGAATTATTCCTGCGACGTATCCGGTTATTCACCGGTCTGCGGTGTCTGTTCACCCTCTCCCGGTTCGCCCTCCTCCGGCTCCGCAGTCGTTGCCGGAACTTGCACACCTTTTAATCCGGTATAAAAGTTTGTCTCCTCCGGTGTCAGCGCACTCTCGGCAGGTATCTCATCCTGATAAATATTCAGATAAGGCAGCGCCTCCTCCAGGATCTCACGCACAATGTTCTGTGCATAGGTACTGTGTGCCTGATCATCCGTATTCGGTTCGTCTACCACAGCATAAATGACAAGCTGCGGATCATCTGCCGGCAGATAACCAATGAAGGATACCAGATAGTTTCTCTCATCCTTCGCTCCGCTGACGGATTTCTGCGCCGTACCGGTTTTTCCACCCATGGAATAACCTGCAACCTTCGCGTAACGTCCGGTTCCCTCCGAAACCGTGTCATACAAATAGCTTCTGATCTGTGCACTCGTCTCCTCGGAGACTGTCTGTTTGATGCGCACCGGATCGATCGTGCGGATCACATTTCCGTTTTCATCCAGTACCTTGGATACCATATGTGGCTGGTAATAATTACCTCCGTTCACAAGGGAGGAAAATGCTCCTGCCATCTGTATCATTGTCACATTAAAGTTCTGTCCGAAAGAGTTTGTCGCAAGGTCGACGGTCTTCATATCCTCCGCATGATGCAGCAGGGAATCCGTACGTGCCTCACCCGGAAGGTCCACATTCGTACGCAGACCAAACCCGAAAATATTCTGGTAATTGCAAAAATTTTCCGCACCGATGCGGTATGACATCTGCATGAGTGCATCATTGCAGGAATCCATCAGTGCCGTCCGGATCGTCTCTGTTCCATGTCCGTTCGTATTTACACAATGGATATCGTGACCCGAGATTACCTCCTTGCCGTCACATTCAAAGCTCTCGTTTCCCTTTAAGGTTCCGGTCTCCAATCCGCAAGCCACGGTAAAAGGCTTTGCGGTAGATCCCGGCTCATAGGTCGAAGAGACACAATAGTTTGTCCACAGCCGATTACGCGCATCCGACTTTTCGTCCTCACTCATCTGCTCGATCTCTTCCTTCGTGTAGACACCTTCGAGGTTCCACGGATCGGTCAGATCAAAGGTCGGATACTGGGCCATCGCCCTGACCTCCCCGTTCTGCGGGTTCATCAGCAGCACACCGATATTGCTCGCAGCCGCCCCATCGCGGTAATTATCCTGAAACGTGTCACAAAACTCCTTGATCTTATTTTCCACAATGCTCTGCAGATTTGCATCAATGGTAGTCACGATCGTATCCCCATCCACTGCCTCGCGCACAGTTTTTTCCAGATCGTTGTCCGAATTGAGATACCCGTAGCGTCTTCCGTTTGTTCCGCTCAGCACATCGTCATAATAGTTCTCCAAGCCCAGCATACCTACGTTGTCTGACCGTGTAAAACCGATAACCGGACCTGCAAGCGCACCATAGGGATAGGAGCGAATATAATTTTTTTCAAACCAGACACCCTTCAGATTCGGATTGTTTTTCGTATCAGCCGCAAGAGATGCATATTTTTCCATTTCTGCATAGCTGATCTTTTTCAGGAGCACGTTGTACTGACTGTCCGGAGCGTCTGCTACCAGTGCGCGTACCTCACCCTCATCCAGTTCGGGATAGCATGAAAAAAGCGCTGTCAGCGTAGGTTCAAGATACGGCTTCGTTCCACCCACATCACTGGTGAGCACCTTACAGTCCAGCACAAGGTTGTAAACATCCGTGCTGGTAGCGAGAATCGTTCCCTTGGCGTCAAGGATATCTCCCCGGCGATAGGGAATTGTCTCACTGTCATATGCCTGCTGTGACAACACAATTTTTTCGTAGGTCGCCCCCTTCACGTGCTGAATGTACATAATTCTTCCAACCAGTCCGGTCAGGGCACCTGCGATCACAAGAAAAAGAAAGATCAGTTTCTTTTTCATGCGGATCGTAAATTTCTTCGGTTTTACTTTTCTTCTTTTCGCTCTTTGCTGCTGATCTGCCAAAATACTTATTTCCTATTTCATTCCGGTATTTCACCATACTGGGACATAAAATCCGCACGATCGATCTCGTAGTATACAATCTGATCCTCACTCGGATAGCTCATTCCGAGCATATCGATTGCCTGTGCTTTCACGTCTTCCATCCTGACCGATGTGGCGAGACGCTTACTTGTGGCATCATTGTCAGCCCTCAGCTGATTGACACTCGTCTCGAGCGCCGCAATATTTCCCATACGTATAGTGATGTCTGACTGTAGTTTAATATAAAACCCTGCTGTAATGCAAGTAACAATTGCAGCCATTGTCAAAAAAGCTACATAGCCGCGATTCATGATCAGCGCTTTGTCCTGATTGCGCCGTGCGATCGCACGTCTTCTGCGTGCATGCTGGCGTTCCTGTAATTCCCGCTGCTCACGCTCTCTGCGGCGCTTCTGCTCATTCTCCCAATCATCCGGCATTGCATCCGTGCGCCGAACTGCATTTCCCTCAATGTAAGTCATCTTCCCATAGTCACGTCCATAGCTGTCTGTCCGGTAATTCTGATAATTGGTTCTTCTGTAAGCTCTGTTTGACTCTGCCATAACTGTTTCCCCTTATTTTCCGGCAATCTCCGTTTGCCGTTATTTTATTTCTTTTCAAACACCCGCAACTTTGCACTCTTTGAGCGGGGGTTCATCTCCATCTCCCCATCCGTGGGTAAGATCGGTTTTCGTGTGATCACTCTGCCCTTTGAAACATTTCCGCACACACACACCGGAAAATCAGGTGGGCAGGTGCATGGTTTTTCATTATTCTTAAAGATCGTTTTTACAATACGATCCTCCAACGAGTGAAAAGTGATGATACAGATCCTTCCACCCGGATTTAACAGTTCGATCATCTCATCAAGGTGATCCCTCAGCACATCCAGCTCATGATTACAAGCGATCCGGATTGCCTGATAGGTTCGTTTCGCCGGATGCCCTCCGGTCTTTGCGACCTTTTTCGGTATCGCAGCGGCTATGATCTCATTGAGCTGTCCGGTCGTTTCAATCGGTGCGACCGCCCTCGCTGCCACGATATGTTTTGCAATGTTTTTTGCAAAGCGGTCTTCACCATAATCACGGATGATGCGGTACAGCTCCCCCTCGCTGTAGTCATTTACGATATCCCGGGCACTGATACTCGCTCTCTGATCCATTCGCATGTCCAGCGGAGCATCCTCCGCGCGGTAAGTGAATCCACGCTCGGGAGTATCCAGCTGAAAAGAGGAGACGCCCAGATCAAGCACGATTCCGTCCACGCCCGTAATGCCGATGCGCGCCAGTTCTTTCTTCATGTCTGCATAATTGCTGCGGATGATCGTCAGACGATCTTCAAACTCTTTCAACCGCTCTCCGGCTGCTGCGATTGCATCCGCATCCTGATCAATGCCGATCAGACGCCCATTACCGGAAAGCCGCTTCAGCACTTCACAGGCATGTCCACCACCGCCCAATGTACCGTCCACATAGATGCCATCCGGCCGGATATTCAGATTTTCAATCGTCTCCGTCAAGAGGACGGATGTATGATTAAATTCCATTGCAAACCCTCGTCAGATCAAAGATCTGTCCATTTCTGTATTAAAAGCTGAAGCCCAGCTCCGCCATGTGCTCTGCAACTTCATCCATGTCATCATAGTTACTGCTCTCCAGCCAGCGGTCCTTATTCCAGATCTCCACACGGTTTAAAACTCCGGCGGAAACAATATCCTTCTGTAAGTCTGCATGCTCGCGCAGATTCGGAGGAATCAGGATTCTACCCTGCTTGTCCACCTCACAGGTAGCTGCACCTGCAAAGAAAAAACGCATAAACCGGCGAGTCTCAGCGTTTGTGGGAAGTCCACGGAATTTTTCCTCTATGCCCTCCCATTCGGATTTCGGGTACACGAAAAGACATCCGTCGAGCCCTTTGGTCACGACAAATTCTTCTCCCAACTGTTCACGGAACTTAGAAGGGACGATCACTCTGCCTTTTGCATCAATGCTATGATTGTACTCACCGGTAAACATCTCGTGTCCTCATCGTATATCCGCAGTCCTGCGGCAGATGCTCCAACTTATTCACAAAGTTATAAACTTATCCACCACTTTCTACCACTTATATACCACTTTCCTCCACTTATATCCCTACTATACTCCCTTTTTACCAAAAAATCAATGGAACATATGTTTTTTTGTAAAAATATTAAATAGCACATATCTACTGTAAGACATGTGCTGTCTAGTCACTTTCACACAAAAAGGTATACTCCACAAATGTGAAATATACCTTTTCATCAATCTAACAATTGTTCTAAGATTGCATCTACACGTCGGCTGGCCTCCAGACACTCCTCCGAGTCCAGCCCGAATGCAATGTTTTTATTCAGTTTTTTCCGCTCCTGCTCCAGCTGACGCATCAGCTCCGCTTCGTCGCTCGTCATCTCGGATGTCATCTGCCTGTGTCTTTCCTCCACTTCGCGCCATTTTTCTACGCATGACTATGATCCATACAGCGGACACCGTTGCCATAGCTGCACCTACAACCATAGATACCGGAACACCGATCACCGGTATCAAAAGCTGGTCTGTGCGCAGACTCTCCACCCAGAATCTGCCGACACCATAACCAAAAAGATACAGGAGAAATACCTCTCCGTCAAATTTCTTGCGACGGATATACCACATCAGAAATAACAGCAGCGCCAGATTCCACAGGGATTCATATAAAAAGGTAGGATGTACCTGTATGTAATCCACACCGTCGATCGAAAGGATATGAGCCGCGATCGATTCCGTGATCTCTCCGCTGCGCACGGCATTGACCGGAAGCTGCATAGCGAGCAGATTATCCGTGTATCCGCCAAAGCACTCACGGTTAAAAAAGTTACCCCACCGTCCCACGATCTGTCCGGTGATCAGGCCAAGTCCTGCCGTATCGCAGACAAGCGGAAAATTCATCTTTCTCTTTTTACAGAAGATATAGGTCGTGATGATCGCCGCAATGACAGCGCCGTAAATCGCCAGCCCACCCTGCCGGATATTAAATACCTGCCAGAGATTATCCTTGTATTTATCCCACGCAAAAACCACATAATAAATACGCGCTCCGATCAGCGAACAGATGATGGCTATGATTGCCAGATCGAAATAATTATCCGGATTTTGTCCGCTCCGCTTTGCCTCACGCATTGCGATCCAGAGGCCTGCCATCATGGCGACTGCCAGCGTCAGTCCGTAATAGGCAATCTCAAAATTGCCGATACTGATTGTTTTTCCGACATGCTCCAGATAAATGTGAAGATTCGGGAAATTAATATTCATATTCATAGTATATTCCTTTTTATATATCCGCGCATCTGTTTACACAGAACCGACGCGCGGATATTGTTCATAAAAGCTGTTGACACTTTTTCGTTTTATAAACCACTACTGCTTACAACGAAAGCTTGCACACTCTGTCTCTGCAACCACGCATGCATTCACACCGTTGATACCGATATGATCCGCATGACACTGCTGATTGTCATTGAACGTACAGTTTGTCGCCTTGCACTGAACCTCCAGCGATGTCTTCGGCTCACCAACCGCATTTTTGCTGCAGTTGCAGCCCTGCTCCTTAAAGCTGGAACAACAGGTTTCATGCGGCATGGATGCCTCACTGCCCTCCACAAGAATTTGATTCTTGGAACATTTTTTGTCTGCATTATACATGCAGTGTACAACGTTGCAATCTAATTTCGTCATGATCGATCCTTCTTCCTTTCCATAAATAATCATTACACTTAAGTGCAATTTTAGTATGGTTCAAGAACAAAAATCTATACACAGATGTTCGGTTCCTTATTTTTCTTCGTGCACAACCTCTTTTCGGATCTCCTTCGTACGGATCTCCTCGCAGATCTGGCCGATAAACTCAGAAAGCGGCTTCACGCCCTCATCACCCGCAAAACGGCTTCTGACAGAAACAGTTCCATCAACCTCCTCCTGCTGTCCCACAACAAGCATGTACGGCAGTCTGTCCATACGTGCCTCGCGGATCTTGTATCCGATCTTCTCGGAACGGCTGTCCACAGTCACATCCACATCATTTTTCTTCAGCTCTGCCGCCACCTTGTTCGCATAATCAATATACTTATCAGAGATCGGCAATACGCGTACCTGCTCCGGACATAACCAGGTCGGGAACTTTCCGGCATAATGCTCAATGAGCCATGCCAATGTCCGCTCATAGCATCCCATAGAGGTTCTGTGGATGATCCACGGCAATGCCTTGTCACCGTTTTCATCAATGTAGTACATACCGAATTTCTCAGCACTTGCGCAGTCCAGCTGGATCGTTACCATCGTATCTTCTTTTCCGTATACATTTTTCGCCTGAATATCGATCTTGGGTCCGTAGAAGGCAGCCTCTCCGTCGGCTTCTGTAAACGGAATATTGTTCTTCTGCATCACGCTTCTTAAATACTGCTGAGTGCTGTTCCAGTACTCCTCATCTCCCAGATATTTCTCTTTGTTTTCCGGATCCCATTTTGAAAGACGATAGGTGACATCCCCGTCAATTCCAAGAGTCTTCATCACATAGTTACAAAGCTCGGTACATCTGGTCAGTTCCTCCTCTGCCTGATCCGGGCGCAGGATAATATGCGCCTCCGTGATCGTAAACTGCCGCACACGGGTCAGACCGTGCATCTCTCCGGAGTCCTCATTTCGAAACAGCGTTGAGGTCTCTGCCATACGATACGGCAGATCTCTGTATGAATGCTGTTCATTCATATACACATAATACTGGAATGGACAGGTCATCGGACGAAGTGCCATCGTCTCCTTGTCCTCATCATCTTTATTTAAAATAAACATTCCATCCATATAATGATCCCAATGTCCGGAAATCTTATACAGATCAGATTTCGCCATGAGCGGTGTACGGGTACGGACATATCCCCACTCTTTATCCTCGAGATCCTCCATCCATCTCTGGAGTTTCATGATCATCTTTGTTCCCTTTGGTGTAAAAAGTGGAAGTCCCTGTCCGATCACATCAACCGTGGTGAACAATCCCATTTCGCGTCCCAATTTATTATGGTCACGCATCTTTGCCTCCGCAAGCTTATCCAGATGCTCCTTCAGTTCTTCCTTCTTGCTGAATGCAGTTCCGTAAATTCTCTGTAATCTTGCTTTATTGGAATCACCTCTCCAATAAGCCATAGATGAAGAGATCAGCTTATATGCCTTCACACCCTTTGTACTCATCAGGTGAGGACCTGCACAAAGGTCGACAAATCCACCCTGATCATAGAAAGAAATTTCAGAATTCTCCGGCAGATCCCGGATCAATTCTACCTTAAACGGCTCGTTGCGATCCTCCATGAACTTGATTGCCTCTGCTCTGGGCAACGTAAAGCGGGTAATCTCATGTCCTTCTTTTATTATCTTCTTCATTTCAGCTTCCAGGTTGTCAAGATCTTCTCTTGAAAACGGTTCTGCATCAAAATCATAATAGAAGCCATCATCGATCGCCGGTCCGATCGTCACCTTTGCTTCTGGAAACAGTCGTTTCACAGCTTCTGCCAGAATATGGGAAGCCGTATGACGGATCACGCGCAATCCCTCCGGATCACTCTGTGTGATAATATTCAATTCGCAATCCTCTGTAATCTCTGTTCGAAGATCTACGATCTCACCGTTTACCTCTCCTGCACATGCCACACGTGCCAGACCCTCACTGATATCCGTTGCGATCTCATAAACTGATTTTGCCTGATCATATTCCTTTACGGAACCATCCTTTAATTTAATTTTCATTGTTTCTTTTCTCTCCTTTTATAGAAATGTTTTCATATTAATGCCAAAAATTATGCTTCCGATTCCTCATCTGTATCAATGAGTCCTGTATTGCTGCAGTTGCAGCCATTTCCGGAATTGTTACTTCCGATTGTCAGCGTCTTTTTCGGTGTCAGAATCATGCCCAGCACAAGTCCGGCCAATGCTGCAACCGCGATTTCCAGAAACAGTTCGCGCTTGGAAATGATCGCTGTTCCATCCAATGAAGCCCAAAAATTTTTGATCTTTGTTATCATAGTTTTTCTCCTTTTTCATATAAAATAATAAAAAAACCCGGCGCCAGATCTCTCTGACACCGGGGACGATTGCTCGCGGTTCCACCCCAGTTACCGGACAAAAGCATGTCACGGTCACTTTCTTTGATGATAACGGTATCGCCGGCCCGGATTAAGGGCACTCAGAGGTGGTTAGGCTCTTCATCGTGTTCTTCATATAATTAGACATTCTAACGCTTTTTATTAAAAGTGTAAAGCCCTAATTTTTAGCAATTATGCGTTTTTTCCACAGCACTGCTTATACTTTTTACCACTTCCGCAAGGGCAGGGATCGTTGCGTCCGATCTTCTTTCCCTCTCGACGTACAGTTCCGGATTTCTTCTGCTCTAAGTACATTGCTTTCTTTGTCTCCGGGTCAAAGATTGCATCCCACTGCGGCAGCTCATAAAGCCAGTCTGCTTTTGCATCCACCATGTTACGATAAAGTTTTTCCTTATCATAGATCAGGTTAACAGGCGTATCTTCCTCCATTGTATCGATCGGATTTGCCTCCACGAGTGAGTCGTTGATTCCATCCAGAAATCCTGCCATCTCCATCACGGTGATATTGTATTTCTCAGCCAGTTCCTTTACCGTGCCCTCAACCTTCTCATCCGGGTTGGAAAGAAGCTGTTCATAAATACTCTTCTCTAATAAGAAATAATCATTCCAGAATTTCTGAAGTTTTCCCTTGTCTGCTTTTTCATCATAGGCAACCTTCTGCCATTCCTGTAATAATGCCATAATTCATCCGTCCTTTGGTATAAATAATAATTTGCACACTTTACGTGCACTTACATAGTATAACTCATATACAGATATTTTTCAAAACATTTTTTGCATAAGCCCATAAAATGTGGATATACTACAATCATACCGAAGCATTTGTTACCCCCAGAGCTTCGGTAGTGCGAAAGATACAAAAATACTTTATCCTCCCCTAGAGAAAGGCCTGCCACGCGCAGACCTTTCTTTTTTACTTATACGGGTTCACAATAAACTCATAAGGAGTCTGCTGATATACGTAATAATTCAGCCAGTTGGAATACAAAATGTTGCCGTGTGAACGCCACTGCAATCTCGGCTTCTGTTCACAGTCATCGTTTGGATAATAGTTCACCGGAACATCAATCGGGAGACCCTGATTTTTGTCGCGCATATACTCCTTGTGGAGTGTCAGCCTGTCGTACTCCGGATGTCCCATGAGAAAAATTTTGCGTCCGTCATCGTCAATGACCAGAAAGACGCCAGCCTCTTCCGATTCCGCCAGAATCGTCAGTTCCGGTACGGCCTCGATATCCTCTCTGCGCATTTCCGTATGTCTGGAATGCGGTGCCATAAAGTAGTCATCAAAGCCTCGCACAAGCGGTATCTTTCGATTCATCACCTGATGCTCATAAACACCAAATACCTTTTTCTCCATCTGATGCTTTTTAATGCCATAATAATGATACAGCCCCGCCTGTGCACCCCAGCAGACATGCAACGTACTCGTCACATGCGTCTTTGCCCAGTCCATGATCTCGCACACTTCATCCCAGTAATCCACTTCCTCAAAATCCATATGCTCTACCGGTGCACCGGTAATGATCAGTCCGTCAAGGTTGCGGTCGCGGATTTCATCAAGTGTCACATAAAACTGATCCAGATGCTTCTGTGAGGTGTGAGCGGACTCGTGGCTGGACACAGTCATAAAGGTCACATTGACCTGCAGAGGCGTGTTGGACAGCGAGCGCAATGTCTGCAGCTCGTTATCTTCCTTTAGGGGCATCAAATTCAAAATTCCGATCTCGATGGGTCGAATGTCCTGATGCTCCGAACGCGTCTCGTCCATCACAAAAATGTTCTCATTCTCCAGTATCTCCCTTGCGGGTAAATTACTCTTAATCTTAATAGGCATAATTGATTATCCCCTTTCTCTGATTCCGTAATAAAATAAGTGATACGGTCTGCACACGTTCATGCACCGGTAAATCACACAACAATCATACATTTATCCGCGGATCATGGCAAGCAGATCTTCCTCCGAAATCACCGGAATACCAAGACTTCTCGCCTTATCCAACTTGCTCCCGGCGGCTTCGCCTGCCAGTACATAGCTCGTCTTTTTGCTCACGGAGCCGGTGCATTTTCCACCGTTATTCTCGATAAGTTCCGCCACCTCCTTGCGCCCCAGTGTAGGGAGCGTTCCGGTCACAACGATTGTCAACCCGGCAAGTGCAGCCCCCTGTTCCTGTGTCTGCGATTTCATGTTCATACCAAGAGCCGCCACCTCTGACAAAAGTCTTCGGTTTTCTGCATCTGCAAAATAATCGTGGATACACTCAGCCGTGATTTCTCCGACATCAGGTATCTGCACCAGTTGTTCCACACTCGCATCTGCCAGTTCATTCAGACTTGCAAAATGCTTCATAATTTCTTTCGCAGATGCCTTTCCGACATTTCGGATCGCAAGCCCGGTCAGAAATTTATCGACAGTATTCAGTTTGCTGTCCTCGATGGCCGTAAGTATTTTATCGGTATTTTTTACTTTTCCCATAATACCCTTTTCGACCAGCTCATCACGATGCTCATACAGTCGATAGATGTCCACATAATTGTGCAGATACCCCTCCTCCACCAGCGTGTCCACATAGGTGGAGCCAAATGCCTTGATGTCCATCGCATCACGACTTGCAAAATAAGCCAGCGTGCGCTTGAGCTGTGCCGGACAGGACGGATTATCACAACAGATATCTGCCGTTCCCTCCTCCTTTATCAATGGATGACCGCACACCGGACAGACACTCGGTGCCTGAAAGACTGTTCCGGTCGGTTTTGTCACGCTGATGATCGCCGGAATGATCTCGCCCTGCTTCCGGCAGATTGCACGACATCCCTCATCGATGCCCAGACTTTCAATATAATCCATATTGTGCAGCGTCGCATACTGCACACTCGTACCGCACAGTCGCACCGGCTCCTTAAAACGCGCACGGAAAGTCATCTTTCCGGTTCGTCCCACACCGACCTCCACTTCCTCGATCTCTACCTCTTTTTCCTCGGGTGGATACTTATAGGCGACATGACCGGCAGAATATTTACTGCCCGCCGGAAAATCAGTCCGGTAAGCCACCTGTTCGATCTTTACGACTGCACCGTCAATATCGTATTCATAATCACCGCGATGCTCTCCGATATCATCGATCGCTGCCAGTACCTCCTCCGCCGTATCACAGAGCACATGCGGCACAACAGCTACCCCCTGCGCTGCCAATTCATCCAGCCCCACTGTGTGGCGCTCCGTCAAATGTGCGCTTTCCCCCGTGGCATCCTGCACGTTAAAAACAAACATGTGAAGCCCACGTTCTCTTGTGATCGCAGGATCAAGCTGGCGTAGTGTCCCTGTTGCAAGATTTCTGGGATTTGCAGCCGGCTTTTTCCCGAGGCTTTCCTGTTTTTCATTAAAAGCCTCAAACGCATCATGGCTCATGTAGACCTCACCACGCAGTTCCACATAATCGCCCGCTTCAATCGTCTGCTTTACATCAGGAATCACGCGAGCGTTTAAAGTGACATCCTCACCCTCGATTCCGTTGCCCCGCGTCTCTGCCAACGTCAATGCACCGTCCTGATAGCGCAGCGACATACTCAATCCGTCAATCTTATGTTCTACCGAAAACTGTGCATCCGGATGCATCTCCTTTACTTTCGCAACCCATGCTGTCACTTCTTCCTTCGAAAACAGATCCTGAATACTGAGCATGGGCACATGATGAATGATCGTCACGCCCGCCTCACGTTTCGCCACCCCGCCGATCTTCTGCGAAGGAGAATCCTTTGTGACCCACTCAGGGTGTTCTTTCTCAATCGCTTTTAACTCCAGCATCAACCGGTCATACTCATAATCGCTGATCTCATTTGTATTCTGATTATAGTAGAGATCCATATGATAGTCGATCTTCTGCTTTAACTGCTCGTAATATTCTTTGTTTGCTTCCATATTCACACCTTTTCTATCTCACCGTCTCATTTGAAGAATGTCGGATCAATTGCCTCAATTCCCTCCATTCCTCCTGTGTCACATCCCTGTAGGTACCCTCTTTCAAACTGCCCAGACAGATATTCATAATGCGCAGGCGTTTCAGTGTCTTCACCCGGTAGCCCAAAGCCTCACACATACGTCGGATCTGCCGGTTCAACCCCTGCGTCAGGATTATGCGAAACTCACGTGCTCCCGTCTGCCACACCTTACATGGTCGGGTCACAGTATCAAGAATCGGAACTCCGTTTGACATTTGCATAATAAAATCGTTCGAAATGTTCCTGTCTACCGTCACAACATATTCCTTTTCATGTCGATTGCCGGAACGCATCATTTTATTAACGATATCTCCGTCATTAGTGAGAAGGATCAGCCCCGTAGAATCCTTGTCCAACCGTCCCACCGGATAGATCCGTTTCGGGTAACCGATATAGTCCACAATATTGACCCCTTCCTTTTTCGATGTCGTACACACAACCCCCCTCGGCTTGTGAAATGCGATGAGAATGTGTTCTTCTTCACGACGCACCGGCTTTCCTTTGTAAAAAACCGTATCATTTTCCCTCACCCGGTCACCGAGCACTGCCACGCGCTCACCGATCCGGATCTGTCCCGCCTCCAGTGCACGGTCTGCCTCCCGGCGCGAACACACACCCGCTTCACTCAGAAATTTATTAACACGTATTCCTTCCTGTCGTTCCATGCCACACACCCTGTACCTATTCCACCAATACTTTCCATAAAGTCAAAAAGCGGCTGACCGAACATGCAAATGCATCATGCACTGCAGCCTGCAACCGCTTTTTCATCTTTTGATTTTATTTGATCAACTCCGTTTTGATATATCCGGTCTGACCCTTCCACTCAACCTTTGTCCAGCCTTCTGCATAACTCTGGATGACCTTTACGGTATCACCCTGATATGCCAATCCAACCTTATCGGCAGTCTCGCTCATGGATACACGGACATTTACGGAATCCGACAATGTGATCTCCTTACCTTGCGGCAATGCCTTTGCAGATTCATCATCTACGGCTGTATCTGTCCCACTCGGAACTTCTGACTTTTTCGTCGTCACAAACTCCAATTTTACATATCCCTTATTTCCTTTATAAGTTGCTTTTACCCAGCCATCTTTTTCCGTATCAGGATAGATCTTCAGCTTACCGCCAAGAGGAATCTGTGTGACAATCGCCTTATCCGTACCGCGTCCCTTTCGCAGATTGATACCATCCATCGCGTATGCAGTCTTCGCCTGACCGTCAGGGTTCTCCTCTTTCTCGTCCGCCTTTTCATCCTCGGACTTTTCAGTATCGGTCGGCTTGTCCTTGTCGGTCTCTTCCTTTGATGAGTTGTCTTGCACATCGCTCTGTTCTACAGTATTGTCTGCCTGAGTCAGCGACTGCATCCATGTAGAAATCGCAGCCGGAATTGTCTCGTTTGCCATCTGATTCAGACCTGCATCTGACGCAATTGCCTGCTCATATTTCTGCTGAACCTCAGTCTGTAATACTACTACATCTTCTGCCTCTTCAAAGTTGACAATCAAAGACTGTACATCTGCCTGAGTGCTTAACTCCATATTGGACTGGTTAAACTGGCTGTACGCATTGTCAATATAAAGCTTTCCGCTCTCATTTGTGCGAAGATAAAAGAAATCAAGCCCCGGAGCTGCGGTTGCCACACCCTTAAACTTCATTTCCAGATAAACGGACACCGCATACTCACCATCATTCAATCCGGACTTTGTATAGCAGGATAAATTATCATAGGACTCCACATACTCACTGAACACCTTGATATAGCTTTTCTCCGTGTCAGAAACAGGCTGTGCGATCGTCTCAAGTGCAGCCACATCGCCGGCTGCATACGCAGTATAATAACTACTGATCAGTTCATTGACCTCCGGGATCGCATCCACCTGGAATTTTTCCGCCTGTCCGGCATTGTCAACCGACTGCTCGTCCACCGCCGGCTCCTTGGGATTATCCGTAACCGGTCCGGTACACTTGACCAACACCACAACCATGACAACAAAAAGTGCACCGGCGGCAATGTATCGTTTGTACTTCTTTACAAGCTCCCAGAGTGCAGAAACATCAAAAGCCGTTTTTGACTGTTCTTTTACAGCGCTGTCTTTCTTTTCATTTGTTATTGTATGATCAGCAGAACCATTGTTCTGATTATCTCGAATCTTCTTTGCCATTTGTATTACTACCTCCTAAAATAATAAATCTGAAATGTGAACTGCAAAAATGCAACCGGCGGGAATCGAACCCACATTACAGGAGTCGGAGTCCTGCGTTCTATCCGTTAGACTACGGTTGCTCGTTTTAGGAGCAGTATATTATTTTTTATTTTCGATGGAACCATCTCCGCTTTTTGTCTCGTGCTGCCAGCTCATCATCGATCGCCTTCTGGATCCGGGACTTGACCAGCGCACAGATCTCGCGGGAGTTCATATCCTTGTAATCTTCATAGTAAAGCGGGGGCAGATAATGTACCTTTGCTGTCACAGGTGCCAGAGAATTTTCCCCAAACACTTTATAAGAATCAGTCAGGGCAACCGGTACGATCGGTGCCTTAGCCATCATTGCCATTTTAAAGCTTCCCGGCTTAAACTCCTGAAGTGTATTTCCGTTATTTGTATACCCACCTTCAGAAAAAATAATATATCGACGCCCCTCTTTCACCTCTGAGGACGTCTCCTTAATGATCTCAAGTGCCTGACGAACGTCATCAAGCTTCATTCGCTTTCCCTCTACCAGATCGATAAATTCCTTTATCAGAATTCCGTAGGATACCGCGTCGTCAACAACAACAGAACAGGGCTTTGCATGTGTTATCATAATACTCAGGGCATCAAATTTCCCCTGATGGTTCGGGTAGAGCACATATCCACCCTCTTTGGGAAGATTCTCTAATCCCTCGCAGAGTGTCCTGATGTTCCCTGTGCGCATCATATAATAAATGGCACGTCTGGCAATCCGATAACGCTTTGCCTCATCAAATTTTTCGGTATGTTTTGCCATATAGCCCATTTTCGGAATCATGTAAATATGATAAAGATTCCAGAAAATGACCCAGTAAAAACGTAACATATCTTCTAACTCATAATCCCCTTGTCTGTTGTCAGTAGTCACTACATCATCTTTGCTATTGTAACAAATACTCCTCAAAAATTCAAGCCCCTAAATCACATCCTTCCCAACAAAAAATACCTGCGGTGTCAGATTATACCGATACCGCAGGTAAAATACGTCACTTTATATTATGCCCTTGCATAACCCTGTATTGTCACCCTATTATTTGACAGGTGCAGAAACCTCGATAAATCCTGCTGCATAGGGTCCTACATCATACGGATTGGCGTAAAAAACCACCTGACTATCCTTTACATAGAACGCATTGTTGAAGTTCATCTTTGCCAGATATCCCTCCAGAATTTCTCTGGCGCTTTTCCCGGGCTTGGCATCATCACCATAAAAACCTGCATTGACACCTTCCTTGTCATACCTTTCCAGATAGAGATTTCGAACCTTTGTATTCAGCTTTGCTTTTGTTGTCCCAAACAACTTTGCCGCTGTCAGCCTTTCACCGGTCTTCGCATTAAAAGTCATAGGAATCCGGTACGGCATGCCATGCGCGCCGCCCTGATAATCATAACCGCTCATCAGCACGCTGAAATATTTTCCATCATTGGAGGTCACCTCATAGCTGATCCGATCAGAAGCATTCATTGAAGGCTGTAAAGGCGTATTTGCATCTGATGCCATTTTCTTTGACTGCCCGATCCACTCAGTTTTTGCCTTTTTCAGCTCCTGATTAATTTTCTTTGCAGCTTTGGTATTACTCTTGATCTCCGGAAATACACCTTTCGCTTCGAAATAGACGTTTCCGTTATCCTGCTTATAAGTCTTTTCATACTTCTTGTCGACAACCTGAAATCCGGTCGCCGCCGATACCGGCTGTGCGTTTACCGAAAGTGCGCCAAACACAACTCCAGCCGCCAGTGCTATTGCACCAAGTTTTTTCATAAAAATACTCTTTGCTCTCATAAAAACTTCCTCCTTACATAAATAGTTTGAACGATCTGTTCTGATAATATAGACAGCACCTTTTTCCGGAAGTTACAAAAAATGACAAATTGTATTTTGGGTCGGATATGAATCATCCGCATTTCAATGCAAAATCACGGTCTTTTGCAAACTGTGCGCTATTGTATAAGACAAGCACATCCGTCGGCTCATACATGTCCATCAGCTCATCACACTTGATGTTCAACTGACGCAGATCAGCCACAACCACTTTCTCAAAATCTTCTGCAAGAAAAGGCAGCATACAATTTGCAAATGAATCCTTGATCAGCAGGAGCGTTTTCCCGTTTTTAATGCCACCAGTTATCTCCAGCACAGCCTGATTCCCCCCGGTAAACACACGGTACTGATCCTTTGAGTCCAGATGCTCTGTCTCAAACAATGACTGCGTCGTCTTTTCACCCATGTTATAAATGACCTGAAGAATTGATTTCGGTTCATAAACATAGATCTTATCCGCCTGTGATGCCTGATTTACCTTTGCATAAGTCGTTCCGTAAAAATCGCTGCACACAAGCTCGAAATCCTGCTTTTCAGATACCCGCTCCGGATCGCCGCCGGTTGCCTCCACATATGCCCTGTATCCGTACCATGCACCGAGCGTCGTCCAGTGGTGATCCGTACGGTAGTATATATCCTCTTCTTTATGCGCCTGTAACACAGTCTCTACCGGAATCAGCATCTGCTCACCCTGCGCTCCAAACTGCTTCTCTAATGCGTCGTAAAAAATCTGTTCATCATATGTCGGTGCAAATGCCGGAAGTTTTTCCCGAAGTACCCATGTTTTCGTCGGAACCATCAGTACCTTTACATCTGCCCGTTCATTGGCACTGCGGGCAAAATCTGCGAGAGCCTCAATATTCATCTGCATCCTGTCCGGCTCAAAATCCGAATCCTCATAGTGTTCCAGAAGATAATGATCTCTGCCGAAATAGACGCCATTGCTCTCCTTTTTTCCAAGCAGTCTCGAAACGCCGGTCTGAAGCCGAACCCAGTCGTCCCTGCCGGGAAACTGATCGCTCAGATATGTTTCATACTTTTTCTGATATTTTCCATTTTTAATGTTTTTTTTCTTTACCTTCGGTCGCGTCTGCAATTCCCTTTTTTCAGTTGCAGAATACGTTTTTTCTTCTGCCGTCAGCCCCAATGCCGTCAACCCAAAAATGATCACGACGAATGTAATGACCGGCAGCAAATATTTCATATGCCTCATAGTGCCTCCCTAAAATCGGAAATAAAGAAACGGATTGTAGGTTCCGTTCACCAGCCATGCAATCGAGAGTAGCAGCACGACCGCCACATAGCCTGTCTGCAGCAAGGAAGTGCCGATGCCATTCTTCTTTGTCAGTGCTGCTGCGAGCCGCTTCGGAAACGACGTGGAACCGATCACAAACAGAAGCAGAAGAACTGCATTGCTCACTAGAAGATACAGTGTCTCATTGTTGAAAAGACCACCGGCTCCGATACCCGCCATTGCTTTCAGATACACCCGGTGTCCGCTGATATCCTCCCACGCAAAAAGCAGCCAGCCAAAATAGATCACAACCAGCGCATATGCATGTGACAGCCAGCCCGGCAACCGCTCCAAAAACCTCAGCAGCCACGTTTTTTCCATCATAAGGAAAAAGCAGAAATACAGACCCCACAAAACAAAATTAACCGTTGCGCCATGCCACAGTCCGGTCAGAAACCAGACAACAAAAATATTGAAAAATGTGCGCGCCATTCCATTCCTGCTTCCTCCGAGCGGGATGTAGACATACTCCTTAAACCAGTTGCCGAGCGAGATATGCCAGCGCCTCCAAAAATCGGTGATGCTTTTGGATTCATACGGATAGTTAAAATTCTCCGGAATCGAAAATCCGAACATAGACATCAGTCCGATCGCCATGTCCGAATAGCCGGAGAAGTCAAAATAAATCTGGAACATAAATGCCAGTATGCCGAGCCACGCTGCCAGTGTTGTCATCTGTCCGGCATTGTACCCTGTCACGGTGCGAAAGATTTCTCCTGCCTGATTTGCAAGCAGGACCTTTTTCCCCAGACCGCACACAAATCGTATGATGCCATAACGCAGCTTTTCAATATCACTTTTACGCTCCCTGAGCTGTACGGCAATATCCGCAAAGCGCACGATCGGTCCCGCGATCAACTGGGGAAATGCCGAAATATATGCCCCGAAATTGATCGGATTTCGCTCTGCTTTCGCCTTTCCCCGATAAACATCAATCGTGTAGGACATCGACTGAAATGTATAGAAGGAAATACCGATGGGCAATGCATACCTTCCGGCATATTTAAATACCGCCAGAAGTGACAGATTGATCACAACCGATAAAACGACAAATATCCTCGCCACACCGCGTCTGTCCCTCGTCACAAAATATCCTGCCAGCCCTCCGTTGATGTAATCTACCACTGTAGAAAACAACATGAGCCAGATATAGACCGGCTCTCCCCACGCGTAAAACAGAAGACTGAACAAAAATAGTACCAGGTTTTTCCATGTGTTTTTCATGCAGCCTGGTACTATGAAGTAGACGAGCAATACACACGGCAAAAAGCGGACTAAAAATAAAAGACTGCTGAATACCATAACTGTTGCTCCTTTATGAATTTCATGTTAACAATTGTGCCCGGTTTTATCAAATTCCAAACACATGACTAAAACAATTTCTTAATTGCCTTTACTGCCTTTTCGTTTTCTGCTTTATAGGCAGCGAACTGTTTTTCCTCATCACCACTTTCAGAAATATCTCTTGAAATACTTCCGATGCAAATATAACACACATAGTTACCTTTTTCATAGATCCTTGTTGCCTGCACCTTGGGAACATCCTTCGGATACAAGAACGCCTCCGTCTGCTGATACTTCAGATACGCCTTCAATGCTTTTTTGATCTTATTCTTTGAAGATTTGTTTTTTGCTTTAACGATCACCACTTCATCGATATTTTTAGTGGAATTAAATATGTCTGCCTTTGCAGAACTGTACCAGCTTTCCTTAAGTCCATAGCGTAGATTCATATCCTCCTTCGAAAGAACTCTCATATATTTATAAGTCTCGCTATGGGTATTCTTTACTGCTGTACGGATCTTATCAACTGTGGGTGCCTTCTTCTTTGTTGCTGCCTCAACTGTAACCGGCTGCTCCACTGCAGTCACAGTTGAAATTGTTCCAACTGTACATGCCAGTGCAAGTACCAATGCCAGTAATCTCTTCTTCATATGATCTGATCTCCTTTATCTTTTGTATTTCAAAACTGTTTTATTCCTTCACAGCTACCGTGTTTCACCATGTATGGTTAAAACAATGCATCGATTGCCGCAACAGCTTTCTCATTCTCTGCTTTGTAAGCTTCGATCACCTTTCCTTCATCCGCCTGCTGCATCGTCTCATTGTCAAGCACACCCAGCATGATAAAGCACACATAGTCACCCTTCACATATACCTGTGAAGCCTGAATCTTGAGCTGATTTGCCGGATACTGGAAAGTATCCTCCTTCAGCACGTTCTGATAAGCTGTCATCGCTTCTTCGATCGTGTCCCTCGCAGCCTCATCTTTTGCTTTGATAAGTACCAGTTCATCTACCTGGGCACTGATCATCGGCACCTCCGCGATCACACTGCTGTAGAGATCACTCGTGATGCCATAGCGTGCCTCCGCTTCTTCATCTGTCAGCCGCATATTCGGCAGATAATTCTCGCCATATGCTGCCTTTACAGCCTCATACACCGCATCCGGTTCCGGTGAATTCTGTACTGTCTCTGTATCTGTCCCGCTTTGATTTTTCTGAGAACACCCTGTCGCTGAAACAGCAACAAGACCGCCAACTGCCACTATCAATGCAGCGATCAGTGCCATACTTCTTTTCTTCATTTTATTTTATCTCCTTTAGAATCATGATGCATCGATCATGCAGGCATGTCGACTCACTTGCGCTCATTGTAGCATGACCTATAAGAAAAAGCAACTCGGAAAAAATATGGAAATTTTTTATCAATTAATTGGAAATTCATTTCACCTCACGATGGAGATTTTTTAGCATCTGCCTGTCACTGCGAATGGTCGCACAGGCTGCTGTCGTCAGCATATTTCCCGTGATCGTAGCAGATGCGCCGGACCGAAATGCAATTTCACCATCATTCGTCAACAATGCTCTGCCCGCTGCCAGACGGATATTTGCCAATGGATTGATATATCGAAAAAATGCGATCGTCCGCAAAATGTCCTCCTCGGTCAGTTGCGGAAGGTCTTCCAACGGCGTCCCTTTGATCGGCATCAGCGCATTGAGCAGGATTGACTCAATCCCCAGCTCTGCCAGACTGACCGCCATATCCAGACGATCCTCCCATGTCTCACCCATGCCGATGATACCGCCGGAGCAGGCACACATTCCCTCTGCCTTCACCTTCTTTAATGTCTCGATCTTCTGATCGTATGTATGCGTCGTGCAGATATTCGGAAAATTACGCCGGGAGGTCTCAATATTATGATGATAGCTGCTCACGCCAGCCTCGTGCAAACGATGAAGCTGTTCCTCATTCAAAAAGCCCATGGATGCGCAGAGATCAATTTTGCACTCCCGGTGCATCGTCTCGTATGCATGGATCGCCTTCTCAAATTCCTCTCCCGTCAGTGCCCTTCCCGACGTGACAATGGAAAACCGGTCCACACCTTCGCTCTCGTTCATTTTGCAAGCTTCTAAAATCCTGTCCTCCGGCAGAAAATCATAGACCTCACAGTCCGTATGATTGTGCGCGGACTGTGCACAGTATTTGCAGTCCTCCGGGCAGCGCCCGCTGCGCCCGTTAATGATGGAACACAGATCCACCTTATCTCCGATAAAATATGCCCGGATGCGGTCTGCCCCCTCACAAAGTTCTTTTAAATCACAGTTCAAAAAGAACGACAGATCATCTGCTCTGGTGATCCGCCGTCCTTCAATAATCTCCTGTGCCAGTTCTAAAGCGTTCATCTTTTCTCTCCTTTGTTAACCATTTTGCATTTTAAGTTAACATTAGTATATCAGACGAACGCCAATTGTCAACTTCCTTTGTTTGAATCCTGATGTAAAAAACGAGCTCTCATCTTCAACCGAGAAACCACGAAATCGCCCGCGCATCCCGATATCCTTTTTCATAGAATTGCTTTAACGCATTTTTATCTTTTGTCAAAGTATCTACACTGCAGGTATGATCGGGGGCCACGATCAAAACGCGTCCCCGTGCCTCATACTCCTTTGCGAGCTGAACGCCCTGATTATATCGTTCTGCTCTCTTTTCCAGTTGCTGTGCTGCAAGCGGATACTTCTTTCGGATTCTGTCAGCAAGCGTCATATCCTTCTTCGGTGAACGAATAAAATCTCTTGGCTTACTCAAAATAACAACCACTTTATCGCAGCCGCACTGAAACGCTTTCTCCACCGGGACAGGATCTCCCAGCGCACCATCATAATAAGGGATACCATTTATTTCACAGGGTTTACAGACGAACGGAATGGAAGAAGACGCTTTCAATATACCGTAATCATCCTGTTTGAGATCATCTTTGTTAAAATAAACCACCGATCCCGTCTGTGCATTCGTTGCCACAACCAGCAATTCCGCATCATTCTTTTTCAATGCCTCATAATCAAAAACTCCTGCGGCATACACTCCCCGTAGTCCGCCTCCGACATCCACAATTCCTGTTTTCATTTCGTTCCTCCCAATTAAATTCTATTTGATTAAATCCTGCCACCCCATTTTTCTAATCTTTAAAAACACACCAATGCTCAAAAGAAATGGAAAAAAATAAGTAGCAACTCTGTATAAGATCAATGCAGAAAAGGCAGATACCCTTCCTACCAATGGTGTAAAAAGCAGCAAAAAAGCAATTTCTGCGGAGCCTGCACCCGACACATTCGGAAGTACCCCCATCAATAATAACATCATGGCCGCTACCGTCTGTGTGTTTCCGAAATTCAAACCGCTAACTCCCAATGCCTTCAGACAAAGATATGGAATGATAAACAGCCAAAACAGCTTTAAAAAATTGAAAAGCATTACATTTCGGCAGCAAGCGCGATCACGCAACATCTCCTTTGATTCAGCGTAAAGGATCTTTAAATTACCGGTCCACGCCTCCTTTCTCCTGTTCCATTTATCTGTATCCGGGAGCTTTCCTATCAGCCATAATAACAGCTGTTGAATCGGTGTCCATGTACAGAGCAATACAAGAAATACAATGATCAGAGCACATACCGCCAATCCCGGATAAATATATTTTGTAAGCTCCGGAATCGCTGCTTTCAACCATGAGCCGTGCAGCAGCACCATAAAGCCTGCATACAGAAAAACTGCTGCTTTATGAAACACATACTGCAAGATCATGCTTCCGATTCCATTCCCCACCTTCATGCCATGCCGGTAAAGATAATAGCTCTGCAACGGGATCGTTCCTGCCGCAGAGGTTGCAACCTTACCAAATACACCAAGATAAATGACATCTACCGCCTGTTTATATTGAAAGGACGGGAGCCGTGGATGTATCAATGCGAAACAGACAGCGGCATCCAGTAACTGATAGACGATTCCCGTCCCGATCAAAAGTACCAGGCTGTATACGGATATATTACTGATACAAACCCGGATTGCCTGAAAATCCTTGTGGAATACAAGATACAGCACGATCAGAAGGATCATGATTGTAATTACATTCAAGACAATTTTTTTGTATTTTCGTTTATTCATAAAAATCATCCTTATCCTTTACAATCATTTTGTAAAATCCGACATTCTATGTTATACTATACAAAATAATTTGAATGCGGGTTGAGCCTATGAACCGAACAAAAAATGCAATTATAGAGGCCTTTTGGCAATTGTTAGAGGAAAAACCTTATAATAAAATTACCGTCAAGGACATTGCGGATTCCTGTCAGATAAACCGGAATACCTTTTATTACCATTTTCATGACATTCCTGAACTTTTAGAGGATACCATAAAAAAAGATGCCAATGACATCATTCAGACGCACCATAATTTCAGTTCACCAATCGACTGTCTTGCACCTCTCGCCCAGCACTGCATGGCTCACCAAAAAGCAATGCTTCACATTTACCGTTCCGTACATCGTGAAGTTTTTCTGAATGAGTTAAATCGGATCTGCCTTTATACGGTAACCCAATACATTGATTCTATTACAGAAAAAATATCGATCTCTCCGGATGACAAAACTCTGCTCATCCGGTTTTATAAGTGTGCGCTTGTCGGCGTTCTTCTCGACTGGCTGGATGAAGGAATGAACTATGATCTGCTTGCAGTTTTTTCCCGCATCTGTGAATTGCTTGCCGGTTCCGGCAAACAGGCATTCCTCAGGGCTGCCATTCCGGATAAGTAACTGTACTTTATGATTTGACTATAAGGATGGCATCCCCATCAAATATAATTTGTAATCTTCTTGCTGATCCCCATACCAAATGCTCCGGCGCCCACATGACAGCCAACACTGTATGTCAGAGGATCATAATGGATCTCTTCTCCTGTAAATACCTCACGAGCCATCTCCATCCAGTCCTCGTCATCCTCCTTGCTGACAAAACTTCCGGCCACTCCAACGCGAATTTCTGCACCTTCTTCATGAAATTTATCCGCACTCTTCTTCATTTCCTCAAGCAACCGTTTTTTGCAGTTTCTTGTTCCCCGTACCTTGGCAAACGCATCCAGCCGCTCACCTTCTATGATCAGTAGCGGCTTGATATGTAAGATAGTACCCATGGCCGCACCTGCCGGAGTGACACGTCCACCCTTTTTTAAATATTCCAGTGTCTCTACGCCGACATATATAATAGATTCATAAGCTGTTTTTTCCAGCATATCTTTTATATCCTTCGCACCATATCCATTTTCTGCCAATATGAGTGCATCCTGTACAGACTGTCTCTGTGTCACAGAAATCCGGTGATTGTCCACCACCTGCACATTATTTCCGTATTCCCATGCCAACATCTTTGCCGTCTGACAGGAATTGCTCAGTCCGCTGGACATCGGAATATATACGATCTCCTCATATCCATCAGCCAATAACTGATTCCAGACATCCATAACATCTCCCGGAGACGGCTGCGAGGTAAATATCTCTTTGTGCTGTAAAAGCATTTGATAAAACATTTCATGAGTCAGATTCTTTCCCTCATAATATGTTTTTCCATCTATCATCACCGGCATCGGAACGACATGAACGCCCAATGCACGTCCTTCTTCCTCAAATATACCGCTGTTGCTGTCAGTAACAATTGCTGTTCTCATATTCTTTCTCCTGTTTTTTCACTGTTTTTTCTTACTGCTTTTTTCCCACAGCTCATCCGCAACCGGCTCCCAGTGCTGTGCATATTTATCACACTTTGCACACAAATGCTCTACGGTTTCAGGAGACTGCAAGTCTGTAGAATGCGCTTCTGTCCCTGCAACCATTTTTCTCAATTTTTGCGGATTTTCCAGCATCGGACATGGACGCAACATATTCTCATTAAATGGTTGCCCATCATGGTATGCCATCATCATCGGGGACTGCAATGCCTCAAGAATGGTCCTTTCCCTGATATTGGAATCCGAATAATGGATGAATACACACGGATCAATATCCCCGTTTGCATTGATGTGGAAATAACGGCGCCCTCCTGCAATACATCCGCCCACATACTCGGCGTCGTTCTGGAAGTCCATTGCAAACAAGGGTTTTGTGGCACGATATTGACGGATACGGTGATAGGTTTCCGTACGCTGTTCAGGTGTCGGCATCAGATCAGGAGACGCATCATTTCCAACCGGCATATAATGAAAATACCAGATAAAATATGCGCCCATCGTAATCAGACTGTCAAAATATTCTTCTGAAGTAATGGATTCAAAATTTGCGCTGGTGTAGCATGCAGAAATACCATAAAACAATTTCTTTCTTCTCAGCAGTGCCATCGCCTGTGTTGCCTTTTTGAACACTCCATCTCCACGCCGCTGGTCTGTGTCTGATTCAAAACCTTCCAGAGAAATAGCCGGTACAAAATTTCCAACCCGGAGCATTTCGTCTGCAAATGCTTCGTCGATCAGAGTACCGTTGGTAAAACATAAGAATACACAGTCATTATGCTTCTCACAAATACGGATCAGGTCATTTTTGCGAACCAGCGGCTCCCCTCCTGTGTAAATATACATATATACACCAAGTTCCTTGCCCTGCTGTATGATATTGTCAATCTCATCATATGTAAGATTCAGTTTGTTTCCATATTCCGCAGCCCAGCAGCCGGTACAGTGCAGATTGCATGCACTGGTAGGATCTAACAGGATGGTCCATGGAATATTGCATCCATATTTTTTACGACACTCCTCCTGTTTCGGCCACCCAACCAAAGCTGCATTGATAAAGAAGTTTACAGCGGTCGTCTTCATGACATTCGGATCAATGTCATTGACAATATGCCTGATATACTCATAATAGGGATGGTCGGGATTGGTCATTGCCTCCCGGACTGTTTTCCGTTGGGACACAAATTGGTCTCCTGCAAATTTATCCGCCCAGTCCATTAACTTAAGAAGATTGTTCTCAGGGTCTTTATACAGATACTTAAATGCCTGTTCAAGACCAAATTTTTTGATTGTTGTTGATACATCCATGATGTTTCCTCCTTATAATTGTTTATCTAATCTGTATCTTTGTCCTTTTTATCCGGTAGTGCATTTGCATTCATTATATTGACTGTTTCCCGAACCATCAGATGATTCATAAAACCTTCCGCCAACAGTCCGCAACCACTAATAATACGGCAGATACCCGCAGCAGAAAAGGGTTTTACAATGATCAATATACCCAAAACACCTGCTATGATGTTGCATATCAATATCCGTTTCCATGTCTCCAGACCAAACCGTTGCGCATCCTTGGACATCTGGATCTTCAAAAGCGCATCCAGCAGAATTAACAAGCCAAGCCCTGAGGACAAATGCTGATAAACACGCATATTACATGCCAGAACAATAACTCCCAGCGCTATCAGCAGCAGCCCGCAGGCAAGATCATATTGAAATGCCAGACAATATCGGTCGTCGGAAAAATATCCCATGATTTTAACGATGCCGTAAATGATCAGGATCAATCCACCGATCATACACAGCGCCATAGGTGAAATAAACGGTATCACCATATAAATAATTCCCATGATGTAAAAAATGACCGATAATAAAACATATCCATTCCGCGCCATACGAACCTGTTTCAACTCTCTCACCTCGTTTCCGGTATTATGTTTTACCCTTAAGATTTTATAAAGCAATTGCTGTTTTCACCATAGACAAACGATTAGGCAATATCTAAATTTCAGACATTTGACCTCTGTTTGCCTAAATTTCATTTTTCATCAGAAAAGGCTTTTGGTTATAAATGCCAAAAGCCTCTTTTCTAATATCCATATTTCTTTTGGTTTATCTGTAAAAAAACTGCTGTGACAACTACCGCCATCATTTCTGCTGCAACGATAGACAGCCAAATGCCATCAACCTTCCAAAAAAGAGGAAAGATCAAAACGGCTGCAATCTGAAATACCAAGGTTCTCATAAATGATATTACCGCTGAAACCAATCCGTTGTTTAATGCGGTAAAAAATGAGGAACCGAAGATTGCAAATCCCGAAAAGAGAAAAGAAAAAGAAAAAATTGAAAATGCACGAACAGTCAAACCAAGAAGTCCCTCATCATAGCCTGCAAACAAAACAGAAAGAGGTCTTGCAAAAATATAAGCGGCAGAGAACATAACCACTGCAAATGTGCCAATCAATACAAAACTTTTTCTCAATAATCCTTTCAGTTCCTTATTATTTTTTGCTCCAAAATGATATCCGATAACCGGAGCCGTTCCAACCGAATATCCAATAAATATTGCCTGAAATATCATACTCACATACATAAGTACTCCATATGCCGCAACTCCATCCTCTCCGGCATATTTTAGTAATTGCACATTATAGAGCATACTTACCACAGACATTGCAATATTACTCATCAATTCTGACGAACCATTGATACAGGTTTTCGCAAGTGATTTTCCATCAAACTCCGTTTTGCCGAGCTGCAAAAGACTGCTGTTAGGACGTGCAAAATAGATGAATGGCACAATGCCGCCTACACACTGACTGATTGCCGTCGCAGCCGCAGCCCCTTCAAGTCCCCAGCGAAATACTGCCACAAACAATGCATCCAGCAGCATATTGGTAAGTCCTGCTGCAATCGTCACATAAAGTCCAAGAGTTGGCTTTTCTGCAGTGGCAAACAGACATTGGAATTCATATTGTAAAATATATGCAGGAATTGCTATTAAAATGATACGTCCATATTTCACACTGTCTTCTAAAAGCTGTCCTTCTGCCCCTAATGCAGATGCCAAAGGTCGAAGAAAGATAATCCCCAAAAAAGCCAGCACAATACCACAAACTATTGAGGTATAAACAATAAGTGAAAACAGATGCTTCGCTTTTTCAACTTTACCCTCTCCCATTGTTTTCGCAATGAGTGCACCTCCGCCGGTTCCGAACATAAATCCGCAGGAACCGAGGATCATCAAAAAGGGCATAATAAAATTAACAGCAGTAAACGGTGTTTTGCCCACAAAATTTGACACAAAAAATCCATCTACCACGCCATATATGGAAGTGAACACCAGCATAATGATGGATGGCAAAGTAAACCGCAAAAGTTTCCTATAATTAAAGTGATCTGATAATTGAATGTTCATTTTTCCTCCACTATAGATCTCTATTTTTTTCTTTTAAAGAAATTAAAAACCGCTCCGATAATTCAAGATACTTCTCTACCTCATCCTTTTCCCAGGATGCAAAGATATCATTTTCCATCTCAATCAGTCGTATAGCAGTATGCTTTGCCAATTGTTTTCCTTCATCTGTCAGGCAGACATTTTTATTCTTAGAGCCAATAGATTTCAGATATACAATACCTTCCTTCTCCAGCTTGCGAATTGCAGAATTTATGGTCTGCTTACTGACACCGGAAAGACGGACGATTTCCTGCAACAGACAACTATCGCCATTATCGCAGATAGTATAAAGAATAATCATTGCACTGTCAGACAGCCCCCATTTTAAAGAAATTTCATGATACACTGCATCAATCTCTCCCACGAGGTGATTATAGCGTTTCATCTCATTTGAAATATAAGTATTCATGTTGGTATTCTCCTCTAGTACGAAATCATACCTGGTTAATATAGTACGATATCATACTATTATCAAGTCATTTCCCTAATTGATACACAAAGAAAAAGCTGGCAGTCACCAGCTTTTCATCAAAAACAAATTTATTTTTAGAACATATATTCTCCGAGTGTTCCCATACGAAACTTTCTAATATAGCCAACCAGTTCAGCGGATACCTTCATAATACATTCTGTCACATGATTATATTGGTTCGCTATACAATACAGCTATGATATGGCTTCCAAACGGTCAACCGGCATTATAATAGATTTCTTCCACTTTGTCCGTATTTTCCATAAACGCATCTACAATATCCGGATCAAAATCTGTTCCCCGACCTTTTTCTATGATACTGTAACATTCTTCAAGCGGCAATGCATCCCGATAGCACCGCTTCGCTGACACTGCGTCAAACACATCAGCCACAGCCATAATCCGTGCACAGAGTGGAATATCAGTTCCGCTCAGACCTTCCGGATATCCTTTTCCGTTCCATTTTTCATGATGGTACATGGCAACCTGATATGCCATGTGTTCATATTCCCCATCAAAGAGATGACCGAAGGTATCCTCTATGATCTTCCCTCCAACGACAGGATGCTCTTTCATCTTATCAAATTCCTCATCCGTCAGTTTTCCCGGCTTCTGAAGAATGGCATCCGGAATACCGATTTTTCCTATATCATGCATAGGCGCAGACTGATCCAGATGATCGATATAGTCTTTCGTGATCACTGCTTTGTATTTTGCATTTTTACGCAGTTTCTTTGCGATCAGAACAGCATACTCCGAAGTACGCCTGATATGCCCGCCCGTGCTATCGTCCTTATTTTCCACCAGCATTGCAAAGCCCATGACCATCTCATGTTGATAATGCTCCAATCCGCGAATGGTAGGATTTTCCATATTTATGTAAATACTGATCGTAATCATTGCAATGGCAATGCTTGTTACCAAAAACTCCGGGAATATGATCTGCAGTGACATGATGATAATAATACATGCCAGTGTCGTAGACAATGCCTTCCGCTTTTTTACCGGAATATTTCTGTTTTTCGCCACGATAACAGCGATCGTCAACACGAAATAAACTCCAACCATGATGAAGCATACATAGACCGCGGCTCCCATCGAGTAATTCGTATAGACTCCCCTCACAAATTGCAGATCAGGTAACAAAGCGATCATAAGGCCAATAGAAAATATTCCGGGCAATAAAAAAAGTGTTTTGATCCAATTTCGCTTTGGTATGCCTACAGTTGCCTTTACCCAATACCAAAATAACAACATCATATAAATTTCATATGAAACAAACATGCCAAAATGCAGCAACAAATTAACGATTCTCGGCACCTGCTCCGTAAAGTTGATCGTACATGCTGTAATACCATCAAAAAGCACTGCCAACTCTGATACCAAAAAAATTGCATCAAACAAATGATTGCAATTTGACTTTTTTGTGATTCTGTTTAGTTGTTTTCCTTCCCTGATAAAGATAATGCCAATATATGTCAGAATCAACAGACACATGATCTGCATTTTACACCATTGCAGGATAATCATAAATACCTCATTTCTCACTTGTCACCACACCGCCGGACTGCGTTAATACATAAATCTATTATAACATTGTCGGGCATAAAATGAAACCCACTTATAACTTTTTTGGGTCAATACCCATTCCAAGAACGTCCGTGGATCATACCTCTATGAAATATTCGTAGCCACACCAACCGAAACATAATTATCAAGAATGGCTTTCAGATCTGTACCTTTCGCAGCATTGAAATTCCGGATTCCCTCTACCATGTAAGATATCCTTCCTTCCGTAACTTTTGTTTCAGTATACCGGTCCTTATAAAATTCATCTGTTGATACCGCTCTGTCATAAAGTATTCCCTTACACTCTGCTAATCTGCATCCGGGAAAATTGACATTCCAAATCTGATTTATGCCCAATGGTTTATTTATTAACTCAAAGATTGTTTCCTTCAAATATCTGTCTGTAACTTCATGGGTCTCACAAGTATCTTCAGAAAAAGCAATGGTATGTATTCTTTGAAATGCTGCCTCAAATGCCGCTCCGGCGGTAGCGGAATACTGTAAATCCGAAGCAACATTATATCCGTAATTAATTCCCGAAAAAACATGATCCGGTTTTCCGGGCAC
>JBJEML010000123.1:0-27634 GCA_051879675.1 Lachnospiraceae bacterium | reverse complement strand
CTACCGTGCGCGGCAATCAGCGTGTGACAAGTGATAATCCGGAGGCGACATACGACACACTGGAGAAATACGGTTACGACATGGTGGAGCGTGCCCGCGAGCAGAAGCTGGATCCGGTCATCGGACGTGACGAGGAGATCCGCAATGTGGTACGTATCCTGTCCCGAAAGACCAAGAATAACCCGTGTCTGATCGGTGAGCCCGGTGTCGGTAAGACCGCAGTTGTAGAAGGTCTGGCACAGCGTATCGTCAAGGGCGATGTGCCGGAAGGACTAAAGGATAAAAAGCTGTTTGCATTGGATATGGGCGCACTCGTGGCAGGTGCAAAATATCGTGGTGAGTTCGAGGAGCGTCTGAAAGCTGTTCTGGACGATATCAAAAATTCCGACGGACAGATCATCCTCTTTATTGATGAGCTGCACACGATCGTCGGAGCCGGAAAGACCGACGGCGCGATGGATGCCGGGCAGCTCTTGAAGCCGATGCTGGCACGAGGCGAACTGCACTGTATCGGCGCGACGACGCTGGATGAGTACCGGGAATATATCGAGAAGGATGCGGCGCTGGAGCGTCGTTTCCAGCCGGTCATGGTGGATGAACCGACTGTTGAAGATACGATTTCCATTCTGCGTGGTCTGAAGGAGCGCTATGAAGTTTTTCACGGTGTCAAGATCACCGATGGCGCACTGGTTTCGGCAGCGGTTTTGTCCAATCGTTACATCAGTGACCGTTTCCTGCCGGATAAAGCGATCGATCTTGTGGATGAGGCGTGTGCGCTCATCAAGACGGAGCTGGATTCCATGCCGGCAGAGCTGGATGAGCTGAATCGTCGGATCATGCAGCTGCAGATCGAAGAGACCGCGCTGAAAAAGGAGACCGATCATCTGTCCGAAGAGCGTCTGGCCAATCTGCAAAAGGAGCTGGCCGAGCTGAAGGATACCTTTGCGGGCCAGAAAGCGCAATGGGAAAATGAAAAGAGTTCTGTAGAGAAAGTACAGAAGCTGCGCGAAGAGTTGGAACAGGTGAAAAACCAGATTCAGGCAGCACAGCAGAACTATGATCTGGAGAAGGCAGCAGAACTGCAATATGGCCGCCTGCCGCAGTTGCAGCAGCAGCTTGACATTGAGGAGCATCAGGTCAAGGATAAGGAACTGTCGCTGGTACACGAGAATGTCAGTGAGGAGGAGATCGCGAAGATCATTTCCCGCTGGACGGGAATTCCGGTGGCAAAATTAAACGAGTCCGAGCGAAATAAAACACTTCACTTGGATGCAGAGCTGCATAAACGTGTCATCGGTCAGGACGAGGGTGTCACCCGGGTGACTGAGGCGATCATCCGCTCCAAGGCAGGCATCAAGGATCCCAGCAAGCCGATCGGTTCGTTCCTGTTTTTGGGTCCGACCGGTGTAGGCAAAACAGAGCTGGCAAAAGCACTGGCGGCAAGCCTGTTTGACGATGAGAGCAACATGGTCCGTCTGGACATGAGCGAGTATATGGAGAAATACTCTGTATCCCGTCTGATCGGAGCGCCTCCCGGATATGTAGGTTACGAGGAGGGTGGACAGCTCACCGAGGCAGTGCGGAGAAAACCGTATTCCGTTGTCCTCTTTGATGAGGTGGAGAAGGCACATCCCGATGTGTTCAATGTGCTGCTTCAGGTACTGGATGACGGTCGTATCACGGATTCACAGGGACGCACCGTGGATTTCAAGAATACGATCCTGATCATGACTTCCAATATCGGTGCGCAATATCTTCTGGATGGCATTGACGCGGACGGAAATATCACACCGGAGGCAGAACAGGCAGTCATGAGTGACCTGCGCGGTTCCTTCCGACCGGAATTTTTGAACCGTCTGGACGAGATCATTATGTTCAAGCCTCTCACAAAGGCGGATACGACCAATATCGTCCGTCTGCTTCTGACAGATCTGAACAGCCGTCTGGCTGACCGTGAGCTGACGGTGGAGCTGACACCTGAGGCAGAGGAGCTTGTCATTGAGCAGGCTTATGATCCGGTCTACGGTGCGCGTCCTTTGAAGCGTTATCTGCAAAAGACCGTGGAGACGTTATCCGCGAAGCTGATCCTGGCTGACGAGGTATCTGTCGGAGATACGATCGAGATCTATGTCAAAGACCATGCGCTGGCTGCGCGAAAGAAATAAAGTAAAATTGGTGATTGATGTCATTTGTTGAAATAATCATTGAAAAAGTGTCCGCTGCATACAATAAACCAAATGTATGCAGCGGGCATTTTTATGAATTATTTTCGGATGGATGATATGAAAATAAAGATTGTACGCACTCTGCTGATATTTGCAGGTGCGCTATTTGTCGGAATTTTTGCAGCGGTTGTGATGGAATATGCACAGGAGAGGCAGGAGGACACATCACATCAGAGCCGGCCGGAGCAGACCGCACAGACATCCCTGCAAACGCACTGGGAGCGAGAGGAGAAAATATCCATTCAGCCGCAGGCAACTGATGGAAATGCGCAGACCGCAGAAACACAAAAGGACGAAGAGATCAAAAAGATAGCGCTGACCTTTGATGACGGACCGAACGCAGATTATACGGGGAAGCTTCTGGACGGACTGAAGGAGAGAGGTGTTAAGGCGACCTTTTTTGTACTCGGATCCGAGGTGGAGTGTTATCCGCAGCTTGTAAGACGGGCGAGTGAGGAGGGTCATTTGATCGGTGTACATGCTTACAAGCATGTCAATCTCTGCCATATGAGCGACGCGCAGGCAGTCGAGCAGATCGACCGGACCAACGGTGCCATCTACCGGGCGACAGGACAGTATGCCAGTTACATCCGGCCGCCCTACGGTTGCTGGAAGGAGGATCTTGATTATGAGGTGCAGATGGTGGAGGTGCTATGGGATATAGATCCGAGGGACTGGGCGACGACGAGCAGCGACCTCGTCGTGCAGCGTGTGCTGAATGAAGTGGAGGAGAACAGCATCATTCTGTTGCACGATGCGTCTAAGTCCTCTGTGAAGGCCGCGTTTACGATCGTTGATACCCTGCAGGAACAGGGCTATACGTTTGTGACGGTGGAGGAGCTTTTGATGGAGTAAAAGCCGGTTATTAGGAGTTGGTTTGTTAACATAATGAATTTGCACAAGGAATCAACTTGCAAAACTGCCTTTCTCATCAAGGTTCACAAAAACTGTGTTTTTTCCAAAAAATGACCGAAAACACTTGAAAAATCGGGGAATATCATGTATCTTTTTAGGAGTGACCGAAAAAGATGGTTTTGCATTTTTGCGAATTGGAAACTGCAAAATGTATAATTTCTGGAATCCGGGACACAAAAAAGGGGATAAGTAACTGCGAAGATACAAAACAGTTACAGGGATCGATCAGTGGATTTATTTGATTACATGCGGGAAAAAAATATGGAGCAGGAATCGCCGCTTGCTTCCCGGATGCGTCCGACGACTTTGGAGGAAGTGGTCGGCCAGGAGCATATCATCGGGAAGGACAAGCTTCTTTATCGTGCGATCCGCGCGGACAAGCTCAGCTCCATCATCTTCTACGGGCCTCCGGGTACCGGAAAGACGACGCTCGCAAAGGTGATCGCCAACACGACGAGCGCTGCTTTTACGCAGCTCAATGCCACCTCCGCCGGAAAGAAGGATATGGAGGAGGTCGTGGAGCAGGCGAAAAACAACCGGGGCATGTACGGCAAGAAGACGATCCTTTTTATCGATGAGATCCATCGTTTTAACAAGGGGCAGCAGGATTATCTGCTTCCGTTTGTGGAGGACGGAACGATCATTCTGGTCGGCGCGACGACGGAAAACCCGTATTTTGAGGTGAACGGAGCGCTTCTTTCACGCTCTATCATTTTTGAGCTGAAACCCTTGTCAAAAGAAAATATACGCACGCTGTTAAAGCGCGCGGTCACAGACCGGGAAAAGGGTATGGGCAGCTATGGCGCTACGTTGGATTCGGACGCGGAAGAGTTTCTGGCAGATGTGGCAAACGGTGATGCAAGGGCGGCACTCACGGCGATCGAGCTGGGCGTGCTCACGACAGAACCGGATACGGCAGACGGAAAGATCCATATCACGCTGGCGGTTGCCCAGGAGTGTATCCAGAAGCGTGTATTAAAATATGATAAAAACGGAGATAATCACTATGATACGATCTCCGCATTTATAAAGAGCATGCGCGGCTCAGACCCCGATGCGGCGGTCTATTATCTGGCGCGGATGCTGTACGCCGGAGAGGATGTAAAATTTATCGCCAGACGTATGATGATCTGCGCATCGGAAGACGTGGGCAACGCGGATCCGCAGGCGCTGCAGGTCGCTACGGCGGCAGCGCTCGCTGTAGAGCGCGTCGGGATGCCGGAGGCACAGATCATCTTATCCCAGGCAGTCAGCTATATTGCCAGTGCGCCGAAGAGCAATGCGGCGTGTGAGGCGATCAGCAAGGCGATGGATGTGGTGGCTCACACGAAGACACCGCCGGTACCGGTGCATTTACAGGATGCACATTACAGATCGTCCGGGAAGCTCGGACATGGTGTCGGTTACAAGTATGCACATGCGTATCCACATCACTATGCGGCGCAGCAGTATCTGCCCGACGGACTGGAAAATGAGGTTTTTTACGAGCCGTCTGACAATGGTTATGAGCAGACGATCCGAAAGTATTTAGATGATGTGAAACAGTGGAAAAAGGAGCAAGAAGAAGGATGAAAGCTTATGAACAGATGACAAGGGAAGAACTGCTGCAGGAGCAGGAAAAGCTGCAGAAGGAATACAAGGGCTTTGAGGAGGCAGGTCTGAAGCTCAATATGGCACGAGGAAAGCCGGAGAGCGCTCAGCTTGATCTCTCCATGCCGATGATGGATCTTGTGGACAGCAAGAGCAGCTGCCTCGCTGAGGACGGCACGGACTGCCGGAATTACGGTGAGATGGACGGTCTGCCGGAGGCCAAAAAGCTTATGGCTGAGATCATGGAGTGTGAACCGGAGCAGGTGATCGTGTTCGGAAATGCCAGCTTGAATGTAATGTTCGATTCCATCGCACGCTCAATGATCCATGGTGTGTGCGGCGGCAAGCCGTGGGGACAGCAGGGAAAGATCAAATTTTTGTGCCCGGTGCCCGGCTATGACAGACATTTTGCGGTGACGGAGTGCCTTGGCATCGACATGATCAACGTTCCCATGAACGAGGATGGTCCGGATATGGACATGGTAGAAAAACTGGTTGCCTCCGATCCGCTCATCAAGGGTATCTGGTGCGTGCCGAAATATGCAAATCCGACCGGCATTTCCTATTCGGATGAGGTGGTTCGTCGCTTTGCAAAGATGAAGACGGCAGCTGATGACTTCCGCATTTTCTGGGATAATGCATATTGTGTTCATCATCTGTATGAAGAGCCGGAAAAGCAGGATAAGATCCTGAATATTCTGGATGAGTGTGCAAAGGCGGGAAATCCTGACCGTGTGCTGGAGTTTGCTTCCACATCAAAGATCACGTTTGCGGGTGCCGGAATTTCTGCAATGGCAGCCTCTGAAAAAAATCTTGAGGATGTCAGAAAGATCATGACGATCCAGACGATCGGCCATGATAAGATCAATCAGCTCCGCCATGTAAAGTTTTTAAAGGATCGTGCAGGCGTGGATGCACATATGATGAAGCATGCAGCGATCATGCGCCCGAAGTTTGAAAAGGTCGAGCAGATGCTGGCAGAGGAGATCACACCTCTTGGCATCGGCAGCTGGATCAATCCGCATGGCGGTTATTTTATCTGTTTTACATCCATGCAGGGCTGTGCAAAACGTATCGTTGCTTTGGCAAAGCAGGCAGGTGTCGTATTGACCGGTGCAGGTGCGCCCTTCCCTTACGGCAAGGATCCTGAGGATTCCGTGATCCGTCTGGCGCCGTCCTATCCGAATATGGATGAACTGATCATGGCGGCTAAGGTATTCATCTGCTGTGTCAAGCTCGCCAGTGTGGAAAAACTGCTCGCAGCAGTATAAAGACTGTTCAGCCCACTCGCAAAAATGTCCTTTGCCAGGTTGCGATTTGTTAAAAAAGTATAAACGAAATATAAAAATTATGAACTTTTTGTGCACCATGTAGAAAAATGTGCGCTGGTGGAGTATAATTATTGTTAACCGTTACCGGGATGAATCGTAACGGACGGACATCAGTGCATCGTTGCTATATGGTGCTTTTATATGTTTTACAGCATCTTTGGGATGCCGTATGGTAAAGGAAGTGAAATTATGATCTATAAAAATATTGATGGAATTGCGCTGCCGGTATCGCGCATCGTTTTTGGTACAGCAACACCTGCCATGATGGATGGTCAGGACGCAACGGAACTGTTGGATGCAGTTGCAGCCGGAGGTGTCAATTGCTTTGACACGGCGCGCAGATATGGCATGGCTGAAAAATCGCTTGGTGACTGGATGCAAAAGAGAGGGAATCGGGAAAAACTCGTGGTGGTAGACAAGGGTGCGCATCCGCTTCCCGATACGACTGCTGCGCGTGTGACACCGGCGGCCATTGAGGCAGATATTGCCCGCTCGCTGTCTCTGCTCCGGACGGATTACATTGATATTTATCTGCTGCACCGGGATGATTTGACGCAACCGGTCGGGCCGATCGTGGAGGTGTTAAATGAACTGCGTGAGCGCGGAAAAATAAAATTGTTTGGTGTATCAAACTGGACCATTGGACGCATCGAGGCAGCAAATGAATATGCTTACGAACATGATCTGGAGCCGCTTACCGTGTCCAGTCCGAACTACGGGCTTGCAGAGCAGGTGCTCGATCCGTGGGGAGGTGGTTGTGTATCAATCTCAGGACCAAATGAGGCGGAGAGCCGGCGATGGTATCTGGATAGCGGTATGACGATTTTCGCGTATGCAACGCTGGCACATGGACTGTTCTCTGGAAAAGTCCGTTCCGACAGGCTCTCCCGTGTGGCGGAATATCTGGATAAATATGCAATTCGCGGTTATTGCAGCAGACAGAATTATGAGCGTCTGCGCCGCACGGAGCAGATTGCCGAAAAGCACGGCTGCACGGTGGCACAGGCAGCATTGGCATGGGTACTGGCACAGCCGCTGGAGGTGTTTGCGGAGGTCAGTGCCTCCACGCCGGAACGCTTTGCGTCAAATCTGGGGGCACTGGAAGTGCAGCTGACTGAGGCGGAGCAGCGTTACATGGATCTTAGGTGACGGACTGCGGATGAAAAGCCGTGTGAACTTCGGGAAGAATTATGGGAAACCCGGCAATATATGGAAAGGAATTACATCATGGGAAAAACAATCTTAGACTACGATACCGTTGCGCTTGACGACGCGGACAGCGCGCTTGTCATCATCGATCAGACAAAGCTGCCGGAGCGCATCGAGCTGCTGCGTCTGCATACGGCACAGGAGATCTGGAATGCGATCTATCTGCTGCAGGTGCGCGGTGCGCCGGCGATCGGTGTGGCAGCCGGTTACGGTATTTATCTGCTGGCAAAAAGCATAGATACAGAAGATTTTGATGAATTTTATAAACAATTCTGCACATACAAAACATATCTGGACTCCTCACGACCGACGGCGGTCAATCTTTCGTGGGCGTTGAACCGGATGGAGCAGACTGCATTGCGAGCCGGAAGAGAGGCGCATCGCACGATTGCAGAGGTAAAGGAGATCCTAAAACAGGAGTCTATTGCGATCCAGCAGGAGGACATCGCGATCTGCAAGGCGATCGGGGAGCATGGCCTTTCCCTTGTAAAACCGGGTGACGGTATTCTCACGCACTGCAATGCGGGCAAGCTCGCCGCCAGCCGTTATGGTACGGCGACGGCACCGATTTATCTCGGTCAGGAGCGGGGCTATGGATTTCATGTGTTTGCGGATGAGACGAGACCGCTTTTGCAGGGAGCCAGATTGACTGCATTTGAATTGCAGTCTGCGGGGGTTGACGTGACGCTGATTTGTGATAATATGTCAGGTATGGTAATGAAACAGGGCAAGGTCAATGCAGTGTTTGTGGGCTGTGACCGTGTGGCGGCAAACGGAGATACCGCTAACAAGATCGGCACCTCAGTGGTGGCGACAGTGGCGAAGCGTTACGGCGTTCCCTTTTATGTGTGTGCGCCGACTTCCACGATCGACTGGAACACGACCACCGGTACGGACATCGTCATTGAGGAGCGAAAGCCGGAGGAAGTGACAGAGATGTGGTATGCATCGCGGATGGCTCCGGAGGGTGTCAAGGTGTTCAATCCTGCATTTGACGTGACGGATGCGGATCTCATCACAGGTATTGTGACGGAGTACGGGGTGGCGAGATACCCCTATACGGAGTCGCTGAAGACCATCCGTGCACATTGCGAAAAGTCAAAATCAGAATGAAAAATGAAAGGAGAATAGCTGTTTGGAATGAGCCGGTGCAAACGCAATTTGCGGCGAAAATGAGTAGATGCTGAACAGTTATGGGAAAAAGAACATGTCTGAGAACGAAACATGCAGCAGCGCAGGCAGCTGTACAAGAGAAAGCTGTGAGGGCTGTCCCAGCAAAAACGGCGGGCAGACTTCATTTCTGGAGGAACTGAATCAATATTCCTCCATCAAAAAGGTGATCGGAGTGGTCAGCGGAAAGGGCGGTGTCGGCAAATCATTTGTCACGGCATCTCTCGCCTGTGCGATGCACAAGGCAGGCTACAAGGTAGGTATACTGGATGCGGATATCACAGGACCGTCTATCCCCAAAATGCTGGGCGTGCATGGCACGGCATTCGGTACGGATCAGGGAATCATCCCGCTGGAGTCCAAAGAGGGGATTCCGGTCATGTCCATCAACCTGCTCATCGAGGACGAGGAGCAGCCGGTCATCTGGCGTGGTCCTGTTATTGCGGGGGCAGTCAAGCAGTTCTGGACGGATGTGGTCTGGGGCGAGCTGGACTATCTGTTTGTGGATATGCCTCCCGGAACAGGCGATGTGCCGCTTACGGTATTCCAGTCACTGCCGGTGGACGGCGTGGTGGTTGTGACCTCGCCGCAGGAACTGGTGCAGATGATTGTAAAAAAGGCTTATAATATGGCGCAGATGATGAAGGTGCCGGTGCTTGGTATCGTGGAGAACTTCAGCTACCTGGAGTGCCCGGACTGCGGAAAGAAGATCTCTGTCTTTGGTGAGAGCCATGTGGATGAGGTGGCAGGTGAGCTGGGAATCCCCGTGTTTGCAAAGCTTCCAATTGATCCTGCCAAAGCAGCGGCAGCGGATGCCGGCGAGTTTTACGGAACCGATCACAGCGCATTTGAGGATGCGATCGCAGCACTGAAATAATGCCTGTGAAAGCGTGATGTGCAGCAGTGTGAACCTTCTAAAACCAGTTGCATTTTCGGACGCTGCTTGTTAAAATATTGATAGACTATGGGTTGCCAAACTTATGGCAGCCCTTTTCTGTTCACAAGGAGAAAAAAGCATGTCATTCGTACATTTACACACCCATACCGAATATTCCCTGTTGGATGGCTCGAATAAGATAAAAGAATATGTAGCCCGCGTGAAGGAACTTGGCATGAATGCGGCGGCGATCACCGATCACGGCGTGATGTACGGTGTCATCGATTTTTATAAGGCGTGCAGGGCGGCAGACATCAACCCGGTGATCGGATGTGAGGTGTATGTGGCACCCGGGTCGCGCTTTGACCGTGAGGCGGGACGGGGGGAAGAGCGTTATTATCACCTGATCCTGCTGGCAGAGAACAATACCGGCTATGCGAACCTCGTGAAGATCGTATCCAAGGGCTTTACGGAGGGATATTATTACAAACCCCGTGTCGATCTGGAGGTATTGGAACAGTATCATGAGGGTATCATCTGTGCGAGTGCGTGTCTGGCGGGTGAGGTTGCCCGTGCACTGGAGCGCGACGATTACGCGGGCGCAAAAGAGGCAGCGCTGCGCTATGAGGGCATTTTCGGAAAAGGAAATTTCTTCCTGGAGATGCAGGATCACGGTATTCCGGCACAGCAGAAAGTCAATGCGGGACTTCTTCGCATGTCGCAGGAGACCGGGATCGGTCTGATCGCGACGAATGACTGTCATTATACTTACGCCGAAGATGCGGAGCCACACGACATTCTTTTATGCATCCAGACGGCGGCAAAGCTATCGGATGAGAACCGGATGCGCTACGAGGGCGGACAGTATTATGTCAAGAGTGAGGAGGAGATGAAAAGTCTCTTTTCCTATGTGCCGCAGGCTCTGGAAAATACACAGAAGATCGCGGACCGCTGCCATGTGGAGATCGAGTTCGGCAACACCAAGCTGCCGCGTTACGATGTCCCGGAGGGTTATACATCTTTAGAATATCTGAAAAAGCTCTGCTATAACGGACTGAAGGAGCGCTATCCGGAAACGTGGCAGGAACTGGAACCGAAATTGGCCTACGAGCTTGGTATTATCGAGAAGATGGGCTATGTGGATTACTTTCTCATCGTCTGGGATTATATCAATTTTGCGCGCACGCACGGGATTCCGGTAGGTCCCGGACGAGGCAGTGCGGCGGGGTCGCTTGTGGCATATACGACGGGCATAACGAACATTGACCCGATCAAATACAGTCTGATCTTTGAGCGCTTCTTAAATCCGGAACGTGTATCCATGCCCGATATTGACGTGGATTTCTGCTATGAGAGACGGCAGGAGGTCATCGACTATGTCATTGAAAAATACGGCAAGGACTGTGTGACGCAGATCATTACCTTTGGTACGCTGGCGGCGCGGGGTGTCATCCGGGATGTGGGCCGTGTCATGGATCTGCCTTATGCGTTCGTTGACAATATTTCAAAAAGTATTCCGATGGAGCTTGGCATCACGATCGACAAGGCATTGGAGATGAACGCCGAGCTTCGCACGACCTATGAAAATGATGAGACAGTACACCGCCTGATCGATATGTCACGCAGGTTGGAGGGATTGCCGAGACACACGTCTGTTCACGCGGCGGGCGTGGTGATCAGCCGTTTGCCAATGGAGGAGTATGTACCGCTCTCCCGCGGAGCCGACGGTGTGATCACGACGCAGTTCACGATGACGACCATCGAGGAGCTGGGTCTGCTCAAGATGGACTTTCTGGGACTCCGGACGCTGACCGTCATCGACGATGCCTGCAAGCTGATTGAAAAGGGCGGGAAAGGGCATATTGATGTGGACCGGATCGATTATGACGATAAGGCGGTCTATGAGTCGCTCTGCACCGGAAAATGCGAAGGCGTGTTCCAGCTGGAAAGTGCGGGTATGAAAAACTTCATGAAGGAATTAAAACCACAGAATCTCGAGGATGTGATCGCGGGCATTTCCCTGTACCGTCCGGGCCCGATGGACTTTATTCCGGCCTATATCCGCGGAAAGAACAACCCGGATCAGATCACCTATGACTGTCCGCAGCTGGAACCGATCCTGTCACCCACCTATGGCTGTATCGTCTATCAGGAACAGGTGATGCAGATCGTGCGCGATCTGGCAGGCTACACGCTGGGACGAAGCGACCTTGTGCGCCGTGCCATGTCCAAAAAGAAAACGAAGGTCATGGAGGAAGAACGAAAAAACTTTGTCTATGGCAATGAGGAACAGGGAGTCACCGGCTGTATCGCTAACGGGATTTCGGAGCAGACTGCAAATAAGATCTACGATGAGATGATCGATTTTGCAAAGTATGCGTTTAACAAATCCCACGCGGCGGCATATGCGGTGGTTGCGTACCAGACGGCTTACTTAAAGTATTATTATCCGGTTGAATTTATGGCAGCGCTCATGACCTCGGTGAAGGACAACACGACAAAGGTGTCCGAGTACATCCAGACCTGTCGGAGCATGGGCATTTCAATCCTGCCGCCCGATATCAACGAGGGCGAGGGTGACTTTTCTGTGTCGGACGGCGCGATCCGTTATGGTATGAACGCGATCAAGAGTATCGGAGCACCGGTCGTGAATGCGATCGTGAGAGAGCGGGAACACGGTGGACGCTACCGCAGCCTGAAGGACTTCATCGACCGCGTGGGAAGCCGTGAGGTCAACAAGCGTGCCGTGGAAAATCTGATCAAATCCGGTGCGTTTGACTGTCTGGAGGGCAATCGCAGACAGAAGACGCTCATTTATCCGATGATCATGGACCAGGCTGCCCAGGAGCGGAAATCTTCTGTTGAAGGTCAGATGAGTCTGTTCGATCTTGCGTCTGCGGAGACGAAGCAGGATTTTGAGATCCGCATGCCGAATGTGCCTGATTTTGGAAAGGAAGAAAGGCTTGCCTTTGAGAAAGAGGTGCTCGGCGTTTACGTCAGCGGACATCCGCTGGAAGAATACGAGGAAAAATGGCGGAAAAACATTACAGCGGTTTCGACGGATTTTGTCTATGATGAGGAAGCCGGGGAGGCAAAACTGGCGGATGGAGCGCATGTAATGATCGGCGGAATGATCACGGATAAAACTGTGAAATTTACGAAAAATAACCAGACGATGGCATTTCTCACGATCGAGGATCTGTACGGAACCACAGAGGTCATTGTGTTCCCCAGGGATTTTGAGAAATACCGGGAATTGATCGCCGATGACGCGAAAGTGTTTGTCTCCGGCCGCGTCAGCGCGGAGGAGGAAAAGAACGGCAAGCTCATCTGCGAGCGCATTTATGCATTTTCCGATGTGAAAAAGGAGCTTTGGCTGCAGTTTTCCACGAAGGAAGATTATGCAAATGCAGAAAAACAGATGTACGATCTGCTGCGCACCAGCGAAGGAAAAGATGAGGTCGTTATCTATATATCCGGTCTGAAAGCAGTCAAACGTCTGCCTGCAAACTGGAATGTATCGGTCGATTCGCTTGATTTCGGTCAATTTTATCGAATTTTTGGCGAAAAAAATGTAAAAGTCGTCGAAAAGGCTATTGAAAACGGTGCCAAAAGAGATTAGAATAAGTAAGATAAGGTTTGTGAAGAAGAACTAGATTTATAGTACAGGAGGTTCCAAATATTATGGCAAAAGAGATTCAAACGATTGGCGTACTGACCAGTGGTGGAGATGCTCCCGGAATGAACGCAGCGATCCGTGCGGTCGTTCGGCGTGCACTGGCAGCAGGCAAGCAGGTAAAGGGTATCCAGAGAGGCTATGCAGGTCTGCTTCAGGAGGAGATCGTTGATATGAATAAACGGAGTGTGTCTGATATCATCCAGCGTGGCGGCACCATCTTACAGACCGCACGTTGTATGGAGTTCACCACTCCCGAGGGACAGGCTAAGGGTGCTGAGATCTGCAGAAAGCATGGCATTGACGGCATCGTTGTGATCGGTGGTGACGGTTCCTTTAGAGGAGCACAGAAGCTGGCTGCAAACGGCATAAATACGATCGGTGTACCGGGAACGATCGACTTAGATATTTCCTGCACCGATTACACGATCGGTTTTGATACGGCAGTCAATACTGCGATGGAGGCGATCGACAAGGTGCGTGATACCTCTACCTCACACGAGCGCTGTTCGATCATCGAGGTAATGGGTCGCGGAGCCGGATATATCGCATTGTGGTGCGGTATCGCGAACGGTGCCGAGGACGTACTGCTCCCTGAGAAATATGATTATGATGAGCAGAAGCTGGTAAACAATATTATCGAGAACAGAAAGAAAGGTAAAAAGCACCATATCATCATCAATGCGGAGGGCATCGGACATTCTACTTCCATGGCGCGACGTATTGAGGCTGCGACCGGAATGGAAACACGTGCAACTATTTTAGGTCACATGCAGCGTGGTGGAAGCCCGACCGCAAGAGACCGTATGATGGGATCCGTCATGGGTGCATACGCAGTTGACTGCCTGTGCGCAGGAAAGAGCAATCGCGTGGTGGCATTAAGACAGAATCAGGTAGTAGACTTTGACATTGACGAGGCGCTGGCAATGGAGAAGGGTGTCAACGATTACGAGTATGACATCTGCAATACACTGGCAAGATAGGAAGCGGTATGATCACAAGTACATCGAATCAGCAGATGAAAACGATCGTACAATTAAATAAAAAGGCAAAGGCGCGTAGGGAACTGCGTGCCTTTGTTGTTGAGGGCATAAAAATGTTCCGGGAGACACCGCGCGCTCTTTTGGAGCGGGTGTATGTGTCGGAGCAGTTTTTGAAAGATGAGACAAATCGTGCATGTCTAGCGCAGTCCGGCATAGACTATGAATTGGTGAGTGATGGTGTGTTTGCACATGTCAGTGACACCAATACACCGCAGGGGATTCTCGCTGTCGTGCGCCAGCCGGTCTATGAGTTTGCTGACCTGCTTCAGGGGGAGCGCACGAGATTGCTCGTTCTGGAGGATATTCAGGATCCGGGAAATCTGGGCACGATGTTTCGCACCGGGGAGGGCGCGGGACTGACGGGTATCATTATGACCCGTGAGACCGTGGATCTGTTTTCGCCAAAGACCGTGCGCGCCACGATGGGGAGCATTTACCGGATGCCGTTTTATGTGTCTGAAGATCTGTCGGAGACACTCGGTGCTCTGAGAGAGGCGGGTGTCCATACCTATGCAGCACACCTGCGCGGTGAGAAATACTATGACGAGCTGGATTTTACAGGTGCGACAGCATTTCTGATCGGCAATGAGGGAAATGGGCTGAAACAGGAGACAGCAGATCTGGCAGATACCTATCTGAAGATTCCGATGGAGGGACAGCTGGAAAGTCTCAATGCTGCCATGGCAGCCGGCATTTTAATGTATGAGGCACACAGACAGTGCAGGCATTTGTAGTCGGGGGAGACTGCGTTTGAAACTATGGAGGCAGCAGGCAGACGGGAAGTACCGTGGCAGCAGATAAAGGAGGACATGATTTTATGCGTATTTGGTTCAAACTGATGAAGGACAATCATCTGCTGCGCGACTATATATATGAGGATCATTCGGACGACACGCGCACACACAAGATCTTTCGGGGGATAGATGAAGTGTGTCATGTGTTTGATCTCGGCAAGCCCATCTGGCTGGACGCCACCATCGCTGAGTTCAAACGCCATGCAAAAGCAAGGTTTACAAAGGACTGTTTTATAGAGGAGATCGATTTCGATTATCTGGAGATTCATGTAATTGAGGAGGGGTAACTATGCAGGCAGCGGAGGTTTTTCAGGATAATGCGGAGAGCTGGGAGACGTTGATCTTTTTATATAATTCGGCACTGAAAGAGGTTGGTACAAAGCTGGAGATCTTAAACGACGAGTTTGTACATATTCACAAGTACAATCCGATCGAATATATCAAATCCCGTATCAAGTCACCGGAGAGTATCTGTAAAAAACTCAAACGGAACGGGCATGATACGAGTCTGGAAAATATGGTGCAGTACATCAATGACATTGCGGGTATCCGGATCGTCTGTTCGTTCACGTCAGACATCTACCGTATGGCAGAGATGATCGGAAAGCAGAATGATCTGACAGTGATCTCGGTGAAGGATTATATCAGACATCCGAAGGAGAGTGGTTACAAGAGCTACCACATGCTCGTTTCCGTTCCAATCTTTTTATCTGATCGCGTGGTGGACACGAAGGTGGAGATCCAGATCCGAACGATCGCGATGGATTTCTGGGCAAGCCTGGAGCACAAGATCTACTACAAATTTGAGGGAAACGCGCCGGATTACATCAGCCGTGATCTAAAGGAGTGTTCCGAGATCGTATCCATGATGGACGCGAAAATGCTGCAGCTGAATCAGGCGATTTTAGAAGCGAAGGCGAAGCAAGATCTGGATTAAATTGAAGAATAGGATATAAAGAAAGAGGTGCATCTGACACGATTTTGCCCGGCCGAGCTTGACGAGGGGGGAACAAGGTCTGGAATGACCTTGGATTTGACCCGACCGAAGCGGAGCGGAGAAAAGGGCAATCGAGTGACAGATGTACCTCTCTTTTATTTGTTGTTTTACAATAAGAACGAATCCATGTCCCCGGAGCGACTGCTTCGAGGCTTGTGATCTCTGAGAATACTGCGAAGCGGTCTCTGGCGGTAACCAAAGCCGAGATCCATGTATTCCTCAATGACCTGAGCCAGCACGGACTCATCGGTGATGCCCTCATCTGCAGCCAGCTCCAATATCTTTTCATAGGTATCGGAGTTGATATACAGTGCGGCTTTTCCCTCAGGAACAGCGGCAGGAACTTCCTTTACGACGACCTTTTCTACTACTTTTTCCACAATACGTTCTGAAGCAGGGAGTCCGGCAACAGCCGTTCCGGGAACTGCCGCTTCCACACCGGCAGGCGCTTCGGTTCCCATAAAAGTGAAAAAGTCCATATCCAGTGCAGCGAGCACCTTCATCAGAATATCCATATCCGCCTTGTTGCTGTCGCGGTTGATCAGTGCATAGACGGTCTGCGCAGGAATACCTGCTTCTTTGGAAAACCGTGTGACAGTCAGTCCGCGTTCATCCAGAATGTGTTTCAGTCGGGAACCTAAATTCATCGAAATATCCTCCTTTGTAGTGTATATGTGAATGTTGTCACGGCGCAGTGCGTGCGCTGACGGATTTATTTGTTCTTTGCGTTAAAGCTTGCGCGCTTGCGCAGCGTCGGATCAAGGATCCGCTTGCGGATACGGATGCTCTCCGGTGTGATCTCCAGCAGTTCATCCGTGTCGATAAACTCCAGTGCCTGCTCCAGACTGAGTATCTTCGGGGGAACAAGTGTCAGCGCTTCATCCGCACTGGAAGAACGGGTGTTGGTCAGATGCTTTTTCTTGCATACATTCAGCTCTATATCCTCAGCCTTGGCACTCATGCCGATGACCATGCCGGCATATACCTTCTCACCGGGACCGATAAACAGTGTACCGCGATCCTGGGCGGAGAACAGGCCATAAGTCACACTCTCGCCGGTCTCAAAGGCGATGAGGGAACCGGTCTTGCGGTACTGGATATCGCCGCAGTACTCATCGTAGCCGTCAAAGATCGTGTTGATGATACCGTTACCCTTTGTGTCGGTCATGAAATCATTGCGGTAACCGATCAGTCCGCGGGACGGGATCCGAAACTCCAGTCTCGTATAACCGCCGCTGATGGAACCCATATTTAAGAGGGCGCCTTTGCGCTGGCTCAGCTTGTCGATCACGACACCGGTGAACTCATCCGGCACATCCACGTAGGCAAGCTCCATCGGCTCGGTCTTTTTGCCCTGTTCGTTTGTATGATAGAGTACCTCTGCCTTGCTGACCGCAAATTCGTAGCCCTCGCGGCGCATGTTCTCAATGAGGACGGATAAATGCAGCTCACCGCGTCCGGATACCTTGTAGGTATCGGCATCCTCAGTTTCTTCCACACGAAGGGAGACATCTGTGTTCAGCTCGCGGAACAGCCTGTCGCGCAGGTGGCGGGAGGTGATATATTTTCCCTCCTGTCCGGCGAGCGGCGAATCGTTTACGATAAAGTTCATTGCCAGCGTCGGCTCGGAAATCTTCTGGAACGGGATTGCCACGGGGTCTTCCGGTGAACAGATCGTATCTCCGATGTGGATATCTGCGATGCCGGAGATCGCCACGATGGAGCCGATACCTGCCTCGGTGACATCCACCTTATTCAGTCCGTCAAACTCGTAGAGCTTGCTGATGCGCACCTTTTTCTGCTTGTCCGGCTCGTGATGGTTTACAAGCACTGCATCCTGATTGATGCGGAGCACACCGTTATCAACCTTGCCGACACCGATCCGCCCGACATATTCATTGTAGTCGATCGTGCTGATCAGTACCTGTGTATTCGCGTCCGGATCACCGGTGGGAGCAGGAATGTAGTTAATGATCGTTTCAAACAGAGGAGTCATATCCTTTCGCTCGTCATCGAGATTGAGCATGGCATAGCCCTCTCTGGCAGACGCATAGACGAAGGGACAGTCAAGCTGCTCGTCGGAGGCATCCAGATCCATGAAAAGCTCCAGCACTTCATCGATGACCTCGGAAGGTCTTGCTTCCGGGCGGTCGATCTTGTTGATGCAGACGATGACGGGAAGATCCAGCTCCAATGCCTTCATGAGTACAAATTTGGTCTGGGGCATCGCACCCTCGAAAGCGTCAACGACGAGGATGACGCCGTTCACCATCTTCAGGACACGCTCCACTTCACCACCGAAATCGGCATGACCGGGGGTGTCGATAATGTTTATCTTTACATCTTTATAAAACACGGCAGTATTTTTTGACAGAATCGTGATGCCGCGCTCTCGTTCGATATCATTGGAGTCCATGACGCGCTCCTGCACTTCCTGGTTGGCACGGAAGACTCCGGACTGCTTTAACAGCTCGTCCACGAGTGTCGTTTTTCCATGATCGACGTGGGCGATGATTGCAATGTTACGAATGTCGTCTCTTGTAGTTTGCATAAATGATTGTTTTCCTTCTTTCCTTAAATAATGTCATTCTCTAATTTGCCGCCTATTATCATATCACAAAATGCGAATTATGCAAGTGCATATTTAAAAAGATACAAAAAAATTTATTTTATCGACAGGAAACTGCGACTTTCGCGCGAAATGGCTGGTATGATTCATGCAGTCACGAAATAGATGAGCAAAAGCGAAAGGAGAATTTCTATGGGAGACAAGATATTTGAAAACAATCAGGTGGTCATTGCAGGAGAAATCGTGTCAGGATTTACGTTTAGTCATGAGGTGTACGGAGAGGGCTTCTATATGGTAGAGGTTGCTGTCAACCGCCTGAGCAATTACGCAGATTACATACCGGTCATGGTATCCGAGCGTCTGATCGATGTGACGGGCAATTATGAGGGACAGTATATTTGTGTGGTAGGGCAGTTCCGTTCCTACAACCGACATGAGGAAAAGAAAAACCGGCTGGTGTTGTCTGTATTCGCAAGGGAGATCGAGTTTACTGAGGAGCCGGGCGAGGATGTGAAGAGCAACCAGATCTTTCTGGATGGCTATATCTGCAAGGAACCCATTTACCGGAAGACACCGCTGGGGCGAGAGATCGCCGATCTTTTGATCGCCGTCAACCGTTCCTACGGAAAATCAGATTATATTCCGAGTATCTGCTGGGGGCGGAATGCCCGTTACGCTTCCGGGTTTGAGGTTGGTGCACATGTGCAGATCTGGGGCAGGATACAGAGCCGTGAATACGTGAAAAAGCTGAACGAATTTGAGACAGAAAAGCGCATCGCATATGAGGTGTCGGTGAGCAAGATCGACTGCATGGAGGCCTAGAAACCCATAAGACTTTACTTTTTGGAGAAAATGTGCTATTCTTGCTTGGATTTGTATTTTCATGTACTGTTACAGACAGTTATGTTGTGGACGTCATTTTCAGAAAACGTTTCACAAACAGGGAGGCAATGAAGATGGATACAGGTATCGTAAGAATATTTTATGGTGAGGGACACGGTAAATCCACCGCCGCCATGGGCCGTGCTTTGCAGGCAGCCAGCGAGGGAAAGAGTGTGTTTGTGATCCATTATTTAAAAGGCAGGATGGAGGATGAGGCGCAGTTCATGAAAAAGCTGGAGCCTGAGATCAAGGTATTCCAGTTTGAAAAAAGTGATGTGTCCTACGAGGATCTGTCGGCTGAGGAGAAAAAGGAAGCGCAGCTGAATATCAAAAACGGTGTCAATTTTGCAAGGAAGGTGCTGCTGACCGGCGAGTGTGATCTGCTGATCCTGGACGAGGTGCTCGGACTGGTAGATGCGGGGCTTCTGGAAAAAGAAGAACTGGAAAATCTCCTGAAATCCCGATCCGGCGGAATGGATCTGATCCTGACCGGACGAAATATGGACGAATCAATCCGTGCCTATGCGGACGAAATTTATAAAATAAAATCCGAAAAATAAAAAAATTAAGAAAAAAAGTGCCCTGTCAATCACAGGGCACTTTACATTTTGCAAAATTTTTAATATAGTATACTAAGAAAAAGTTTGCACAGGCAGGAGGAAGATACAAAAATGGCAATTTTCAAAGGCGCCGGTGTGGCAATCATCACACCCATGAAAGATAACTTTGAGGTAAACTACGACAAGCTGGATGAGATGATTCAGTTTCAGATAGACAACGGAACAGACTGTATTGTGATCGCAGGAACGACAGGAGAAAGCTCCACCCTGACAATGGAGGAGCATGCAGATGTGATCCATGCAGCTGTTCAGATGACGAAGCATCGGATACCGGTCGTGGCAGGCACAGGATCAAACTGCACGAAGACGGCAATCCAGCTGACACAGGAAGCGTATGAGGCAGGATGTGACGGTGCGCTGGTCGTGACACCTTACTATAACAAAGCAACACAGGTAGGACTGATCAGCCATTACGGTCAGATCGCACAGTCCACCAAGCTGCCGATCATCATGTATAACGTGCCGAGTCGTACCGGTTGCAATATTTTGCCGGAGACTGCAGCGACACTGGTAAAAAATTATGACAATATCGTCGGATTAAAGGAAGCAACCGGAAATGTAGCGCAGGCAGTGACTACATTGGATCTGTGTGACGGCAAGCTTGATATGTATTCCGGTGAGGATGGCATCGTAGTGCCGCTCATGTCAGTTGGCGCTGTGGGTGTGATCTCTGTGTGGTCGAATGTGGCACCGAAGGATGTGCATGACATGTGCATGTACGCGCTGGAAGGTGATTACAAGAAGGCGGCAGAGCTTCAGCTGAAGGGACGCGCATTAGTGGACGCATTGTTCTCCGAGGTAAATCCGATTCCTGTCAAGCGTGCGTTGAATGCGATGGGATTTGAGGTCGGACCGCTTCGTTCACCGCTGTGTGAGATGAGCGAGGCAAATGCTGCAAAGCTCATTCAGGTGATGAAGGATTACGGCTTAAAGGTGACAGAATAGAAGGACTGCTTCCTTGCGCAGGGGAGCGTCCGTGGAGGATGGAAAATGACAAACGTGATCATGCATGGCTGTAACGGACGGATGGGACAGATGATCGCAGGACTTTGTGAGAATGACCCGGACATTACGATCGTTGCAGGTGTCGATGCCTATACAGAAAAAAAGAATGATTTTCCGGTATTTGCCAGCATTGCCGAGTGCGATGTGGCGGCAGATGCCGTGATCGATTTTTCCAATGCCGGTGCCGTGGATGGGCTTTTGGACTGGTGCGTGGAAAAGAAAGTACCGGTCGTGCTCTGCTCTACCGGGTTATCTGAAGCGCAGCTTGAGAAGGTGAGCGAAGCGAGCAAAAAAGTAGCCGTATTAAAATCTGCGAACATGTCGCTCGGCATCAATACACTGATGGATCTTTTGCAGAAGGCGGTCAAGGTGTTCGCGCCTGCCGGGTTTGACGTGGAGATCGTTGAAAAGCATCATAACCAGAAACTGGATGCACCGAGCGGAACAGCAATCGCGCTGGCAGATTCCATCAATGAGGCGATGGACGGACAGTATGAGTATGTATATGACCGCAGTGACCGCAGACAAAAGAGAGATGCGAAGGAGCTCGGAATTTCGGCAGTGCGCGGCGGCACGATCGTCGGCGAGCACGAAGTGATCTTTGCGGGAGCCGATGAGGTGATCGAGTTTAAGCACACGGCATATTCACGCGCCGTGTTCGGCAAGGGTGCAGTGGAAGCGGCAAAGTTTTTAAAAGGAAAAGGTGCAGGATATTATACGATGCAGGATGTGATAGCAGAAGCCTGAATGGGCTTCTGCTTTTTTCAAAAGGGGGGAAACTATGGGGGAGACGGAAATCCGGTATTTGAAAAGTCTGGCAAAGCAGTATCCGACGATCGCGTCTGCGGCGACAGAGATCATCAATCTGAAGGCAATCCTCAGTCTGCCGAAAGGAACGGAGCATTTTATCACGGATGTGCACGGTGAGAATGAGCAGTTTCAGCACATTATGCGTAACGGTTCCGGGGCGGTGAAACTCAAGATTGAGCAGGAGTTCGGAACGACCTTCAGCAAGGCGGAAAAGAAAAATATCGCGGCACTCATTTACTATCCGGAGTTGAAACTGGAGGAGGTAGCTCGTCATGAGGACAATCTGGATGACTGGTATCGTGTGACATTGTACCGGCTCATTCCGATCTGTAAAAATGCTTCATCCAAATATACACGTTCCAAGGTTCGCAAAGCGTTACCGAAGGATTTTTCGTATGTGATCGAGGAGCTTCTGACCGGACGCCCGGATCAGTCCGATCAGGAGGACTATTACAATGAGATCATCAATTCCGTGATAGAGACAGGACGTGCACCGGAGCTGATCATCGCGCTCTGCAATCTGATCCGGCGTCTGGTCGTGGATCATCTGCATGTGGTGGGTGACATTTATGACAGAGGTCCGTATCCTCACCTGATCATGGATACATTGATGTCCTATCATTCCGTGGACATTCAGTGGGGCAATCACGATGTCCTTTGGATGGGTGCTGCAGCGGGCAATCCGGCGTGTATCGCAAATGTATTGCGTATCTCGGCAAAGTACGGAAATCTGGATATTCTGGAGGATGGTTACGGCATTAACCTTGTACCGCTTGCGCGTTTTGCAATGATGACCTATCATGATGATCCCTGTACGTATTTTAAGGTGGAATACGACGCAGATCAGTACAATGTAAAGGATGCGCAGCTTGATGAAAAGATGCACAAGGCGATCGCCATTATTCAGTTCAAGCTGGAGGGAAAACTGATCGACGAGTATCCCGAGTTTGACATGCAGGAGCGCAAACTGTTGCATAAGATGGATCTGGAAAACGGAACAGTAGAAGTGGAGGGCGTGATCTATCCGCTGCGTGACACCTATTTTCCGACCATTGATCCGGAGCATCCATACGAGCTGAGCGCGGAGGAGCAGGAGGTGGTGCAGCGTCTGACAACGGCGTTTATCAACTGTGAAAAGCTGCAGAAGCATGTCCGGTTTCTGTTCACGAAAGGTAGTCTGTACAAGGTGTACAACGGTAATCTGCTTTACCACGGCTGTGTGCCGATGGATGAGGACGGCAGTTTTCAACAGGTGAAGCTATTCGGACATGAGTATGCGGGCAAGCAGCTCTATGATGTGCTGGAGCATTTTGCGCGTCTGGGCTATTATTCGATTGATCTGGAAGAAAAAAAGAGAGGCCAGGATATTCTTTGGTTTATCTGGGAAAACAAGAATTCGCCGGTGTTCGGAAAGGCGAAGATGACGACCTTTGAGCGCTATTTCATCGAAGATAAAAAGACCCATGCAGAACAGAAAAATCCGTATTACCGGCTGATCGAAAGTGAGGACATTGTCTCTGCGATCTTAAAGGAGTTTGGACTGGAGGGCGCGGATGCACACATTATCAACGGTCATATTCCGGTGGAAACGACGATCGGCGAGTCACCGATGAAGTGCAACGGCAAGCTGCTCATCATAGACGGCGGGTTCTCACGTGCTTACCGCTCCAAGACCGGAATTGCGGGTTACACGCTGATCTTTGATTCTTACGGGCTGATCCTGGCGGCGCATGAACCGTTTGAGTCTGTGGAGAGCGCGGTGGTCAACGGAACGGACATCCATTCTCATAACGCGGTTGTTTCATCGACGAGACGTCGGCTGACGGTTGCCGATACCGACCGTGGCGCGCAGATCAAAGAAGAAATAGAAGCGCTGGAAGCGCTGCTGCGGGCATACCGCTCCGGTCTGCTGGTGGAGGAATTGTAGATCTTTAATTTAAAACTGAAAGATATTCGAGGGCACCGGTGGGCACACCGGTGCCTTTTTCCAATAATGAGATCAGTCCTTTTATGGTATCTGCGGTTTCCTCCATTGAGGAGGGAATCAGCGAATTGTCGAATTTTACTGCGAGGACGATCAGTACGATCTCTGCCAGCGCTACCGGATAGTCAAAGTGGATCTCTCCGCAGGCGATTCTCTGAGAGATGATCTTGGTCAGGGCAGGTTTCAACTCTGAAACGACATAATTCAAATATTTCTGATGCAAAAAGGCGAGATCCTGTGCACTTGCCGAGGCATTTTGCTTTTGTCTTAAAAAGATGGCAGAGGAGCTTTGGCACGCCTGAAACAACATGGCCATCCGTGTAAATGAGGATATATTGGTCTGTGTAGCAAGCGATTTTGCAGTCTGCAGCGGTTTCTCATAGCTTCGTCTGATCAGTGCGTCAACAATGGCATCTTTGGAAGCATAATAATAGTAAAGTTGCTGTTCCGCTGGATGCACAGCTTCCTTCCGAAGACCTGTGTGATCTTTTAAATCGTGCAGAAGTGACCACACTTGTCTTTGATGAGACAAAGGCAGCAGTTGCAGCAGATGCATTAAAGGTATGTCCGGAACTGAAATGCGTCATTGCCATGAGTGAGGAGAGTTCCGTTTCTGAGGCGCTTTCTCTGTGGAAACTGATCGGGGAAAATGAGCCGGGTGATGTGTATGAGCCGCAGCCGGAGGAGCTGGCGACGATCATGTTCACCTCCGGAACTACCGGAAAGAGCAAGGGTGTTATGCTCACACACCGCAATCTGGCAGAAAATGCAACTTGTCTGGACATGAAGATTGAGCCGGGTACGGTCATTATGTCTGTGCTTCAAATCCATCATGCCTACTGCCTGAGCATGGATATCTTAAAGGGACTTTCACTCGGAAGTGTGATCTGCATCAACGATTCACTGATGCGTGTGGCAAAGAACATCAAATTATTTGAGCCAAACATGATCCTGATGGTTCCCCTCATGATCGAGACGCTGGCAAAGAAGCTGGAGGACGCGGCGTGGATGCCGGCACCGCTCATCAAGGCAAAGGTGTTTGGCAAACAGTTCCACACGATCTGTAGCGGCGGAGCGTACTTAAATCCGGCCTATTATGATACCTTCCAGAGATACGGAATTACCATCTTGCAGGGTTATGGAATGACCGAGTGCTCTCCTGTTATCAGTACGAACTTAAGCTGGGATAACCGAAAGGGTTCTGTCGGAAAGCTCATGCCCAACTGTGAGGCAAAGACTGTAGATGAGGAATTGTGGGTGAAAGGTTCCAGCGTGATGCAGGGCTATTATCATATGCCGGAGGAGACCGCGGCGACGCTGGAGGACGGCTGGCTGAAGACGGGCGATCTGGGTTATGTGGATGAAGATGGTTACGTGTATCTGACAGGAAGAAAGAAAAACCTGATCATCACTCCGAATGGCGAGAACATCTCACCGGAGGAAATCGAAAACAAGATCGGTGAGGCTCGTTTGCTTATTTGTAGCAGTCAAGAAAAGCAGATACGAAAAATAATTTTTCAAAATATTTCTTGACTCTCCCCTAAGGGTAAGGGTGTATGATAAACTGGAAGTGAAAATTGATGAGCATCAGAAAGTGGGGAATAAATTGTGGAACACAAAAAAATAGTGATCAAGGGATTGAAACAAAATAACCTGAAAAATATCTCTCTGGATATTCCGAAACAAAAAATAGTTGTTTTTACCGGTGTCTCCGGCTCCGGAAAATCCAGTATTGTCTTCGACACGATCGCGGCGGAAAGCCAGCGGCAGATGAACGAGACATATACCGCATGGATCCGCGGGCGTCTGCCGAAATATGAACGCCCGCAGGTGGAATATATTGACAACCTCAACCCCTCCGTTGTCATCGACCAGAGCCGTCTGGGAGGAAATGCCAGATCTACGGTCGGAACGATCAGCGATATGTATTCCGCATTGCGGTTGTTATTTTCACGGATCGGAACACCGAAAATCGGTCCGGCATCTTATTTTTCTTTTAACAACCCAAACGGCATGTGTAAAACCTGTGCAGGAATCGGTAAAGTGATGGATCTGAATATTCATGCGGTCATCAATGAGGAGAATACGTATGAGGAAGGTATCTTTCAGCTTCCGGCCTTCGGACCGGGAAACTATTACTGGAAGATCTATCGCAGACCGGACTTGTTTGACGTGAATAAAAAATGGTGCGAACTGTCCGAGGAGGAGCAGAATATATTGCTCTACGGCAGCCGTACGAGAGGAGGAGAGCGGATCGATAAAAAGCTTGAGGGTGTCTATAACCAGTTCAAACGGCTCTGCCTGATGAAGAGTGCGGAAGAACAGACGGATTACACCTTGAAAAAGATCAGCCAGTTTATGGAGGAGACAGTCTGCCCGGATTGCGGTGAAAAACGTTTGAATCCGCAGACACTGTCCTGCAAGATCAATGGCTATAACATCGCAGATATGTGCGAGATGGAGTTTCGTGAGCTTCGCGAGGAGCTGTTAAAGATCACGGATCCGCGCGGCGTGACGATCGTGGAACAGCTGGTGGCGTCCCTTGACCGGATGATCGACATCGGGCTGCCTTACTTAAGTATGAACCGTGAATCGTCCACGCTTTCCGGCGGAGAGGCGCAGCGCCTGAAGCTGGTACGATATATGGGAAGCTCGCTCACCGATATGATCTATATTTTTGATGAGCCGAGCACCGGTATGCATCCCAGAGATGTACATCGAATGAGCCGCTTACTGAAAAGCCTCCGAGATAAAGGAAATACAGTACTTGTAGTAGAACATGACAAAGACATCATTCGGATTGCAGACGAGGTGATCGATGTAGGCCCGCTTGCCGGTAAAAACGGTGGTCAGATCCTCTTTCAGGGAAGTTACGAAGATTTGCTCATAAGTGGAACGAGAACCGGCGAAGCGATGAAAGAGGTAGTATCATGTAAGGAAAATCCGCGCATCCCTGCGGAATGGCTCCCGGTAAGAGATGCCTGTCTGCACAACCTGAAGCATGTGGATGTGGACATTCCGCTTGGCGTGCTGACCGTAGTGACCGGTGTGGCAGGCTCCGGAAAATCATCGCTGATCCGCGACGTGTTTGCAAAACAGTATGCGGATCGCGTGGTACTCGTGGATCAGAGCGCGGTCACGGCCACCGGACGTTCCACGGCGTGTACCTACCTCGGATTTTTTGATGAGATCCGAAAGGTGTTCGCGGCTGCGACCGGAGCAGATGCAGGACTGTTTTCTTTTAACAGCAAGGGTGCATGTCCTGCGTGTAAAGGCAGGGGAATGATCACAACAGAGCTGGTATTTATGGATCCGGTGACGACGGTATGCGAGTGCTGCGGCGGCAGCCGGTATAGTGAAGAAGCGCTTTCCTATATGTACAAAGGGAAAAATATTGTGGATGTGCTGCACATGAGCGTGGAGGAGGCTCTGGAGTTTTTTGCGGAAAACACGAAGATCCGCAGACATTTAGAAGCGCTCATGGAGACCGGTCTCCCGTATCTGTCATTGGGACAGCCTCTTTCTACGTTGTCCGGCGGCGAGCGTCAGCGTGTGAAGCTGGCAAAGGAGCTTCGGAAAAAGGGAAATATCTATGTGCTAGACGAGCCGACCACCGGCCTGCATGCATCGGACATCCGTCAGATCATGGAGCTTTTGGATAGCCTGATCCTGCGCGGCAACACCGTGATCGTCATTGAGCACAATACGGATGTCATGAAGCTGGCAGACTATATCATAGATATCGGACCGGATGGCGGCACTTCCGGCGGAGAGGTCGTCTTTACCGGAACACCGCAGGAGATGATCGACCACGCAGATACGATCACGTCAAAGTATCTGAGGAAGTAAGTATTTGTTCAGAAATGTGAAAAAAGATTAGAATGTTGCTAAAATAAAAGTGGACACGAAGAGGTAGAAAAATGTTATCTTTATTTGA
>JBJEML010000122.1:0-5067 GCA_051879675.1 Lachnospiraceae bacterium | reverse complement strand
TTTTTTCACCTGCCTTCTTTCGGATCCCTGTATTTAGATCATACAGGAAGCTCCTGCCCATCGAGAGCATCGATCATCTGGTCGAGATGCATTTCACGGAGTTTGCGTCTGGATTCATCACTGATCATCCCGCTCACCTCCTCCGTAATAGCCAGCGCCACGAATATAGGCACCCTCCTCAGCAGTGTCAGACTCCGGTGCTACTGAACGATTTGGGACCTTCCTTCTTTGATGCAGTACTACGTCTTGATTGCTTGCCAGGATCGCCTTAAGATATTTGTAACGGGGCGATGCGGTATTGGCAAGGGCAATCTCACAGGCATCTTCAAAGCGCTCATTTGAGTAATGCTTACTGAGGTTGAGCACGGACAGTGCTGCATTATAGCCCTGTTCTTTGATCTGTACACTGCGGAAGATCCGGTCGATCACTTCTCTGGTGTACGGACCGATCGCAGATGCCCAGGAGCACATGCGGTCCTGGTTCATCTCAGGCCTGTTGAACTCATCTGGCATATCAGATGTATGCGTTGAGTACTTGTTGACAACATAATCCGGAAATTTGGGGTGTGTGGAGATCCGCTGATGATCATAGAAAATCTCTACTTTGTTTTCTGTATAGCGGATGTCTACTTTGAGGCCGCGGTAGATATATGGCACGGAATACCAGTTCTTCAGCAGGGCCACATGGCAGTTCGGATAGACCTTATGCCCGGCAACCAGCGTTGATATCTCATACGGTACCCTGGGAAGCGGCCGGAGGTAAGCCTGCTCCTCCCGAAAGATGGAAGAACGGCTCCCTGCGCGCTTCTGGAACGGCTGGTCGTTGTAGTGTTTTACAGCCTCTCCGATTGCCTTCTGAAGAGACGGGACGTCATAAAAGGTACGATGACGGAGTGCCGCGATCACCGATGTGGCGATATTTCCAACCGTGTTCTCTACTGATGCTTTCTGCTTGGGCTTGCGGACTGCTGCCGGCATGATGGCTGTCATGTAGTGCAGCCCGAGCATCTCATAAGCGTCTGTGAGGATGATCTCGCCTTCCTTCGGATGTCTGACGACACCGGTCTTGAGATTGTCGCATATGGTCCTTGTCGGAACACCACCGAAGGCCTCATACATGTGCACATGGCATCTGAGCCAGGTGTCCATCTTCATATCCAGTGTTGCCTCGACATACGCATACCTGCTGTAAGTCAGACAGCCAACGAAGAGATATACAGTTACGGCTTCGCCGCTGTAGCGGTTCACCACCTTCATGGTTGGGCCGCTCCAGTCGACTTCGCAGCGCTCACCGGGCTTGTGCTCAAGATGATTTGTGATTGCATTTGTTTCGCAGTAGCGGGCATAATCGTCGAAGAACTTTGTCCTGCCGACCGAGATCGTACCGTTCGTGCGGCATCGGTCTCTGTATTCTTTCCAGAGCTTCATCAGAGTGACGCCGACCTGCTTAAGCTCACTGTCCACCTTGCCGTAGTCCGGGAGCTCATAGATGTCTTCCGAGAGCAGGTTTTCCGGAAAGAACAACTTGTAGATCGTAGTATCGTCCATGTCGGCGATGTCCGCATAGGTGATGTTCTTCTTCCGTGCTATCGCAAGAACCTTACTGATAGAACTTTTTGACATGTGGCGGCTGGAAGCGATCGCATCCTGTGACATGCCACTGTCATGCAGCTGCATAATCAGCCGCACCTGAATTCGTCTGGTCATAAAAGACCTCCTTTCATGAAACGGGACTATTCCCGATTCAATTCTACGACGAATTCAGGACGGTACGATTGCCCGGAAGCATGGTACCATAGCGCGGAATTGGCTTGAGATTTCGACCAGTATCATGGTGCGGAACGATGGTATCATTTCGCGGATTCACAGTACCCACGGGGCGGAATACTCATCAAAAATGTCCTTGACAAGAAATACAGTTCATTCACAAACATCAAACCATATGCTGTTTCTATAGACCAGTGCACGACTTGACGTTTACAGATATCTGATTTATTCAAGTCTGATGCTTCGTGGATCTCGTGACAGCAAAACGAATTTCATTCGAGCCGACACTTCATACCTCCTGCAAGTCACCCCCTCTCACCTTTTTCAACCACTCCCAGATAATATCCACTAATCAGCTTTTCTCTCGCCCCCCCGAAATTAAATGGGCTTTTATCAAAAACAGCTTCAGCTCTTCTTTCATGCAATGCTTTGGCCAGACCGCCATGACCGATCTTTTAAATGATTTCCCGCTGAGGATATTTTTAAAAAACACGTCATGTTCCGGCTTTTTAATCATCGGATGGCAGAGCTGCGTGTTCGGGATTTTCGCCTTTTCAAGATCAACAGGCTTCAGTGTAACTCCTGAAAGAGCCAGTAATTCTTTTCCCTTATCAGTCTGTACGAGAGCGAGCGAAATTCCATTCTGCTCTTCTTCATGGAGTTCGCTGCCCCAGGAATCGCCCAGTGTCAGATCTCCCACTCTGTTCCCTGTAGCATAATGGCATGAATAGCAATTCTCAGTATAATCAATTCCCTGCAGAAACGCTGTTGAATAGAAGTCATGACATCTCTCTGGAACAATATTCTTTAAATTTGCGCGAACAGCAAAATTACCATTTCTACGGAAGTATACATACTTGCACTGATTCAGCTCATAACCATACTCTTTCAACGCCATCCTCAGCAGCTTGATCGACGGCGTCCCATGGCAGATAAGATCAATCGAATAAAGATCCTTGCCTAGTTTTTCACCAACAAAATTTTTCAATGCTGATACCTGGCAGGGAAGACCGAGGAACAGCACCTTCTTGCCATCACGAAGCTCTTCCTTTACTTTTTTATAGATACCGATAGGATTACTCTTCACATACTTTGAGCCCGCAAAACCGGATAACTCATCTACATTTCTGGCTATAACGAATTTATAATCACCATCAACCAACTTGCACGATGCAACTACCCCGCCATAATTGATAAATGCAATTTCTATCGCAGAAGAAAATCCGCCCGAAGAGCTCTGACTTCTAATTTCATCGGCAGCCCAGCCCTGATGCCATTCAATCGGCTCCTGTAATGCAGCCGGATGATTTTTCTGGCACACTCGATGACATGCATTACAGTGAATGCAGGCATCCTCATCAATCACTGCGTTCATGTGCACAATATCATCCTTAATGGAAATGCAGTGCTTAGGGCAGATATCTACACACGCCATACAGCCAGCGCACTGATTTATTTCACAAACCGTTTCGCTTTTATTCTTTTCATTCGCATTCATCTTTTTATCAAACCTCTCACCATTGTCTTAAGGCTCTTAAATTCTGGTGTTCTATGTACCATTACATATGCAACAGCAGATGAGACAATCAGCACTACTACAGCTCTGAGCAGAAGCAGAAGAATATTCGTTGCCGGAATCAGTCCTCCAATGAAGAATGAAGCCAGCATACAGACAATAACCATGACGGTCTCATAAATTAATCTCGGAAGGTAGTTCTTAAACTTTCCCTTGAATATCAACGTAAATAGATTATGTGTAATCCAGGGGCTGCTGATAAATCCCGAGCTGAGGATTGTGGAAACAATAATCCCATACAGTCCCCAGAATTGGACCATCACAAGATTCATACCGAGATTTGCAATTCCGGATATTAACGGTCTGAACCGGTCCTCATGCCAGATGCCTGCAGCATCCTTATATGCACTTGCAAGCATGACATATTCCACAAGGAAAAAGTAAACGCAGAAAAGCACCACCATCGGAAAACCAAGCATGAGTTTCTTGCCCACCCAGATCTTCATAAACGGCTGATATAGGGATAACATTTCCGACATACAGATTGCCATGCCTAGAAAAGTCATCAGAGTTACTTTCCGGTAATCCTTGTAATTCTTTTCAGGGCTCTCAACAATCAGACTGTTCCCGATACCTGCCGTTAACGAATTGAAGAAAATGGTGAAGATCGCCATCACAGCGCTCATGATGTAATAGTAATTCTGATAGATTGCTAATGCTTTTAATCCCAAAAACGCAGAGATTACAATTGTATCCGCCGAATTCAGGATTGTACCGCCAACTTTCGAAGTAAAGACATCTCTTACCCTGCCATTAATCGCCTTAATCTCACCTTTCGGGAGATCACCCTTGGGATCATAGGCCGGATACATGCGCTTGGAAATGACAGCCGTAATAATGTTATTTAAAATCTGCGTAGCGAGGATTGCAATCACATAGTAGTAATAGTTGTGGAAAGCAAAGAGAACGAAGATCTGAAGTCCGTACTGGATAGTATTAGTAAGCATTGTGATCTTACTAACAACATCAGTTCTCTGATATGCATTCAGAATACTATTCCGATAAGCAAACAGCCAGTAAGAAAACACCGTTGCAAGCAGGTTCAGCAAATAAAGAACATATACATTAATCCCTGCAGGAACATCACCAGAAATCAGCTTGGGAATAAATGGAAGGATTATTAATCCAACTCCAAGCACGACTCCGCCGATGATTCGATAGTAAAAACGGTATAACTTCATCAATGCACAGATCGTATCGTCATCGTCTTCGGCAATCGGTTTGTACATAGAAAATACCATGGCAGACCCTACGCCAAGTTCCGCTAAATTCAATACCTGCAGAATAGACGTAAACAAGCTGTTTAAGCCCAGGTATTCTACTCCCATCAGATAGATCATCACCGTACGCATAATAAACGGCATGATCATATTATACAGACGCTGGATTACACCAAAGACAACATTGCGCGCCGCATTCTTTTTTCTCTCAATCTTCATATCAGCTATCCAGATTCCCTTCTATTGCATTGATTAGCCTGCCGATCGACTCATTGGCTACTTCCATCCTCTTCGAAGTTACCCTGCCGTAATCAATATCTTTTATAAGATCAAAACGATCCACTTCACTCACAGGGATATATCGATCAGCCAGACCAACTTCACCCAAAATATTGAGCAACCGCCTGTCATTTTTCAGGCTTCCATCTGTATTCCGGCTATTGACCGTAATATGTGAACTTTTCACTTGAGTTCCACTAAAGGGCATATTTCCTGCCTTGACTT
>JBJEML010000121.1:0-29329 GCA_051879675.1 Lachnospiraceae bacterium | reverse complement strand
GCAATAAACTGTTTCTTTTCTTCTGTTACATCGTTGGATTCAATATATGCTGCCATCTTTTCGTTCCCCCTTACATCAGTGTATTCACATCAAGGATCAGAGCGACTTCGCCATCTCCCAGGATGGTCGCGCCGCTGATGATCTTGGTCGAATTGTCGATGAAACTTCCGAGCGACTTGATAACAATCTCCTGCTGGCCCATCAGATCATCTACAACAAGACCCACCTGCTTGTCTCCCTTGGAAATAATGACGATCGTCAGGCTCTCCAGTTCCTCCTCCGGGGGATCAATATCCAAAAGCTGGTTCAGACGGATGATCGGAATGACTGTACCACGCATGTTTATAACTTCCTTGGCCTCTACATACTTGATATCCGTGATGGGAATATCCTCGATACTCACGATGGAGCCGAGTGAAATTGCATACTTCTCATCTCCGATAATAACCATCAGTGCCTGAATGATCGCAAGCGTCAGCGGCAGACGTACCGTAAAGGTGGATCCTTCACCATAGACACTCTTGACCTCCACATCTCCACCAAGCGCCTCAATATTGGATTTTACAACGTCAAGTCCTACGCCGCGGCCCGAAATATCCGTAATCTGCTTTGCCATGGAAAAACTCGGCATGAACAGGAAATCGATGATCTCCTTCTGTGACAGATTTTCTGCCTGCTCCGGTGTCACGAGTCCGCGCTCGATTGCCTTTGTCTTTACAGCCTCTGTATCAATACCATTACCATCATCTCCAACCTCAATGATGACATTGTTTCCTTCCTGAAATGCTTTCAATGTGATCGTTCCGGTCTCAGGCTTACCGCGCTCCTTACGAACAGCGGCACTCTCCAGTCCATGATCAGCAGAATTGCGCAACAAATGCTGCAGCGGATCACCGATCTGATCGACAACGGTACGATCCAGCTCCGTCTCCTCACCGGTCATGTACAATTCCATCTTCTTATTCAGATTTCTTGACAGATCGCGGATCATGCGGGGAAATTTATTTACAACACTCTCAATCGGAACCATTCGAACCTTCATGACAGATTCATGTAATCCGGTCGTAATCCGCTCCAGATACTCGATCTGCTCCTGGAAGGGCTGGTTCTGCATTCCGACTCCGTTATTCGAACTCAGGGAAACAAGCGAATTCTTTGCAATGATCAACTCGCTGACCTGATTCATCAATGCATCCAGTTTTTCAATATCTACGCGAACCGTGCGGCTGGTAACCGGCTTTCCGGCCTGCTTTTTCGGTACTGATGCACTGTTGCTTGACGCAGGCTTTGCAGATGCTGCCACAGGTGCTGCAACGGGTGCCTCTTCTGCCGTCTGCACTCCCACAGGAGCCACATCTGTAACCGGCTCTGCCAAAAACTCTTCAGCCACTGCATCCGCTACCACATCCTCAATTTCGGAAACGGATTTAGCAGCTGCTACAACCTTGTCCAACGCCTCTTCCGTTGTAACAAAAATGCTGAAATCATTCTCGAATTTTTCATCCTCGATATCCTGAGAGCTGGGTGCATAGACGACGATCTCTGCAAACTCCTCCACAGCCTTAAATACCAGAAATGCACGGGCTGCCTTTAACAAACAATCCTTGCAGATATATACGGTCATGCCATACACCTTCTGTCCGGCATTGAAGACTTCCCGTAATTTCTTTTTATCCTTTTCCTCCAGATCAAGATACAGGAATTTCTTTTCTCCCACCTTGGAAGCATCCTCAGCTGCTGTCTCCTCAGCAGTTTCCTTTACGTCAGGCGCTTCCTCCTTTGCGGCAGATGCATCCTCGGCACTTTTCAAAAAGCCGTTCAGCTTCTGGATGATCGCCTCATTATCATTTGTACCCTCATCAGAGGTCTCTTTGATGATTGCAAGATATCCTTCGATTGCATCCAGACACTGGAACAGCAGATCGATCATATCACTGTCAACCTTGATTGTGTCATTACGAACCTCCTGGAACACATTTTCCATGTCATGCGTCATATGCTGCATACGCTTAAAGCCCATGGTGCCTGCCATTCCCTTTAAGGAGTGTGCTGCACGGAAAATCTCATTTACAACATCCTTGTTGTCGGGCTCACTCTCCAGCGCCATAATATTGTCACTCAGACTCTGGATATGCTCACTGGTCTCATCGATAAAAATCTCAAGATACTGACTTACATCCATTTCATTTTACCCCCACATTCTTAATGATCGTGTTTGCAATCGATTCTAACGGAACGACCTCGTCCACCAGGCCTGCCTCCGCAATTGCACGCGGCATGCCATAAACCACACATGTCTGCTCGTTCTGGGCAATCACATGGATTGCTTTGCTTTTGTCTAGCACTTCGATACCGGCTGTACCATCTGCGCCCATGCCGGTCAGCACTACACAGGTGATCTCATCATAGCGGCTGTTTTTCAATGACTGATACATAACATTGGCACACGGCTTCAGACCGCCGATTGCCGGTGCATCACTCAGATGTACCTTATGGCTGCCCCCTGCTCCGCAGACGACCTCCAGATGACTGCCGCCGGGTGCAATATAAACCACACCCTTTTCCAGCGTCTCTCCATCTTCGGCTTCCTTGACCTTCACCTTGCTCAATTCATTCAGACGGTCTGCCAAAGACTTGGTAAATCCCGCCGGCATATGCTGAACAAGGACCATTGGTGCATCCATCCCCGGATCAAGCGCCGGAAGTACCGTATGTAACGCTTTCGGACCTCCGGTCGAACATGCAAGTGCAATAATCCGATTGCTCATCTTTTTCGGTAACGGCATCCGCTTGCGTGATGTAGCATCCGGCTTCAAAGACACCATCACGGATGATGCTGTACCTGTCTTCTCACGGACAACCGTTGCCTTCATCGGCGGTTGCGGCTCATCCGTATGCAACACTGCCTGAAGCATCGTAAGCAGGCGTCCACGAAAATCCTGACCTTTTGCCTCTATGATATTTTCCGGCTTTGTGACAAAATCCACCGCACCAAGCTCCATGGCACGCACCGTTACGCTCGCGCCTTCTGTCGTGAGTGTACTCACCATAATGACAGTTGCGTCGATTTGTTCTGCCTGTATGCGTTCCAGCAGCTGCAGACCATCCATGCGTGGCATATACACATCCAGAAGCACCGCATCATAGTGCTTCATCTTCAGTTTCATATATGCCTGAAAACCATCACAGCATGTATCGATTGCCTGGAATCTATTGTCTAAGTTTATTATATCACAGATGACGCGCCTCATAAGTGCAGAGTCATCTACAACTAAAATATTTTTTTTCATTACTATACGCCCATATCCTTTTTGCGAATCTTGCGATCCTCATCAAAAATATACTTAATGACTGTCTCTCTCAACTTTGTACCCAAATGCAAATACTCTGCACGTGTCTCGTAGCGCTCCATATTGGGTGCTGCCTGTCTGCAGGACACAATTGACACCACAACCAGAAGTTCCTGATCAATATTCTCATTTCTGAGTACCGTCCGAACCGCAAGACAGTCATTCTCCTCGTACCTTCTTTCGCTTATAAAACGAATTCCGCCACCACTGATGTCCACGATCACCGCCTTTGACTCCGTCATGAGTATCTCCGGATCCTTCACACGCTTTTCCAAAAGTGCTCCATCCAGTTTCAGAGCCTCCTCGCGCTCCAACTCATACGCCTGCATGCCAAGAATACACTCCAGCCGAAAATACTCCCGGCGCTGAAACTTACTAAGACCGGATTTGAGCACGACCTTTACCATATACAGGTTATCTTCCTTATATCGGTCTGTCACCTGGCAGACACCACGATAAAGCCCTTTTCGTGTATAAAATATCAGCTCATAACGTGAGCCGAGGGATAGTAGAATCATTTTCCCTTTGTAAACCGGCATCTGAATGACCAGTTCGCTACTGTCCTCAATAGCCTCCAGCTGACTTGCAAGAATTGGTACTCTTCCGTTTTCTGTGCGCCTGATTTCTGACTTATCCAGTGAACATATATCAATTTTATTCCCTATCTGTAATAAATCTGTGACCATATCCAACATCCTTTTATCGTAAAACTTCTACCTTCGACCCAAAAACCTGTATATCATACGCGAAAATCCACCATGAATCTCGTAATAACGGTTTTCTCCACTCAAGAGACTCTCTGCAATCTTTGCAAACGCCTGTGCACTCGGTGCATTCGGATCGTAAAGAGAGACAACCTGCTGTTGACGTACCGCCTTTTCAATATTTGTATCCTGCGGAACCAGTCCGAGATAATTGACGTTCCAGTTCAAAAACTGTGACACAACAGAACTAAGCTTATCGTATACCGCCTGCCCGTCTGCCGCTGAATTCACCCGATTTGCAATTACATTGATGACCGTCTCCTTATAATTAAAATCCAGATTCCGGTACAATGTCTTGATCAACGAGTAGGAATCGGTCAGCGAGCTTGGCTCCGGCGTTGTGATCAACAAAATCTCCGGACTTGCAATCACAAATTCCATCACACTGTCCGAAATGCCGGCTCCGGTATCTATTATAATAATATCTGCCATGGAATCAAGCTCCGAGAGTCTTTGCACAACACTGACGATCTGGTCTCTGGTGAGATTGTTTAGTCCGACCACTCCTGATCCACCGGAAATGAATCCAATGTCCATCGGCCCCTTTGTGATAACGTCACTCATGGACATACCCTTGTAGAGCACATCACTGAGATTATATTTTGGAATTGCACCAAACATAACCTCCACATTTGCCAGTCCGATGTCGGCATCAAAAATAATCACCTTTTTTCCAAGCTTGCTCAACTGTACCGCAAGATTGACTGCCGTGTTTGATTTTCCGACACCACCCTTTCCGCTGGTGATGGTAAGCACGCGCGCCTGCGATGGCTGACTGGCATGCTGCATTTTTACGACATTACGCAGCCCTGTTGCCTGGTCCATATCAGTCTCCTCCTAACAACTTCTTTACGATCTCCTGCGACTGGAACACCGAAATGTCATCCGGCACATTCTGTCCGTTTGTCATGTATGAAATATCGGCATCTGCATACAGCTTGATGTTCAGCAGATTTCCGTATGCGCTGGTCTCATCCAATTTGGTAAAGATCAGTGAATAATCGGATATACTTCGATACATGTCACAGATTTCTTTCAGATCGCGGTATTTTGTCGTCGCGGACAGAACCAGATAAACGATCGTCTGGTACTGCGTGCCAAGCATCTGCAATAACTTTTTCGTATCCTCACGCTGTGCCTCATTTTTGTGTGAAAAACCGGCTGTATCCACAAAAATCAAATCATAATCTGCCAGCTTGCCCACCGCCTCAGAAATCTCTTCCGGCGCATAGATTACAGTCAGCGGCGCGTCAAGGATATTCGCGTAAGTGCGAAGCTGCTCTGTTGCAGAAATCCGATATGTATCCGCCGTGAGAAACGCTACATTTTTACCCTGCTCCACCTTGAATTTTGATGCGATCTTGGCGATCGTCGTTGTCTTTCCGACACCGGTAGGGCCAATAAAAAATACGATCTGAGGGCTTTTTCCCTTGACAGTGATCACATGAGGGTTTCCAAACTTGAGAATCATCTTCTGATATACATGCGAAAGGATAAAATCCATACTGGAACCTTTGCGTGCTACCTTCATCACATCGTCTAATAGCTGATTGATATAGACCTCATCCACCTCGTTGTCAAGCAAGGTCTGATAGAGCATACGAAAGATTCTCACACTCTCCTCATTGGCTTCATCATCGACCCTCGCTGCATCCAATTCCTTTTGAGACTCCTTGGAAACTGCATCGTCCGTTAGTTTTTTTTCCAGAAACTGTTGCAGGTTTTCCAGCCGTTCCTCAATCATGTCCGTGTCTGTGGAAACAGTTGTTTTTGCAGACTCCGTCTGCTTCTGTTGTGCAGCGTGCGCGCTCAGAATATCACCCACTGCACGGGCAGCCTCTGAAATCGGTTCAACCGGAGGCACAACCTGACGCACAGCTGACGGCTGGGCGACACCGGGCTTTGGAAGACTGATCTGCTCGTCCGCAGCAAGATCGATACTTCTGTGTGTCCCGGACACAGGTGCTGCAGTTATAACCGAATCCCTGTCCTCCATGGCAGCTGTCACCTCATAGTAAGGTGTCTTTAAAAAGCCAAAGAAACCCTTAGGCTTTACCACCTTAACATTCATGATAACGAGCCCTTGGCCCATTTCACTTTTTGCCTTCTCTAATGCTTCTTCTTCTGTTTTTCCCTGAAATTTATTTATGGTCATTATGCGCTCACCATCCCAACAGATTGTAATTCAACATTGGATTCAATCTCATTATATGACACAACGATCAAATCCTTCAAGTATTCTTCCGTCAATTTTTTATAATACATGCGAACGATCGGCGAAGTCACAACTATAGCACTCTTTCCGAGATTTTCAAGCTTGCTCACCTCTGCCTCCGTCGCCTCGATGATTGCACGCGTGCGCTCGGGGTCAAGTGTCAAATATGCCCCCTGCTCCGTCTGCTTAACGGCACCCATGATCTCCTGCTCAATCTTAGGATCAAGTGTTACGACGCTCGTCTCCTCATTCGCAGGAAAATACTTGTTCGAGATTGCACGCTTTAAGCTCTGACGAACATACTCCGTGAGCACATCAGTGTCTCTTGTCGTCGTCGCGTGATCTGCCATCGTCTCAAAGATTGTGATCAGATCACGGATGGAAATGCCTTCTGACAAAAGATTTTGCAGCACTTTCTGAATCTCGCCGATACCAAGCATTTTCGGCACAAGCTCGTCCACGAGCACCGGATTGTTCTCCTTGACATTGTCGATCAGATTCTGTACATCCTGTCTCGTGAGCAGTTCTGCAATGTGACTCCGTATCACCTCTGTCAGATGGGTTGCAATAATGGACGGCGGATCAACAACCGTATACCCCAGACTCTCTGCTCGCTCCCGCTGGCTCTCCGTGATCCAGATCGCCGGCAGATGGAAGGACGGTTCAAACGTCGGAATACCTGTGATCTCTTCCTCAACGTAACCGGGGTTCATCGCCATGTAATGGTCAAACAGGATTTCTCCCTCTGTGACCTGAATTCCCTTGATCTTAATAATATACTGATTCGGATTTAACTGGATATTGTCGCGCAGACGGATGATCGGCACAACCGTACCAAGCTCCAGAGCGATCTGACGCCGGATCATAACGACGCGATCCAAAAGATCTCCGCCCTGATTGACATCCGCCAGCGGAATAATGCCGTAGCCAAACTCCAGCTCGATGGGATCCACAGACAGGAGCGAAACTACATTTTCCGGTTTTCGTATCTCCTCTGCCTCCGACTCTGCTACGCCGGCCTCCTCCTCGATCTTTTCAACGCTCATACTCTTATTCATGTTCAATCCGGCAACAAGGAAGATTGCCCCCATACCGATACAGAGAATAGGGTTCAATGGGGTAAAAATTCCCAGAAAAGAGATCACAGCACCTACCATGATCAATACCTTGGGAATACCAAAAAGCTGACTGATGAGCACCTGCCCGAAATCAGCTTCCTTGGATGCTTTTGTCACAAGGATACCGGTTGCCATGGAGATTGCCAACGAAGGGATCTGTGAGCTCAGACCGTCACCGATCGTCAGAATACCGTACTGCATCAGCGCATCCGTGAAGTTCATTCCCTGTCTGGTCATTCCCATGACCGTTCCGCCGATCAGATTGACAAAAGTAATGATCAGACCAGCAGCCGCATCTCCTTTAACATACTTTGTCGCACCATCCATAGCTCCGAAGAAGCTGCTCTCCTGCTGGATCTTCTCACGACGTTTTTTTGCTTCCTCATCAGTGATGGCTCCCGTATTCAGATCGGCATCGATCGCCATCTGCTTACCGGGCATTGCATCCAGTGTGAATCGTGCAGTTACCTCAGATACACGCTCAGAACCTTTATTGATGACAACAAACTGTACGATCAAAAGGATCACAAAGATGATCGTACCGATGACCATATCATTTCCGCCGACGAACTGTCCGAAGGTCCGGACGACATTACCGGGATCTCCGCTGTTTAAGATCAATCGCGTGGACGACACGTTGAGCGAAATACGGAAAATGGTCGTAAATAAGAGCAATGTCGGAAAAAATGACATATCCAGTACTTCCTGCACAAACAGACAATTAAACAGGATCACAAGCGCAACTGAGATATTAAAGATCAGTAAAATATCCAACAAAAAAGAAGGAATCGGTACAATAAAGAATATGATCGCCGCCATCAGATATAATGCTACGCCAACATCTGCGCCACGCTTTATCATGCTTTTTTCCTCCTTTTACATATTCTATACCCGGTTCTGTGCCCGGTAGACCGCTGCCAGGATCTCTGCCACCGCCTGATACAACTCCGGCGGGATCTCACGCCCGATCTCCACATTTGTGTAGATCATACGTGCTAACGGCTTATTCTCCACAATCTCCACGTGATTTTCCTTTGCAATCTCTTTGATGCGCTGTGCGACCAGATCCGCACCCTTTGCCACAAGGATAGGAGCAGTTCCGGTGCCCGCGTCATATTTCAGTGCAACCGCATAATGGGTCGGGTTTGTGATGACGACATCCGCCTTAGGCACATCCTGCATCATACGTCTGCGCGATGCCTCCTGCATACGCTGACGCTGCTTGCTCTTGATCTGAGGATCTCCCTCAGTATTTTTCATCTCATCCTTGACTTCCTGCTTGGTCATCTTCATATCTTCGTTAAACTTGCGTCTCTGGTAGATGTAATCCGCAGCACCTATGATACAGTAGATGAGCGAGATACGGAAGCCCACATCAATGACAAGTGTCCCGATCTCAGCAACCGCCTGTTGTAAGGTGATATTGTACAACAGAAAAATCTCTTCGATGTGTGACTTCAATGTCGTGTAAGCAATCACAGAGATCAGGGCGATCTTGGCAATGGACTTTACAAGTTCAAAAAGCGAATCCTTTGAAAACATCCGCTTGAATCCGTTGATCGGGTTAAACTTGTCCGGTTTCGGTTTCAACGGCTTTGTACTGACCTTCCATTTTACCTGCACAATATTGATCAAAAACGCCACTACCACGCCTGCCGCAAAAAATGGACCTGCCAGCTTGATAGAAGCAAACACCGCCTGCTGCAGATACGACATGACCACATTGTTATTCAGCTCACGTGCGGACACCGTCTCGGGTATTTTATTATAGATATCATGAAAGATCTGCAAAAAATTGTTTCCCATAAAAGAAACAAGTACTTTTAGCGTCAAAAAAAGTGTCACAAGCGTCGCAGCCTGATCAAGTTCCCTGCTCTTGCAGACCTGACCCTCACTGCGGGCATCACTTAACTTTTTTGCAGTCGCCGGTTCTGTTTTTTCTCCCCCGGGACCATCCTTCGCAAAAAACTGCAGATCATAGATCAGCAAACTTTTGTGATCAGCCAGTTCCATACATCCCCTTTACAACCATTCGAAGCATCAGCTTAACCTCTTCGCCGAGCAATGCCGCCGCACGCGGCAGCAGGATTACCGTCACAACCAGGATGGCATAGCCTACGAACACCTTGATCTGAATACCGACCGCAAACATGTTCATCTGCGGTGCAACCTTTGCCATGATACCGAGAATACAGTTCATGACCATACAACATGCAAACACCGGCAGCATAATGCGAAAACCGATGATCAGCATATCCATGACAAGTGTCACCATGGTATCAGCCAGATATTCCCAGTTGAAGATCTGTGCGTTGACCGGAATCAGCGTGAAGGAATCCGCCACTGCCTTAATAATATAATGGTACAGGTCGGAAATCAGAAGAAGGAGCATGATCGCATAATAATACATGTTTCCGGTAATACTCTCCTGCGTCCGCGTGAGCGGATTGTACTCCTGCGCCATTGACAGACCGATCTGCATGTCGATCATATGCCCAGCAAAACCAATAATATATGTACAGGCATTCGCCATCATACCGAGCGTCAGTCCGGTGATTGCTTCCTTCACTGCGATGATACCATACTCCAGCATGCCTTCATAGACAAGCTCACCGGGCATCACCTGTGCTACAAGTATCGCCAACACCGCAGAAAAACCGACTTTTACCCTCGTCGGCACACTGTTAAATCCAAAAAAAGGTGCCACCGCGACAAAGCTGGCGATGCGCACCAGTACTAACAGATAATATTCAAATGTAAGCAGTGAAAAAGTATAATTGATCATCCGATATACAAACTAAAATTATTCCATAACTTTGTCATGAAATCTACCATTTTGTCCAGCATCCATCCGCCCAAAAGCATCAATGTCAAAAACACGGCAATGATCTTTGGAACAAAAGTCAGCGTCTGCTCCTGGATGGAGGTAACCGTCTGAAAGATACTGACGATCAGACCAATGATCAGCGATACCAAAAGTGCCGGCGCCGCTGTGATAATAATCGTCGTAAACGCCTCTCTCGCAATATCTAAGATTACACCTTCTGAAAGCATTTTACATCATCCTTCCTTTTAAAAACATTGTCAGTAAAAGGTCTTTACCAGATTACCGATCACAAGATCCCATCCATCTGCCAGAATAAAGAGCAATATTTTGAATGGCATCGATATCGTCGTCGGCGGAAGCATCATCATTCCCATTGACATAAGAATAGATGCCACTACCATATCAATCACAATAAACGGTATGTAAATAAAAAATCCGATGATAAATGAAGTGCGCAGCTCGCTTAAAATGAAACTTGGAATCAACACGCTTGTCGGAATATCATCGTTGGTCTCATAGGTCACGCCTGCGATATCACAAAACAGATTCACATCCTTACGCTCCGTGTGCTGATACATAAAATCGCGCATTGAATCCATCGCAGCCTCAATCGCCTGCTCCTGTGTGATCGTACCTGCATCCAGCGGCTTGATCGCATTTTCATTGATCTCTGAAAACACCGGTGCCATGATCATAAACGTCAAAAACAGCGCCAGTCCAACAAGTACCTGATTGGGAGGCGTTGTCTGTGTACCGAGCGCTGCACGCAGGAAGTGCAGCACAACAATGATTCTTGTAAAGGATGTCATCATGATCAGGATCGAAGGTGCCAGCGAAATGATCGTCAGAAGCAACACGATCCGAACAGTGGCAGACATCGTGCCATTTTCATTATTATAGATAATGGAAAGTCCGTTTACATCATCTGTACGGATATCCCCCGGATCCTGATCCTGAACCACGGACAGATTACCGGAGTTATCCGGCATATCAGTCGGCGATGCATACACCGTCTGTCCGGACAGCCCGATCGTGAGCACAAACACAAACACGATCACTGCAATTATAAATGAAACACTACAATAAATCTTCTTTGCCTTACTTCGCATGCTTCTTTTTGAATTCCTCCAGAATATCCGAAAAACTCTCTCCTATCTTTGATGTGCGGTTCACCGGTTGCGGCGGCATCGCACGAAGCTCATCTTGCGTCAGTGTCGCCAGCAGCGCCATATTGTCTTTGCTGACACCTACTACAAGATACTTGTCTGTTCCGGCGCGTACGATCTGTATATACTGATTATTCGAGACACGTATCACCTCTATCACGGAAAGATTTCCCTGGGCGGTCTTTGTCTTCTGATAACCTGCAATCCATCGCGTTACATAATAGGTGAGTGCCAACACAAAAAGGAAGATCACAAGCACCGTGATCAGATCGATCACACTATTCATAAAACTACTGGAAATCAATAAAATCATAGGTTCTACTTCACAATTTCGGTAATACGCACACCGAAGCTCTCCTCGATGACAACTACCTCACCTTTTGCCACATATTTACCATTTACAAGTATATCAATCGGTTCACCGGCAATACGGTTCAGCTCGATGATCGTACCGGGTGCAAAATCCAGAATCTCTGAAATGGACTTTGTCGTTCTGCCAAGTTCAACCGTCACCTCCAACGGAACATCCATGATGAGATCAATATTTTCCTTTGCAAACTGGGCAGCAAACTCACCGGAGAACGGTGTAAACTGCGCCGGCTGCACATTGACAGGTTGCTGATACATCATCGGATTTACCATCTGCGGATTCATCATCTGAGGATTTACCATTTGCTGGTTCATCATCCCCATATCCATCTGCGGTTGCTGCATCGCAGGTGCCGGGGAAGGTGAAGAGACCGGCTCCGGCGCTTTCTTTGAAGTATCCGCAATACCAATCTGTGCTTCCTCTGCGTCCATCTCCATATTTCTGGCAATCGCATGACACATATCTCTTGCAAAAGAAACCGGATACAACTGCATGATCTCACTGTCAACCAGATCTCCAATCTCCATTTTAAAAGAGATTTTTACAAACTCACCTTCGAGAAATTCATCGATAGAACCTTCATCCACACTCTCCTGAAGATCGATCAGATCCGCCACAGGCGGTGAGATATCAATTGTTTTGCTGAGCATAGATGACAGCGATGTCGCTGAACTTCCCATCATCTGGTTCATCGCCTCGCTGATTGCACTCAGATGAAGCTCACCCAGCTCACCGGCCGTATTTGTTCCATCGCCACCCATCATCAGATCCGTGATGATCTTTACGTCGTTTTCCTTTAATACAAGAATATTGCTGCCATCCAGTCCCACGGTGTACGCAATCCGGATAAATACGCAGGGGCGCTCATAATTTTTCACGACATCATCCCATGTCGCTGTAGAAACCACCGGCGTAGAAATCTCTACTTTACGGTTTACCAGCGAGAATAACGTTGTCGCTGCAGTACCCATACTGATATTTGCAATCTCGCCGATCGCATCCTTTTCGTCGGGGGTCAGAAGATCAACGCCTGAACCGGAATTACCTCCCTGCGCCGCAGTTCCTGAGCTGCTGCTACCACCGGGATTATTCAACAGAGCATTGATTTCTTCCTGTGATAATACTCCATCCATCTGCCTATTCTTCCTCTCTGATCACTGATGTCACACGCACTGCATAATTCTGACCGGATGATCCCGGCAACGCGGTGAACTTTCTCATGTTTCCAACATATACATCCAATTCCTGATCCACTTCAGTGTCAACCCGGATGATATCACCGGGCAACAGGTTTACAAAATCCGAAACTGATATCTGACTCTTTCCGAGCACTGCCTTAACAGATACCGGGGCATGTTCAATCAGATCCTCGATCACATCCTGATAGGTCTCTTCATCTTTGACCTGCATATTCGAATACCAGAATTTTGTATTCAACTTGTCCATGACCGGCTCCAACGTGATAAATGGAAGACAGATATTCATCAGCCCTTCCGCGTCGCCGATCTTTAAATTGATCGTAACGATCGCTATCATCTCACCCGGAGATATGATCTGCGCAAACTGTGAGTTTGTCTCAATGCGCTGAAGTCTCGGATGGATCTCCGTCACGTTTTCCCAAGGTTCCCGAAGCAGATTGACACAGACATTCATGATACGCTCAATAATGAGCAACTCGATCTCGGAAAAGTCTCTCGTCTTTTCCAACGGAAGCCCCACTCCGCCAAGCATTCGATCCACAATTGCATAACCGAGAGATGACGCGAGTTCCATCAGAATATCTCCATGCAACGGTGCAAATTCAACCACTCCGAGCAAAACCGGATTGGATAGCGCATTGGAGAACTCGGAATAGGTAACTGCCTCGGAATTCATGACCTCAACCTGTATATTTTTTCTCAGGTATACAGGCAGATTCGTCGACAATAGTCTTCCGTAATGTTCGAAGATGATCTCCAGCGTGCGAAGATGCTCTTTGGAGAATTTGGACGGGCGTGCAAAATCATAGTTTTTGACCTGTTTGTCACTGCTGTCTTTGATTTCTTCTGCATCGATCTCACCACTGCTCAACTGTTGCAGCAACGAGTCTATTTCGCCCTGTGACAGTACGTCACCCATTCATCCTCACCACCTTTGGTCCATTTCTATACTGCGATACCATGCTGTCCGCCAAAGCTATTCGCTGGTCACCTGAATGAAGCCCACATCCACAACCACATTGGAATCAAAGAATCCCTGCAGTTTCTCAAGAATCTCTTTCTCTGCACGCTCGGGATCAGTCTTGATTTCCTCCATTGTGTAGGTATGAACCACATCGTTTACAATATTCTTGATATTGGAATCATAGACCTTTGCCTCGATTCCATTTTTTCCAAGTTTTTCATAATCTTCATTGGAATTATCCAACGAGAGCACAACTGAAACGATCGCATAGTGCTCTTTTCCGTCATCGCTGTTCCTCAGATTGACCGTCAATGAACCTTCCAGTGTATAGGGAACCAGATTCTCAATCGGAACACTGGAAAGATTTGCATTTCTTCCGCTGGCAAGCTCCAGATCAAGTGCCGTACAGATCTCACTGATCAGCTCATTGCTCTTTTTTGCAGAGGGAACAATACTGATCATTGTAATTGCCGTCAACACCAGATTCACAACGAGTAGTGCCAGGATCAACACTGACATCAAATTTTTCTTCATGGCTTTGCTACCTTTCTTAACTGTTCAGTACCTTCAGATTTTTTATTTATCCAAACAGCATTTACTGCATGTCTGAATTGTAAGAATTGTAGATCTTTATCACTACGCGCCGATTCAATGCACGGCCCTCGGCAGTCGTATTGTCTGCGATCGGAAGATAATCTCCGCGTCCCGATGACTTAATATGTGCCGGGTTCAGCGATGTAACCTCACGCAGATAATCTGCTACGGAAAGCGCCCGATACATGGACAGCACATTATTATCCTCAAACCTTCCGTTATGTATCGGTACATTGTCCGTATGACCCTCAACCTCTATAATATTTCCCGTATAGTGATCCAGAATCCTGCCAACCTTGTCAACCAGCGGCAGTGCGTCTTCTTTGATCACCTCTGAACCGGGATCAAACAACACAGCTCCGTTTAAAGTGATGATCACATACTGTGCATTAAATGACACCTCAACCTGATCCTGAATCCCATATATGGCAGTCTTTTCATCGACCTTTTCCGCCATCTTCTCTGACTCTTCCAGGCCCTTCTGTTCATACTGCTCCTGCAATTCCTGCTCAGACAGTTCCTGACTGCTTTGCTGGTTCTGTGTTTGTCCGTCTGCACCTAAACTGTCCCCGGTCTGACCGGTATTCTGTCCGGGATCGCCCTTCTCGATCACGCTGTCGTTCGCATTCATCTGCTGACCGCTCTCCTCAAACTCGCCTTTCCCCTGACTATTGGCATCCGGATTATAAAAGGTATCATAGTACTGTAGCTGATTGATACCGGCTCCAACCATTTCTCCGTCTCCAATCGAACTGGCACCACCCTGTAAGACACTAAAATGTGACTGTAGAGAAGCAATCACCAGCTGGAACTTCTCCGCATCCACCGTAGACATAGAAAACAAAAGCACGAAAAAGCAGAGCAACAAATTCATCAAATCAGAGAAAGTCGCCATCCATGCCGGTGAACCAGCAGGCGGATCTTCTTTTTTTTGCCTTGCCACTACTCTTCACCTCCGCCTGCCATACCAAGCGTCTCTCGATCCTTCGGTGTGATAAAGGTCTTTAATTTTTCCTCAATCACATGAGGATTCTCACCCGCCTGGATGGACAGCAATCCTTCCACAATGATCTGTTTGATGATCATCTCATTTGCATTGTTCAGTTTCAGCTTGGTCGCGGTCGGATTACACAGCCAGTTGGCGATCAGTGAACCGTACAGCGTCGTCAACAGCGCAACCGCCATATTCGGTCCGATCGTAGACGGATCATCCAACTTTTTTAACATGTTTACAAGTCCGATCAGCGTACCGATCATTCCCCATGCAGGGCCCAACTCTGCCCACTTTTCCCAGAAACCGATCACCTGCTTATGGCGTTCCTCCGTGCATGAGAGATCTGTCTCTAAAATTCCCCGTACAAGCTCCGGATCCGTTCCGTCAACCACAAGCATGATGCCTTTTTTCAAAAAGACATCCTCTAAATCAGACGCAGCCTCCTCTAACGCAAGTAAACCCTCTTTTCTTGCAACATTGGAGAGGTTGATAATATTCGTGATCATGGATGCCGGATCATACCCCGGCTCCTTCATACTGAGCGCGATCCCCTTAAAGCCCGTCGCCATGAATGACAGCTTATTGCAGGCGATAACACCTGCCAGTGATCCTCCAATGGTAATAAGAATGGATGGCGGATCGACAAAGTTCGGCAACAGTGAAAAACCGCCGTCACCGGTGACGATGCCAAAAATAACCATCGCCACGCCAAGAACCATACCAATTAAAGACGCTAAATCCAAAATCTACTCACCTGCCCCAATCATCAAAATACTAATCTAGTTTCTATAGTAATTGATTTGCCATTTTTTGTCCACATTTTTATGTATACATGGAAAAAATCGGCAATAATTAAGTCGAAAATTCTCCTAATTACACCGATTATACCACATCTTGGGGAAGGATGTAAACCCATTCCCCAAGATATATTTAAAACGTTATGTACTTTTCAGTTTACTTCAGCCACTTTATCGTTTCAGATTGATCAGTTCCTCCAGCATGGAGTCCGAAGTCGTGATCACGCGGGAATTTGCCTGAAATCCACGCTGTGTGGTGATCATAGAAGTAAACTCACCGGAGAGATCAACGTTTGACATTTCCAGCTCACCGGCACTGATGGAACTGCCGTCCGCGTCGATCTCCACACCGATGCCGTCGAAATCACCGGAGTTGAGGGTTGCACGGTAGCAGTTATCACCGGTTGCCTCCAGACCGGAAGCGTTCGCAAACTGTGCCACGGAAATCTGACCGAGCAGAACGGTATTACCGTTGTCGTAGGATGCAAAGATCTTACCACTCTGATCCACGCTCATTCCGGTCATGGCGCCAAGCTTTTTACCCTTTCCGATCGTGTCCGCATCTCCACCGCTCATCGCTGCCGTAGTAGAACCGCCGTTGTTATAGTTGAGCAATGATGAAAAATCGATCGTCACATCCTTAAATCCGTCATACCCTGCTGCAGCAAGCTTTGACAGATTCAATGTCTGAGAAAGATTATTTCCGCCACCGACACTTGTCAATGTACCATCCACTGTATTGAACTGTAACGTGAAACCGTCCTTTGAAGGAGTCACAATATGGTAGCTTCCACCAAACATATTGTAGCGGATCTCAGCATCATTCGGAACTTCCTCCGTAAATACCGAACCGGTTGCAGATGTCGCATTCGCCAGCTCCTGACCGGTAATCGACGTGTAGGAGTAATCCTTTAACAACTCCTCCACACCTACTTTTTTCTGCGGGATGTCTTTCTTTGTACCGTTTTCCAATGCAACCTTACTGTCTTTAAACTGTGTGACTACTCCGCCGGCACCGGTCACATTGATCGTCTGTCCTGTTGACCAGGTCGGCCAGTAGTAGATCACCGTATCTTTTTCGAACTGACTGCTAGCGGGAGTCGTTGTCTCCAGCAATCCGAGTTCGGATCTGATGTCCTCCACGTTAAACTTGTAACCGGTGATTCCTTCATCGCTTGTCACGATCGTTCCCAAGGACAACAGATCATCGAGACTCTTCGTCTTATTCAGTGTAAAAGAACTGGGACCGGTTGGAGTGAATGTACCATTTACCATCTGTCCATCCTGAAATGTCCACTCCACGCCGGACTGTGCATATCCGGTAGTCCCGCCGGGTGCAGCAATCAGGTTCTGCGTTCCCTTTGCCACTACATTTCCGGCTGCATTTTCCACATAAACCTCTGCTTTTTTCGCAGGATCTGTCCCTTTCAGGAAATCCAATGCCTTGTCATAGGTCAGTTCCGTCGATGTAAACCGTACACGATAACCGTCCGGCAAGGCCTGTTTTCCGGTCAGACCCAGCTGTGCATTGATATCGGCCGCATCAAAACAATAGGTATAGCTCGGGGTTGTCGGCGGTGTTGCCGCATTTGCCTTAGTAGTTGCATTCGCCTGAATTGCCGTGTTGATATCGTTTTTGCTCTTTCCGGTCGAAAATTCATAATTGTTCGTAATATCCGTATTGCTTCCCTGTGCGTTTCCGCCGCTGCCCGGTCCGAACAGTTCGCCGAGTGCAACATTTGAGGTCAGAATGGACTTGCCCTGTGCGTCAATGATATCCGTCAGGTTGACCGCATATTTACCTCCCTGCGTATCCTGTGCCTGAATCGAAAACCTTGCAGTATAAGGATAACCCAGATTATCATACACAAGCAGGTTCATCACGGAACCGGTTGAAGATGTGATCTGTGTGTTTTTACTGTCCACAACGCCCGTACAGCGCGCCCTTGTCGTTGCCTCCGGCTCAGATGTCATATTTTCCGGTGACATAACCTTGAGTGCAGATACGGTATCCTTGCGGATCGTCTGCGTCTCAGGATCTACGCCCCAGCCCATAACCGTGTATCCGGTAGACTTCATACAGAGATTTCCTGCACCGTCCACATAGAAGGAGCCAGCCTTCGTAAAGACGTTTTCAGAACCGTTATTCACGATAAAAAAGCTGCTTGTGCTCTTATCTGTGATCTTTAAGTCAAACGGCAGTCCGGTCGTCTCGGACGCACCTGCCGAAGTGATACTCAGTGAAGTGGAACCTGTCGTCACACCAAGACCGATCTGCTTGGCATTGACACCGCCGGTGCCCGCCTCAGCATTTGCTCCGGATGCTCCGGAGAGTGTCTGATACATGATAGAACTAAAGGTAACACTGGATGATTTGAATGCCACGGTATTTACGTTCGAGATATTATTACCGATAACATCCATTTTTGTCTGATGTGTCTTAAGTCCTGACACAGCAGAGTAAAGTGATCTCATCATAAGGAAATGACCTCCATTCTTTGGCGCTTGTAAAACCATCGTCGTCTCATCTGTCAGTCAGAGACGCTCGCTTCCTGTAAGGTCCGGCGATCATACGATAACCGCGCCATCAATATTTGTAAAAATGTTTTCGCCTGCGTCTGCCTGGTCTATCGCTGTTACCACTGTCTTGTTCGGAACATTTACGATAAACGCCAGCGAATCCACAAGCACCAGTGACTCATTGATTCCTTTCGCGCCGGCTTTTGATACGCCATCCGCCAACCGTCTGCTCTGTTCGGCGGAAAGGCTGATATTTCGATCGTTCAGGCGGTTCATCGCATGCTTGGAAAATTTCAGCGGATCAAGCTCGCTTTGTTTTGCCCGTAACACCTCGTCAAAAGATATTTCGGCATTTTTGCCCGATTCCTTGATACCTTTTTTCAGATAAGTGTCTGTTACCTGCTCGATCGAATGAAATCCGTTTCGAATCACATTCGTCTGATTCATCGTCTCACTCCTGTCTGCGGAAGTTACTACTCCGTCGGAGTCGTGGCCTCCGTGCCGTTTTCATTTGTTGCTTCATTTTTATCATCTCCGCTTTCGTTTGAACCGTTGCCACCATTTGCAATCGTATCACGAAGAGCGATCAGCGCATTGAGCGCGGTCTCCGCTGCAAGGAACTTATCCAGCGAATCCTTACTGTTATTTGCAATAAATGTTTTCTGATAATCAGTCAGACTATCATACTGTTTTCGGACCTGTTTGAATGTTTCCTCATCAGCCAGAGATACATGATCTGCATCCGGCATCTGTGCAATCGTACTCTCAAAATCATCCGCGATCACTACTGCATCCATATACTCTGCATCTGCAACTGTATAGAGATCATCAAGGTTGTAAAGTGATCCATTGATCGCCAGATAGATATTGCTGCCTTCCTTCATCATGTAGTCAACAACGCCCACTACATCACTGGTCTCTCCAGTCACAGGGTTCGTCGGACGCATGATCACTGTCTTTCCGATCAAACCGCCTGCCTCCAGGCTTTCTGCCGTATGTGCCATATTCTCGGTAGCCTCTACCTGAGTAAAGGTTGCAAGCTGTGATACATACTCCGTATTTGACTGCGGCTCCAACGGATCCTGATACTTCATCTGAGCCACCAGAAGATTCAGAAAATCTTCTTTATCGAGGTTGTTGTTCGTCTTTTCCTTTGATGAGGATGTGGCGTTTGCCGAAGTGTCAACGATCGCTCCGTTTTCCACTTTTTGCCATAAAGCCATTGTTTTTCTCCTTTCTCATATTTTTGAGTTATGCGGTAAAATCTACCGTGCCTCCGTTGTCACGCATCATCCGGGCCACCAGTGTCTCTTCTTCACTCATCAGACCGGAAAGTTCATCCAGACTGTTCCTGTTAAGATTGCGCCGCCCGCTCTGTCCACCTGCGTTCTGTTCTCCTGTCTGCTCCTGCATCTGTCCATTCGCAGATGTATTGCCGTCAAGGTTCTGTTCAAACTCATGTGTCGCAACAGTCACTTCCACTGCCTCCACCTTAACTCCCTGTGCCTGAAGCGTCGACTGAAGCTCCACCATCTGTGTCTGCAAGGCTTCTTTCACCTGTTCATTGGATGCTGTGATCTGAGCAGTCACATTCCCGTGTCTTTCGGTCACGGTAAGAACTAATCTGCCAAGGCTTTCCGGATTCAGCTGCATCTCTACCGTCGTACCCTCTGCTGAAGCAAAGGTTCTTGCCAGCCCCTCCAGCTGATCCATCAGATGCTCCAGTTCGATGTAACCCTGTACCTGAGGTGTATCCGGTGTGACTGTGGCGGTCTGCTCATTTGCCATCATCGCTGTATCTGTCCGGAAAATACCTGCGTGCTGCTCGGTTGTCATCTTCTCCTGTTCAGCGCCGACCGGGTCTGACTGAGGTTTGCTTTTCCCATTCTGGAAAGCCGGGTTTTCTTCCTGTCCGGTACTCTGTGCCGTTTGCTCCGGCGCCTCCTCCACAGCCATTGTTGCCGGCTGTTCTGCCACCTGGTCTGACCTTTGTTCCGGATTCTCCTGTGCGTACTGCACTGCCGTATGCTGCTGATCGGTCATCGTTACCGTTTCATGTACTGTCCGCACGCTTTCTTCCGGCAGTTCGGCATCCGCTGCAGGCAGTTCTGACATTCCGATTGTCTGCGTATCTGTCACCTGCTCGGACCCGGACGTTTCATGAACATTCAAAAGCTCCTTTACCGCCTCTTCCAGCTCATCAATCTGCACTGAAAGCTGCTCTAACAAATCCGAAAACTGCGTTGCATTGAACCCGTTTTTCTGCTGAAAATCTGCGATCAGTCCTGTCACTTCCTGCATGGTGATCTGGAAGTTCTCATTCGTGAGCAGCGCGCTCACATCCGTGCTGCCGGTTAGTTCCTGCACCAATCCGATCAGATTCTGTGGCTGAAGCAGATCAAACATTCCGAGTCCCAGCGTTTCCATCGCCTGCTCGATATCTTCTTCTGATACCTGCATCGTCTCCTGAACGACTTTCTTCACTTCGTCCGCCAGATCCTGCACTTTCTGCGAAACAACTTCTCCGTCCGCACGCTCTGTCTGTGCCTGCATGATCTTCCGCCCGCCCGATGATCCATACTTTACAAAGTCCTTCACCGGAGCATCCGTGATTCCGCTCATCGGAGCTCTGTCATCTGACAGTCCACTCGAATGAGCTCCGTGATCGACCGCTGTATTCATAAAACTCTGTGCATTCTGGTTCATGATGCTTGCAAATTCCTCAAGCACCAGTTGTGACTGATCGTGCTTTAAAAATGACGCATCGCCCTTTGCAGACACTGCCATACCTGCGGTCAGGTTTGTAACCTGTGTCATAAGGTAAGCTCCTCCTTTCGTAATATTTTCTATCTCAAAAGAGCCTACGGCTCTAAGATAGCAGTAATGATCGCGGCATTTTCTGCCTGCATCTCTGCCATGATATTGGCTCGCGACTGTGCATCCATCGCTCCCAGGATATTTGCTACGAGTTTCGAATTGTCACCCATCATCGTATCAAACACCGCCGCTGCTTTTTTAGGCTTCATGCTGGAGTATGTAGCCACATAATCCTCCAGTTCTTTATCCTTTTTCTGCTGTTCCAGCACCTGTCTGTAAATGACCTGTGCGTTCGCCGGATCAATGGCTTCATAGTACTCCTGATAATTACTTATATCGGGCGCATTGTCGGAAAAAACAACCTCCTCATCGAATTTTTGTTTCAATTCTTCAAATTTCGCTTCATTTTCCTCATAGACGGCCAGCTTTTCGAGCTGCGATTTCAATTCCTTGATCCGCTCATTTTTCTTGTTGATCTTCTTTTGCGCCTCGGCAAGCTGCTGTTCAAGCTGTTTGACATATTCTGTCGCCTCACTGATTGTGGTATATGGGTACTGCTGTTGTTCGATGGGCACCTCGACCTCCGGCAGGATCTTGTTCACATACGGCACATCCTTCAGGATCGGATACATCACAGTCGACCCAAAGCCGCCCACATCCCACTTGATCACGAGTACCAGAATTCCCAGCCAAATGGCAATGATAATGACGGTAGCCAGAAATACTGCCACCTTTCCCCCGATTCCGCCGTCATCCTCAAAATCAGGATCATCCGGGTCAATGCCTTTTTTTATCAGTTTTTCCCTGCGCTTTGCCTCCTTCGCAGCGACCTTCTCCGCTTTTTTTGCTGCCTTTTCCTGTATGAGCTCCGCTTTTGATTTTACAACTTCTTTCTCTTCTGCCATAAGTGACACCACCTTTACTCTTGCTGTGCGTGATCGTGATAGGTAAAACTCACGAGCTGGTCAATCTCTTTTGCTTCCTCTGCCGCAAGCTCTGCCTTAAATTCCTCAAATGCCTTCTCCCGCAGTTTCTCGTGTGCTTTCCGCTCCACCATAACCGCGTTTAAGCGTTTTCTCGCCAGCTCCACATTCTTCTCTGCTACATGCACCTGCATGATCTGATCACGGATCAGCGATTTCATCGTGTCGATCGCGCGCTTGTTTTCGTGGATCGCACGCACATCGATCTTCCCGACCGCAAGTTCTCCCGCTCGTTTTTCATACTCCATTCGCCGCAGCATCAACTGCTGAAGCTTTTGGTTTTCTTCCTGCAGGCGCTTGCTTGCAATTCCGTAAGCAGTTTTTTCCTGCTCCTCCAGCTTATATTTGATATCCAGAATACTCTGCATCCGGTATACAAATTTTGCCATATCTGTTCACATCCTCCGGCTCTAATTCACAAAAATGTTTTTCAGCATCTCCACTTCCTGTTCAAATTCATACTTTTCATCCGTACGCTGTAACAGATACTCATTGACAGCCGCATTTTTGGAAATTGCATAGTCAATCTCCTTATTGGATCCGTTCTTGTACGCACCAATGTTGATCAGATCCTCCGCCTCTGCATAGGTAGCCATGACATTTTTCAGCTTTCCGGCAACCTCCTTCTGCTCGCTCGAAGCGATAGAGCTCATAACACGGGAAATACTCGCCAGCACATCGATTGCCGGATAGTGGTTTTTCTGTGCCAGCTTTCGGTTCAATACAATATGTCCGTCCAGAATTCCCCGGGCAGTATCCGTGATCGGCTCGTTAAAATCATCGCCGTCCACAAGTACCGTGTACAGACCTGTGATAGACCCTCGATCCGATGTCCCTGCGCGCTCCAACAGCTTTGGCAGCTCTGCATACACACTCGGCGGATAACCACGGGTTACCGGCGGTTCACCGGAAGCAAGTCCGATTTCTCGCTGTGCCATCGAAAAACGGGTCAGAGAATCCATCATAAGCAGCACATCTCTGCCCTGATCCCTGAAGTATTCCGCAATCGCCGTCGCTGTCATTGCTGCTTTTTTTCGGATCAGCGCCGGTTTATCAGAGGTCGCCACAACGACTACCGAACGTGCCATGCCCTCCGGCCCGAGGTCACGCTCGATGAATTCCCGCACCTCTCTTCCACGCTCTCCGATCAGTGCGATCACGTTGATGTCCGCCTTGGTATTTCGGGCAAACATGCCCATCAGTGTACTTTTTCCGACACCGGAGCCGGCAAAAATACCGATGCGCTGTCCCCTGCCGACCGTGAGCAGCCCGTCTACTGCCTTCACGCCAAGCGGCAGTACCTGATCAATGATCTTGCGCTTCATCGGGTCCGGTGGCAGACGATCTGCCGGATACTGTGTGGGCAGGATGATCTCCTCCTCGCTGTCGGTTGGTCGGCCCAGTCCGTCCAGCGTGTGTCCCAGAAGCTCATTACCCACAGAGACAGTTAATGGATGCCCCGTATTCTCTACAACGCATCCAACTCCAATTCCATCCATACTCTCATAAGGCATCAAAAGCAGACGGTTCTCATGAAAGCCCACAACCTCTGCCATGACAAAAAGACCTGCATCTTTTTCCACAACAATACGGCAAAGGTCACCCAGCTTTGCCTCCGGTCCGATCGATTCCACCGTCAAGCCTACAACCTTTGCCACTTTTCCATAACAATTATAAAAAAAACGGTCTGCGACCTGCAAATATTTACTCACATCATATCGTACGTCCATCCGTTTTTATACTCCCAGGCTTCTCAAGTCTCTTGTCAGATTATCAAGCTCCACGTCCAGACTGCAGTCATACACCCCGCTGTCAGCATCTATGATACACTGGCTTTCAGATAATTCCGGATCCATAACGATCTCAATCTGTACATCCTCGCCAACCTTTTCCTGCAATTCGTCCTTATGCTCACGTAAAAAGGAAACCTCCGATTCGCTGACGCGGATCTTGTACTGTCTGGTCTCCCGGATACCTCGCATTGCATTTCTGACAAGCTGCAGGAGCATTTCCCGCTTGCCGGAAAACTGCATCTGAAACACCTCGTCAAAAACCGTCAGTATCGTATCCAGGAGCTTTGGCTCCAGATCGGTCATTGCCCTCTCATACTCTGCGTTCAGCTCCTGTTCACGACGCGAGAGTGCCTCCCTTCCCGCCTGAAGTTCTAACTCTGCCTGCTGCATGGCACTTGCATAGCCGGTCTCATAGCCTTCCTGTTTTGCCATTTCACGCAGGGTATCGGCATCCTTCATCGCCTTATCGTGGATCATCACCGCCTCGGCATTGGCCTCGGAGATGATCTGTTCTGCCTGCTCCTTTGCCTGTGCCACATAGTCAATCTGCGGCTCCGGTTCCGGTTCGAGCTCCAGTCCCTTGGCGAACAGTCCTTCCGTAAACTCCGCCTCGCCGTCGGTTTCCCCCGCTTCTATCGCCTCCTGACGTCTGCGCATCAGTTCCTCACGCTGTGCCTGTTTCTGCTCCTCGACGATGGCCTGCATCTTCTCGGCAATGATATCATTCGTATTGATCACACGTCTGACCTGTTCCCCGCGGATCACATAATTATTCCGATAATAATTAGACAATAACCTCGTCACCTCCACCTCTTGAAATGACGATTTCAGCAGAATCCTCCAACTTGCGGATGATCGCAACGATCTTCTGCTGTGCCTCCTCCACATCTTTCATACGAACCGGTCCCATGAACTCGATATCCTCCTCGATCATGGCAGCCAGACGCTTGGACAGATTTTTCAGTACGACGCTCTTCACTTCCTCATTTGAGCCCTTCAGTGCGATCTCCAGATCATTATTGTCAACATCACGCAACACACGCTGGATCGCGCGGTCATCAAGCAGCAAAATATCCTCGAATACAAACATCTTCTTGCGGATCTCGTCTGCCAGTTCCGGTTCTTCGATCTCCAATGACTCCATGATATGTTTTTCGGTTCCACGGTCTACCGTGTTTAAAATATTGACGATCGCATCCACACCGCCGACGATCGTGTAATCCTGATTTGCCAGAGATGCCAGTTTTCGCTCCAGCACACTCTCGACCTCCTTGATCACATCCGGAGATGTGCGGTCCATCATCGCAATACGCTTTGCCACATCCGCCTGTTTTTCCGGTGCAAGCGAACCGAGAATCATTGCCGCCTGACTCGATGACAGGTAAGAAAGGATCATTGCAATCGTCTGCGGATGCTCATCCTGAATAAAGTTGAGCACCTGCGAAGGATCTGTCTTGCGAACGAATTCAAACGGTCGAACCTGCAGGGAGGCAGTCAGCTTGGTGATGACAATCTGCGCCTGTTCCTCGCCAAGAGCCTTGTCAAGCAGTTCCTTTGCATATCCGATACCACCCTCTGCAATATATTGCTGTGCCAGACACACCTGATAGAATTCCTCGAGCACAGCCTCTTTCGTCTGTGGAGACACACTTCTGGTATTCGCAATCTCAAGCGTCAGTTCCTCGATCTCATCCTCTTTGAGATGTTTGAAAATATTTGCTGATTTTTCCGGTCCGAGCGCGATCAGAAGAATCGCTGCTTTCTGGATACCGGAATATTCTTCGTTTGCCATGAAATCAAATCTCCCAAGAAAAGTCTATCTTTAGTCCCAGTCCTCATTCAGCCAGTTGCGTAGAAGCGATGCAACAGCTTCCGGTTTCTCGTCAACAAATTTCTCGATCAACAGTCTCGCCTCGGATTTCTCGGAGTATGCAATATCCTCCATATCGCTTTCGTTCTCCCTGGTAGAGGCAAGCAGTGATTCTACGGAAAGTTCCGGCTCCAGCTCCTGTATCTGCTCTTTTCTGGTACTGCGGAATACCACATAGCCAAGCAATGCAAAAATAAGCACCGCAAGCAGGATCTGGAAGTAGTCCGCCATCGTCCGTCCGCTTCCGGTCGAATACTGGAAGACAGGTACTTCATACGCGACAATAGAGATATTCTCTGCCGGAAAACCGGTTGCATTTGAAACCAGCTGGTAAAAGTCCTGATCGACATCTGTCTTGACACGCGCAGAGTTATTTGCCTTGAATTCCTCAAAGGTCGTTCCCTCCAGTTGTCCGGTCGCCTTCATCGTATCCTCATTGTAGGTCACATAGGTAGTCGCCACAACCGATACAGAAGATGTATCATAATTGATCTTTCCCGCCCCGCCGCTCGTCTTTGTCAGCCGCTCGCTCAGCAGATAGTCCTTTTTGATCTCGTTGACGGAAGACTCTGTATAATCACCGTTTTCCATCACGTAGGAATTGCCATCATTGGAATCCGTACCGGGTGGTGCAGCCAGTCCACCGACTGCAGTTGACTCATAGGATTGCTCCGAGTCAAGATAGCCCTGCGACTGTCCCTCCGGTGCATAAAATTCATGATTGGTCATCTCCACGTTGGAGAAATCCATATCGAGATTCATGCCGACCTCGACATTATTGTAAAGCTCTGTGCCGATCATGACATCCTTGACGCTCTTCTTGATCGCCTGCTCGTACTTCTGGCGCAATGTCAGCTGGGAATTTGCCGCTCCGATCGTGGTTGTTTCGTCACCGCCCGCAAACAACGTGTTGTTGTTCGTGTCCATGATCGATATCTCGTCTGTATTATCATTACCGACAGCAACTGCGATCAGACGCGCCAAGCCGGCAGCCTGTTCTTCATCCATTTCTCCATCCAGATCCAGCATGGCTGCAACATAGGTAGGCTCCTTCTGCGCGATCAGTGTGCCGTCATCCGTAGGAATATTCATACGGAATTTGACTTCTTTTACATTGTCGAGCATTTCGATCGTTTTTTTCAGTTCTTCTTCCAGATAAACCTGATAGCGGCGATCCTTATCGGCTTCCGTTGTCGTAAAACTGCCGTTTAACGCATCCTCGATGGAAAAGCCACTCACCGGAAGGCTGTTTGATCCCAACAGGATCCGTGCATTCGCCTCATCCTCCGCATGAATGGTAAACACCAGACCGTTACTGCTGACCTCATAATAGATGTCATTGTCTGTCAGGAGCTGCTTCACCTCTCCGGCCTGCTTTGTATCCTCGCAGGAGGTCAGTTCGATCATCTTCGGACGCGTCATGAAAAACGCCGTCAGTCCAATCGCGATCGCGACCGCTGCCACGACGCTGATCAGAAGGATTTGCTGTTTTCTGTTAAATTTTTTCCACCAGTCCATGATTCGCTCCAAGAGCTGTCTCAACCGTTCCTGCATGGTTTTTCTCCTTTAACTAACTACATCTGCATGTTCATGATACTGTTATACGCCTCCAGCACCTTATCGCGCACTGCAACCGTGTATGCAAGTGCAGTGTTGGCCTTCTTCTGTGCGATCTGAAGATCGTGTGTATTGTCTGCCAGTCCCAGTGCAAACTGTATTTCCAAAGACTCGGCGGTATTCTGCAGCTTGTTTGTCTCATCGAGCATGCCGAGCGCCGTCGAAAAGATGGAATCAAACGTACCGTCGCCGTTCACCTTCGTCTGCTGAGCAGCCTGCGCCACGACATCAGACTGTATATTACGGATCGATGAAATATCCATCTGTCATTCCTCCTTAACTCTTGCCGATCTGGATGCCCGCCTGCGCAATTGCCTTGCTCGCCTCAAACGCGGTCGCATTTGCTTCATAACCGCGACTTGCATCGATCAGATTTGTCATCTCTGTCACGATATTAACATTCGGATATGACACATACCCATTCTCATCCGCATCCGGGTGAGACGGATCATATTCCATGATATAGTCACTCGTCGTATCCTCTTTGACACTTGTGACCTTTACACCCGTCCCCTTGAATTTTCTGTATTGCCCCTCCATAAACTCACTGAAAGGTGTCGAGCGCTTCTCCGCAAAAGTGACCACTTTCCGGCGGTAGGGTGTTCCGTCCTCCGTTCGTGTCGTATTCACATTCGCGATGTTCTGCGCGATAATGTCTGTCCGAAAACGCTCTGCGGTCATGCCGGACGCACTGATATCAAACGATTGAAATAATCCCATCATTCATACCTCCTGTCTATATCCGGGTAGCTTTACTTGCCGATCGCTGTCTGTAATCTGGAAAACTCCTGCGTGACACTGTCGGCAAGAAGCTGATAGCGAAGCTGCTCAGAAGCGAGCTCCACGTTCTCGACATCTACATCCACGTTATTACCATCCAGACGATAATCATATCCGTATGCCTGCATATCAAAATGTACACCCGCATCCAGATGACCCAGATTGACATCCCCGATCTTCTCATCCAGCGAGTTCCACTTTATTTTATCCAGTTCCTGGCGGAGCAGACTCTCGAAATCCACCTCACGACGTTTATATCCGGGCGTGTTCACATTGGCAAGATTGTTCGTAATCACCGTCTCACGCAGATTACTGGCATCCAGTGCCTTATCCAGCACATTTATATAGCTGTAAGCATTTGTCTGAATCATAGTCTCTGCTCCTTTCTCCGCGCCATATATGCGCAGTTTGCCTACTTACTATTTCCAGTATAATTTATTTCGAAAAAAACACAAGCCTTTTTTTGTGTCTTTTTACATAATCTTGTATTTTTTTGTCTGTTCATGTACAAGATGTTGCCGTCATACACATAAAAACAATCGAGTAGGAGGCGGTGACTAACCGCCGTCCTCTCACACCACCGTGCGTACC
>JBJEML010000120.1:0-29386 GCA_051879675.1 Lachnospiraceae bacterium | reverse complement strand
GAACAAATACTTCGTTGCCGGCTTCATCAGAAATAAATCCGTAGCCTTTTTTTGCGTTGAACCACTTAACTGTTCCCTGCTGCATAATACTTCCTCCTAAACTCAACTTAACTATTACTTGGAATTTGACAACCTTTTTAGGTGCAGCTTTTTAAATTCCATATTCAAACTAGCATATTTTAGCATAATTGTCAATTCTTTTTATTAGAAAGTTCCTGTTTTTATCTAACATGCACATCCAGCTGTGGAAATGCGATCTCAATCTCAGCCTCATCCAAGGCGAGTTTGATCTGCTCGGTCAGTTCCCACCGCTCGTCCCAGTATTCTTCCGAATCCGTCCAGACACGCACGATCAGATTGACACTGCTGTCTGCCAGCTCGTCCACAAGAATCACGGGAGCCTCGCTCAAAAGACGGTGCGTGGACTGCTCTGCTACCTGCTGTAATACCTGCTTTGCGCGCCTGATATCAGCATTATAGGCAACGCCCACCCTGACATCCAGCCTGCGTCTGCCGCTTTTGGTCAGGTTGGTGATACTGTTGTTGGCAAGCGTGCCGTTCGGAACGACGACCGTCTTTTGGTCTGCAGTCATAAGCGTTGTGTAAAAAATAGATATTTCCTGCACCGTTCCTTCTTTTTTACCGCTCTCCTCAATGATATAATCTCCCACTGTAAACGGCTTCAGCAGCAGGATCAGCACGCCACCCGCGAAATTGGAAAGGCTTCCCTGCAATGCAAGTCCGAGTGTCAGTCCGGCTGATCCGAGAACAGCAACGACAGAAGCCGTCGTAACACCGAAAAATCCCAGGATCATCAGAATCAATACGAAATAGCCCGCCACTTTGACGATTGCATCCAAAAACTGGCAGACACCCTCATCTACATTGTGACGTGTCAACATTTTTTTGAACAGGCGGCGGATCCAGCGAATCACCCGGACACCGATCAAATATACCAGCACTGCTCCGATCACGGATAATGCAAAGCTGATCAGTGACGGCACCAGACCCCTTAAATAGTTTTCTAAAAGAGAGATATCCTGTACCTCCAAAGTTGTCATCATAGGACTCCTTCTAAATCTCATGAATAAACAGACCGCTGCGCAGCTTTGGCTCAAACCACGTTGATTTCGGAGGCATCAAAAGCCCTGCATCGGCCACTGCAAACAGTTCCTGAATATCTGTGGGATACATGGCAAACGCGCAGACACAGTCGCCATCCGCACCACAGCGCCGCTCCAGCTCATCCAGACCACGGATGCCACCCACAAAATCAATGCGCTTGTCTGTCTTCGGATCACCGATACCAAGCACCGGTGCCAGCAGCAATTCCTGCAATAAAGATACATCCAGTCCCTTCACGGGATCTGTGCTGCGGTCAGCCTCCCTGATCGTGCAAAGATACCATTTCCCATCCAGATACAGGGAAAAATCGCCCTTTTTACCGGGTTTTCTGTCTGCCTTTGCCACCTGCTTCACGTCAAAGAGTTCCTGTACCTTTTCCAGAAATGCTTTGCCGGAAAGACCGTTGAGATCCTTCACAACACGATTATAGTCCATGATCATCAATTCCTCATCCGGAAACAACACGGACAGAAAATAGTTAAACTCTTCTGTTCCATCATAATCCGGATGTTCTGCTCTGCGTTTCAGCCCAACTTTAACCGCAGACGCTGCACGGTGATGGCCGTCTGCGATATAGATCTCGCCGATACTGTCAAATGCCCCGCAGATTGCATGGATGTCATCTCCTGCATTGATCACCCATACGCGGTGCCTGATGCCGTCCTCCGACGTAAAATCATACACAGCCTGCGTCTGTTTTGTCTTCGCTACGATCTCACGGATCACGGCATTTGCACGGTAAGCAAGGAAGATCGGGCCGGTCTGGGCATTGCAGCTGTCCACATGATGGATCCGGTCAGCCTCCTTGTCAGCTCTCGTGTTCTCATGCTTTTTAATGATCTGATTCTCGTAATCATCAATGGAAGCACATGCAACGATACCGGTCTGTACACGCCCGTCCATCGTCAACTCATAAATATAATAGCAGGGAGCATCCTCTCTCAGAAAATCCCCCTTTTCTATTTTCTCCCAGAGCAGATCATGTGCCTTCTCATATACGCACTCCGCATAGGTGTCGACGGAATCGTCAAACTGCGTTTCTGCGCGGTCAATATTTAAGAAGGAGTCCGGATTGTCCCTGACAACCTCCTTTGCCTCCTGTCTGTTATATACATCATAAGGCAAAGCGGCGATCACCGCCGCTTTGTCAGGAATCGGGCGAATTGCCCGGAAAGGTCTTATACTTGCCATTATTTGATCACCCTTGCCTTGAATACACCGGGCAGACTGCACATCTTCTCAACAACCTCAGCAGGCACCGGAGCGTCTACGTCCATCATTGTATATGCAAAGTCACCCTTACTCTTGTTTGACATGTTGTCGATATTCACGCCGGCATCACCGAGCAACGCGGTGAAGCTACCGATCGTACCCTTCTCATTCTTGTGCAAAAATGCAATACGGCTTGCAGTCTGGCAGACACCCATGTCACAGTTCGGATAATTCACGGAGTTCTTGATGTTTCCGTTCTCCATGTAATCACGGATCTCCTGTACTGCCATCACTGCACAGTTATCCTCGGACTCCTCGGTGGAAGCTCCCAGATGAGGGCTTACGATACATCCCGGCTTGCCAACCGTAGTCGGATTCGGGAAATCAGATACATATTTGCGGATCTTGCCCTCTGCGAGTGCTTTTACCATTGCCTCCTCGTCTACAAGCAGATCTCTTGCAAAGTTTAATACAACTGCGGTCGGCTTCATCATAGCGATCGCCTCTGCACTGATCATCTTCTTTGTTGCATCCATGAGCGGCACATGTACGGTGATGTAATCACACTCTCTGTAAATGGTCTCCAGATCACTGATATGCTTGACATCGCGTGACAGGCTCCATGCGGCATTGACAGAGATGTAAGGATCGTAGCCATATACCTCCATCCCAAAATGTCTTGCGGTGTTTGCAACCTTGATACCGATTGCGCCGAGTCCGATCACACCGAGCTTTTTGCCTGCAAGCTCTGTACCGGCGAAGTTCTTTTTCTGCTTCTCAGCCACCTTTGCGATATCGGCATTGTCTGCCTCAGATGCACACCAGTTGATGCCACCTACGACATCACGGGCTGCGAGGAGCATACCTGCGAACACAAGCTCTTTTACACCGTTCGCGTTTGCTCCGGGCGTGTTGAATACAACGATACCCTTTTCTGCACATTTGTCTAACGGAATATTGTTAACTCCGGCACCGGCTCTTGCCACTGCCTCTAAGGAATCGGGAAGCTCCAGATCGTGCATGGATGCGGAACGCACCAGCACAGCCTGTGCATCCTTCAGTTCCTCTACTTTTGTATACTCATCGCTCAACAGTTCAAGACCTACGCCTGCGATGGGATTTAAACATGTATAATTAAACATTTTAAGCATTTTCCTCCTCAAATTTCTTCATAAATGCAACCAGCTTCTCCACACCCTCGATGGGCATTGCATTGTAGATCGATGCACGCATACCGCCAACGGTACGATGTCCCTTCAGGTTCTCAAAACCGGCAGCCTTTGCCTCTGCGACAAACTTTGCATCGAGATCCGCATCTCCTGTCACGAACGGCACATTCATCAGGGAGCGGTCTTCCTTGCGGACAGTTCCCTTGAACAGCTTGCTCTCGTCCAGGAAATCATAGAGGATCTTTGCCTTTTTCTCATTGTGCTCCTTCATTGCCTTCAGACCGCCCATCTTCTTGATCCACTTAAACACCTTGCCACAGATGTAAATACCGTAGCACGGAGGTGTATTGTAAAGGCTGTCGTTGTCTGCCTGTGTCTTGTATTTCAACATGGTAGGTGTTCCGGGCAATACATCGTCACGGATCAGGTCCTCACGGATGATCACGATAACCACGCCTGCAGGTCCTACATTCTTCTGTACGCCGCCGTAGATCACAGCATACTTTGACACATCGACCGGCTCAGATAAAAAGCAGGAAGATACGTCAGCTACCAGATCCACACCCTTGGTATTCGGCAATGTCTTGTATTTGGTTCCGTAAATGGTATTGTTCTCACAGATATATACATAATCCATGTCATTCGTGATCGGCAGATCGGAACAGTCCGGAATATAGGAGAATGTCTGGTCTGCAGAAGATGCCAGCTCCACTGCCTCACCATACATCTTAGCTTCCTGATATGCCTTCTTTGCCCACTGTCCGGTAATAATATATCCGGCTTTCTTATTTTTCATCAGGTTCATCGGAATTGCGGCAAACTGCTGGGATGCACCACCCTGTAAGAACAGTACCTTGTAATTATCGGGAATGTTCATCAGGTCACGGATATCTGCCTCTGCCTCCTTGATGATCTGGTCATATACCTTGGAACGATGTGACATCTCCATGACGGACATTCCACATCCCTTATAATCCATCATCTCATCTGCTGCTTCTTTTAACACTTCCTCCGGTAATACTGCCGGTCCTGCAGAAAAATTATATACTCTGCTCATTGTTATATCCTCCTCGTAATTATAAATCTAATTTGTTTTATTTTTCAGATCTTCATCCGTAAATGCCTCGCTGATCGGCGCGCCCGGTGCTACCATCGGCCATACCTTGTCGTCACAGTCGATCACCGCATCGATCACGACCGGTCCGGGTGACTCAAGTGCCTTTGCGAAAGCCTCGTCAAATTCGTCTCTGGTCGTCGCGCGAAGCCCGGTTGCTCCCATCGCCTCTGCCAGCTTCACATAATCCACTCCGTCATCCAGAACGGTTGCAGAATAATGCTGGTTGTAGAATAAGTTCTGCCATTGACGTACCATGCCGAGTACATGATTGTTGACAATTACCTCGATCAGCGGAAGCTTTTGTCTCGTTGCCGTGGCAATCTCGTTCATATTCATACGGAAACATCCGTCCCCGGCAAAATTTACGACCTGTTTATCAGGATTTGCCACCTGTGCGCCGATCGCAGCGCCCAGACCATAGCCCATCGTGCCGAGTCCTCCGGAGGTCAGGAATGTGCGGGGTCTGCTATATTTATAATATTGTGCTGCCCACATCTGGTGCTGCCCAACCTCTGTGGTAATGATTGCTTCGCCCTTGGTCTGCTTGTAGATCTGTTCCATCATATACGGACCGCTCAGACCGGTATCCGCATATTTCAGCGGATATTTTTCCTTGAGTTCTGCGATATGCGCCAGCCACTCACTGTGGTCCTGCTTCTCTAACCGGTCATTGATCTGTGCAAGGATCACCTTTGCATCCCCGATGATACTTGCAGTTACGGGAATGTTCTTATTTACCTCAGCCGCATCAATGTCAATCTGTATAATCTTTGCCTTTCGCGCAAATTTGCTCGCATTTCCGAACACGCGGTCAGAAAACCGTGCCCCGACAACAACGAGCAGATCACACTCGCTGACACCAAAGTTTGACACCTTTGTACCATGCATGCCGAGCATACCGGTATAGAGCGGGTCAGTGCCGTCAAATGCTCCCTTTCCCATGAGAGAATCACAGACCGGAGCCTGCATGAGCGATACAAATTTTTTCAATTCTTCGGACGCACCGGAGATCACTGCACCGCCGCCTACAAAAATATACGGTTTCTTTGCCTTTTTTATGTAGGAAAGTGCCGTTTCGATCTCCTGCTCCGAGATCGGATGTGCACTGCGTATCACCTGCTCAATAACTGCCGGCTCATAATCCGTTTTATTGGCAGTCACATCCTTGGGTACATCCACAAGAACCGGGCCCGGTCTGCCTTTTTTTGCAATGGCAAACGCGCGGCGGATCGTTGCTGCCAGATCGCCCACGTCCTTGACAATAAAATTGTGTTTTGTGATGGGCATTGTCACGCCGGTAATATCAATTTCCTGAAAGCTGTCCTTACCGAGCAGCGAAACACCGACATTACAGGTGATCGCCACCATCGGAACAGAATCCATGTAAGCCGTTGCGATACCGGTGACCAGGTTAGTCGCACCCGGTCCGGAGGTCGCGAGACATACACCTACCTTTCCGGTGCTTCTCGCATAACCGTCCGCCGCATGGCTCGCTCCCTGTTCGTGGGAGGTCAGAATATGTCTGATTTCATCACTATGCTTATATAACTCATCATAGACATTTAAGATCGCACCGCCCGGATAACCGAATACCGTATCCACGCCCTGCTCCTTTAAACACTCAATGATGATCTCTGCGCCTGTGAGCTGCATGTTTCTTCCCCTTTGCTATGTATTACTTGATCTCTAAGATCGCACCGCGATTTCCTGAGGTGACCATCTTCTCATAGCGTGCCAGATAACCGGTCGTTACCTTCGGCTCTCTGGGCTGCCATTTTGCTTTTCTCGCTGCCAGTTCCTCGTCAGAAACCTTTAACTCCAGCTTCATCTCCGGAATATTGATGCTGATGATGTCGCCCTCCTCGACAAGCGCGATCGGGCCGCCGACTGCTGCTTCCGGTGAAACGTGTCCGATTGACGCACCACGGCTTGCTCCTGAGAAACGTCCGTCAGTGATCAGTGCTACGGATGAGCCAAGTCCCATACCTGCAATTGCGGAAGTCGGATTTAACATCTCACGCATACCGGGGCCGCCTTTCGGTCCCTCGTAGCGGATGACAACGACATCACCGCTCACGATCTTACCGCCCTTGATGGCTGCGATCGCATCTTCCTCGCAATCAAATACACGTGCAGGTCCTTCATGCACAAGCATCTCCTCTACAACTGCGGAACGCTTGACAACGGATCCGTCCGGTGCCAGATTGCCCTTTAATACGGCGAGACCACCGGTCTTGCTGTACGGATTGTCTACCGTGCGGATAACCTCGGGATTGCGGTTGACCGCGTTTTTGATATTTTCACCGATCGTCTGTCCGGTCACAGTCATACAGTCGGTATTCAAAAGTCCGATATCTGCCAGTTCCTTCATTACCGCATACACACCGCCTGCCTCGTTCAGGTCCTCCATGTAGGTAGGGCCTGCAGGTGCAAGATGACATAAGTTCGGAGTCTTCTCACTGATCGGATTTGCATAGGCAATATCAAAATCAAAACCGATCTCATGCGCGATCGCAGGCAGATGCAGCATACTGTTGGTAGAGCATCCAAGTGCCATGTCTACAGTCAGCGCATTGATGATCGCCTCTTTTGTCATGATGTCGCGGGGACGGATATTTTTGCGGACCAGTTCCATAACGGCCATACCTGCATGCTTTGCGAGCTTGATACGCTCAGAATAAACTGCGGGGATCGTTCCGTTTCCGGAAAGACCCATACCCAGAGCTTCAGTAAGACAGTTCATGGAATTTGCGGTATACATACCTGAGCATGATCCGCAGGTCGGACATACCTTATTCTCAAATTCAGTCACATCATCCTCGGTCATCGTGCCTGCCGCATAGCTGCCGACTGCCTCGAACATAGAGGAAAGGCTGCGCTTCTGTCCTTTGACATGTCCTGCCAGCATAGGACCGCCGGATACGAATACGGTCGGAATGTTGAGACGAGCTGCTGCCATCAGAAGTCCGGGCACATTCTTGTCACAGTTGGGCACCATGACCAGTGCGTCAAACTGATGCGCGATGGCCATACACTCGGTAGAATCTGCGATCAGATCACGGGTTACGAGTGAATATTTCATGCCGATATGTCCCATTGCGATACCGTCACAGACTGCAATTGCCGGAAATACAACCGGCACACCGCCTGCCTCGGCAACTCCGAGCTTTACGGCATCCACGATCTTGTCGATGTTCATATGTCCCGGTACGATCTCGTTATAAGAGCTGACGATACCGACCATGGGCTTTTTTAACTCTTCTTTGGTAAATCCCAATGCATTGAAAAGGCTTCTTGCCGGTGCCTGCTGCATACCGGCACGTGCGTTATCACTTATCATAGTTTCATCCTCTTTTCCTGTTTTTATATTCTCTCACAGATCAGGTCACCCATCCGGGCCGTACCCACCTGTGTCACAGTCGTTTTCTTGTCTTCTTCCTGCGGCATGATGTCAATCGTGCGATAGCCGTCCTTTAATACCTGCTTGACTGCAGCCTCTACAGCATCCGCCTCGGCATCCAGATCAAAGCTGTAGCGCAGCATCATCGCTGCACTGAGGATCGTTGCGATCGGATTTGCAATGCCCTTACCCGCAATATCCGGCGCAGAACCGCCGCTGGGCTCATACAGACCAAATTTTGTATCATTCAGACTGGCAGATGATAACATTCCGATCGAACCGGTCACCATGCTCGCCTCATCCGATAAAATATCACCAAACATGTTCTCTGTCAGAATGACATCGAACTGCTTCGGATCTTTCACTAACTGCATCGCGCAGTTGTCCACCAGCATGTGCTCATAGGTCACTTCCGGATAATCCTTTGCGACTTCCTCCACGATCTTTCTCCACAGACGTGAAGAATCCAATACATTTGCTTTGTCCACGCTCGTCACCTTTTTGCGGCGCTTCATCGCGATGTCAAATCCCCGGATCGCGATACGGCGGATCTCATTTTCGTTGTAGGTCAGCGTATCCACTGCCGTCATCACACCGTCGCGCTCCTCCGTCACGCGGTCACCAAAGTACAGACCACCGGTCAGCTCACGCATGATCATCATGTCAAAACCATCACCAATGATATCATCTCGCAGAGGACATGCCTCCTTCAACTCCTCATACAGATATGCAGGGCGCAGATTTGCAAACAGATTCAATGATTTGCGCAGCTTCAACAGTCCTGCCTCCGGACGCAGCTGCGGCGGTAATTTGTACCACGGCGAAGTCGCTGTGTTTCCACCGATAGATCCCATTAAAACGGCATCACTGCCTTTTGCCTGTGCGATTGCCTCGTCAGTCAGCGGCACACCGGTGGCATCAATAGAGCATCCGCCCATCAGGATCTCCTCATATGTAAAGCTGTGTTCAAATTTTTTTCCAATGGTATCCAAGACTTTTTTTGCTTCTGCAACGACCTCCGGTCCGATACCGTCACCGGCGATCACTCCTACATGAAAATTCATTTTTTTACCCTTTCGCCTATATGCAGAGAAAGGCGTATACTGTATTTCTTGTATACGCCCCGCCCTATTTACTTATTTTTTTGCGTCTTTCTTGTCCTTTTTCTCCTCAACAGCCTTTGCTGCGTCCTCCGGCTTCTCAACTGCAGAGATAGCTGCGCGCTGCATCGGAATACGGCAGTTCTTATTATTACCGAACTCAATGATCACAGTGTCCTCTGACATATCAATGATCGTTCCATAGAATCCGCTGGTCGTAAGTACCGTATCTCCAACCTCCAACGCCTGAAGCATTGCGTTTTTCTGCTGCTGCTCTTTCTTCTGGGGGCGAATCATGAAGAAGTACATAAAAGCGATCAAAATAACGATCCAGAGTACCATTCCGGCTACGCCACCGGCTGCCTGATTTGCTAAAATCATAGTTATTCCTCCTAATTTCTGTTTCAAATCCGTTCAGATTATATGTTTCATGTACACGTTTGAATCATCTGAACATTTATTTACACTCTTACAATAATACATGAAAGTGCGGGTAACATCAAGTATAAATTTAACAATGCCTATGATGAATCTCATTCTGGCTCATTGTATAGAGCTTTTCCTCCTTATAAGAAGCAAATCTGCCTTCATCAAGCGCATTTCGGATCTCTTCCATCATATTGTTATAGAAGTAAAGGTTATGCATGACCAGAAGCCGCATACCAAGCATCTCCTTCGCCTTGAGCAGATGTCTCACATAGGCTCTGGAGTATTTCTGGCACGCCGGGCATCCACACCCTTCCTCAATGGGGCGCATATCCTTCTCAAACTTCTGATTGAGAAGATTGATCTTTCCCTCGTTCGTGTAGGCATGTCCGTGCCGTCCGTTCCTGGTTGGATATACACAGTCAAAAAAATCCACGCCACGCTCCACACCTTCCAGAATGTTTGCCGGGGTTCCGACTCCCATAAGGTATGTGGGCTTTTTTCTAGGTAAATGCGGCACCGTCACATCCAGAATGTGATACATCTGTTCATGACTCTCTCCGACAGCAAGGCCGCCGATCGCATAACCGTCCAGCCCCAGCTCTGAGATACGCTTCGCGTGATCAATGCGCACATCATCCAGAATCGCTCCCTGATTGATACCAAACAACATCTGCTGTTTGTTGATCGTATCCTCACGGCTATTCAACTGTGCCATTTTCTCCTTACAGCGTATCAGCCAGCGCGTTGTGCGCGCCACGGAGTTTTCCACATAACTTCGTTCGGCAAGTGCCGGCGGACACTCATCAAACGCCATGGCGATCGTTGATCCGAGGTTGGACTGGATCTGCATACTCTCCTCCGGACCCATAAAGATCTTCCGTCCGTCGATATGAGAATTAAAATGCACGCCCTCTTCCTTGATCTTGCGAAGCCCTGCCAGCGAAAATACCTGAAATCCTCCGCTGTCTGTAAGAATCGGCTTATCCCATACCATAAACTTGTGCAGTCCACCCAGCTCCTTGATCGTCTCATCTCCGGTACGAACATGCAGATGATAGGTATTGGACAGCTGCACCTGTGTCTTCAGTTGTTTCAGATCCTCGGTAGAGACGGCACCCTTGATTGCTGCCACCGTACCGACATTCATAAATACCGGAGTCTGGATATCACCATGAACGGTGTGAAACACGCCGCGCTTGGCACATCCTTCCTCTTTCAGCAATTCATATCGCGGCTGTCGGGACTTGTTCTGAATTGTTTCCATAATTTTTTCTAATACCCTTACTATAATAATTAGTGGTGGAACAGACGTAAGCCCGTAAAGCTCATCACCATACCGTATTTGTTGCATGTTGCGATCACATGGTCATCACGGATCGATCCGCCGGGCTCTGCCACATATTTCACGCCGCTCTTATGCGCACGCTCAATGTTATCTCCAAAGGGGAAGAACGCATCTGATCCGAGGGCCACGTCCGTATTCTGATCCAGCCATGCACGCTTTTCCTCTGCGGTAAATACTTCCGGCTTTTCTGTGAAAGTGTTCTCCCAAGTACCATCTGCAAGTAGATCCATATACTCTTCACCGATATACAGGTCGATCGCGTTGTCACGGTCTGCGCGTCCGATCGAGTCCTTAAAGGGAAGATTCAATACCTTTGGATTCTGACGCAGCCACCAGTTATCAGCCTTTTGCCCTGCCAGTCTTGTACAATGGATACGGGACTGTTGCCCTGCTCCGATACCGATCGCCTGTCCGCCCTTGACATAACATACGGAATTTGACTGCGTATATTTCAATGTGATCATGGAGATGGCAAGGTCGATCTTTGCCTGCTCCGGCAGTTCCTTGTTCTCCGTCACGATATTTGCGAAAAAGTCATCGTCGATGACAAGCTCGTTTCTACCCTGTTCAAAGGTGATGCCGTATACTTCCTTGCGCTCCAGTGCCTTCGGTACATAATTCTCGTCGATCTGAATGACATTGTAATTGCCTTTTTTCTTCGCCTTCAAGATCTCCAGTGCCTCCGGCTCATAACCCGGTGCGATGACACCGTCGGATACTTCACGCTTGATGATACTGGCAGTAGCCACATCACATACATCAGACAGTGCAATAAAATCTCCAAAAGAGGACATGCGGTCTGCACCTCTTGCTCTTGCATATGCATTTGCGAGCGGAGTAAACTCGATATCCATATCATCTACCCAGTAGATCTTGCGCTCCACCTCGCTTAAAGGCTGGCCGACTGCAGCGCCTGCAGGTGAAACATGTTTAAAAGAAGTAGCTGCCGGAAGCCCGGTGGCCTTCTTTAATTCCTTCACCAGCTGCCAGCCATTAAAGGCATCCAAAAAATTGATATAGCCGGGTTTTCCGTTCAGTACCGTGATCGGCAGATCTGATCCATCCTCCATATAAATGCGTGAAGGCTTCTGATTGGGGTTACAGCCGTATTTTAACTCTAATTCTGTCATCATTTTTCTCCTTAATTATCTATTCCACTACTTGTTTTTATTTACAATTCGAGTCTCATATTTACCGGTTGCGATATCGATATATCTGACAAACAGCGAAACCTTATTGTCCTCGTTTAAATTCTCCCAGATCATGTTGGTAAAGCTGTCGATGTCTCCCTCGATCTTTACCCATTCCGGCTCGCCCTCAAAGCTTGGAAGCGGATCGCCGTCACTCATGTAGGTGTGAATGAAACGTCCCTCGCCGGCTTTCGGATTCTCATATGCAAATGTGTAGCGGTTGCAGGAGTCCGGATCACCATTGTTACTCTTTAAGATAGACATCGCATAGTTATAGTTCCCGTTTTCCACATGCATGATACCGGAAATACGCGGTGTGAAGTTCGGACCGTCCGGCTCAAACTCTCTCGTGCGAAGTGACTGCTCAAAGGTCTGCTGCTTATCCATCAGCTCATAAACGGTATCTGTCTGATCTCCGTTTGTAACAATTGTCTTGTTGCCGAGCACACGAACCGGTGCATAGATGATCAGGCTCGGATCTTCAAGCTTGGACGGATCAAATGCCTGTGTGCGGATGCCCTCTCCATCCTCCACAAACACGCGGTTTCTGCTGTTCACACTGCGACCCATAATAAAATATGCGGTCACGGCATACTTTCCGTCAGCAGAACGTCCGATCACGATCCCTCTGCCGGGATAGCTGTTTTCTGATAACTTGCTGCTTAATGCTTCGATTTGCATAGTTGCCTCCTTTGGTTTAACGTTTTTAGTTTTTAAATGAATGAATCGGTGCCGGAATCCGTCCGGTACGATTTACAAACGCATCACACGAATAAGGGTTGACCGGCATCACCGGTGCATGTCCGAGCAGTCCGCCAAATTCCACGGTATCTCCAACCTTCTTGCCGGGACACGGGATCAGTCTGGCTGCCGTTGTCTTCTGGTTGACCATACCGATGGCCATCTCATCCGCGATAATACCAGCGATGGTTGTCGACTTTGTATCGCCGGGAATCGCGATCATGTCCAGACCGACAGAGCAGACACAGGTCATTGCCTCCAGCTTTTCGATCGTGAGTGCGCCAACCGTTGCTGCGTTGATCATGCCCTGATCCTCGCTGACCGGAATAAATGCACCGCTAAGTCCTCCTACATAGGAAGATGCCATGACACCGCCCTTTTTCACCTGATCATTTAACATTGCAAGCGCAGCCGTCGTACCGGGCGCACCCGCATACTCCAGACCAATCTCCTGCAAAACATCTGCCACGCTGTCTCCGATTGCCGGTGTCGGTGCCAAAGACAGATCAATAATACCAAACGGAATACCGAGACGTCTGGATGCCTCCTGTGCCACGAGCTGTCCGACACGCGTGATCTTAAATGCTGTCTTTTTGATCGTCTCACAGAGCACTTCAAAGTTCTCACCCCGCACCTTTGTCAAGGCAGTACGCATGACACCGGGCCCGCTGACACCAACATTGATGATCGCATCCGCCTCGGTCACACCATGGAATGCACCCGCCATAAAGGGATTATCGTCCGGTGCATTGCAGAATACCACCAGCTTTGCACAACCATTCACGCCGCCTTCCTTGGTTGCCTCCGCAGTCGCCGTGATCATCTCACCCATCAGCCTTACCGCATCCATATTGATACCGGTCTTTGTAGAGCCAACGTTTACGGAACTACATACAACATCAGTCTCAGCCAATGCCTGCGGAATCGAACGGATGAGAAGCTCCTCGCCACGGGTCATACCCTTGCTCACCAGTGCGGAATATCCGCCAAGGAAATTCACACCCACCTCTTTGGCTGCACGATCTAATGTTTTTGCAATCGTAACAAAATCTTCCGGGGTCTTGCAAGCTGCGGATCCGATCATTGCGATCGGAGTAACGGAGATACGTTTATTTACGATCGGAATACAATACTCCTTCTCGATCTGTTCACCAACGGACACCAGATCCTTTGCGGTGGTCGTGATCTTTTCGTATATTTTTTTGTTTAACTGCTCTAAATCCGAATCGATACAGTCCATCAGACTGATACCGAGCGTGATCGTGCGGACGTCCAGGTTTTCCTGCTCGATCATCTTATTGGTCTCTTCGACCTCCCATATATTGATCATGACTTGTCTCCTTCATTAAATACGATGCATTTTCTCAAAAATTTCTTCCTTCTGACACTTGATGGCAACACCGATCTGCTCCCCGAGCTGATCAAGTGCAGCTGCGCAGTCGGCAAATGACACCTTTGCACCGGTCATGTCCACGATCATCATCATGTTAAAATATCCCGAAACGATCGTCTGCGAGATATCAAGAACATTAATGTTGTTCTCTGCCAGGTATGTACACACCTTTGCAATAATACCTACCGTATCATGTCCCAGTACTGTAATGATCGTCTTGTTGCTTGCATTTTCCATTTTATCTTTGTCCTCCTAAAAATATATACAGTGTGATGGCTCATCCCGTCTGGCGACATACATCGGAAAATCTGATCCCTTATATGGATTGTCGCCCAGCGTCACCTCTAAACGCACCGTCTCATAGGCAAGTTTTTCATAATTATTCTCCTTTGAGAGATGCCCCAGAACAACCGCTTCAAACCGGTCATGCAATAGTTCTCCTAAAAACCTGCCCGATGACTCATTGGACAGATGACCACGCTCACTCAGGATGCGCTGCTTTAACGGATAAGGGTATGTACCCATCTCCAGCATCCGCACATCGTGGTTCGCTTCTAACAATAATACATGAACACCCTGCAGTTTGTCTATCAGATAATTGTCATATTTTCCCAGATCCGTCACCACCGCTGCCGACCGGCTGCCGTGACGCACGATATACATCACCGGATCAGCTGCGTCATGGGAGACATGGATCGGCTCCACTGACAGATCGCCCACATTCAACGGTTCATCCGGACGCACGACATGAAACAGTCCCTCGTCAATGTCACCGATCGAGCCGCACCGTCTGATCGCACGGATCGTTTTTTCCGTTGCATAGATCGGCAGTCCGTGGCGTCTCGCCATGACTCCAAGCCCCTGAATATGGTCCATATGCTCATGCGTGACGAAAATGCCGCTCATCTCCTCCGGCTTTACGCCAAGCTGCTCCAATCCCTCTTTGATGCGTTTACCGCTTATGCCTGCATCAATCAGGATATGACTGTTGTCCGAACCTGCCAGAATACAGTTGCCGCTGCTGCCGCTTGCGATACTACATAATCTCATCCTCGTGCACCGCCCTTAATCTTCTTCCCAGCGGATCACGATCTCGTCACCCTCATCCAGCATCTGTGTGTAGAACGCGTTCTTGTCATTGACTTTTGTGATGATTGCCCGTCCTCTGGAGTCGGACAGATCGAAATCAACATAGTCAAACACATCAATAAACACGTATTCCGGTTTTCCATGCATGACGATCAGTTCACCGTTGACGAATACGGAACGGTCAACGGCCTCTTTCTTTTCTTCCGGCGCTACATCCATCTCTACATCAGCGTTCTCAGGGGAAGGTTCTGCTTCGGGAACCGCCTCCGACTGTGTCTCGGTAGTTTCCGTCTCCGACTGCACTTCCGTGGTTTGCAGTTCCGGCTGTGCTGTCACATCCGCCTTAGCCGTGCGGTAAGCGAGCACCGTCCAGTCCACACTGAAATTCTCATAGATCTGCGCATCCATGTTTTCGACGCGGTTATTCACGAGAATCTCCTGATCCGTATCAATCTCGACATCCATAAACTCTGCCAGTTGTGCTACCGTATAATAATTGCACACCTCAATCTGATCTCCGTCCTTCACGCGGTAGGTCGGCGGTTCCAGATGACCGTTTACCAGTACGAACCGCGGACAGGTCACCATCCTGTGATTGACCTCGAACGTGATCGTTGCGGATGTGTACTCCTCCAGACGCTCAATGGTATAAATTGCGTCCTCACCAACGGTGGATGGAATAATCTCAATCTCACAATTCGGCTCCAAAGGTGTATTGATATTGACCTCCCTGCCGTTCAAACGAACGGTTGAAGATTCACCTGCCTCGCCACGGATCATGCGCTGTTTGCCATTGACGGTAAAATTGATCGCCTGTCCTCTGCGCGGAAACAGGTATTCATTCGGAAAGCCCGCCTGCAATGCCGCATCTACGATCGTCAGACGGCTGTTATCATACAGTTTAATGCGCTCACCATTAAAACGAACCATGATAAAATTATTTTTCTGGTCGAAATAATTGAGACAGATTCCGACCGGTGTTACAATGAGCGGGTCTTTCTCGATATCCGGCTGCAGGAAGTTGATCGTCTTCAACACTTCCTCACCGCGGAGCGCCACACGCTCCGGAGCAATGTTCAGATCCTCGGCGAGCCGCTCTACAAAACCGTGTACCTTTCCGCCGCCGCCGACAACGAACGTTGCGCTGACAGATTTATCACCATTTAAGTCAATGATCTTTTCCGCCACACCTTTTGCAAGCTTATCAACCACCGGAGCGACCAGCTCCCATACCTCCTTGGACGGAACGCAGTGTGTAATGCTCATAATATCCTCAAACTCCACCTCATCATCTACGGTAGAGGCGCGTTTGATATGCTCTGCCATATTGAAATCCACCAGATAATGCTGGACAATGACCTCTGTGATCTCGTCACCCGCATACGGGATCATGCCGTATGCGATGATACTGCCGTCCTTCGTGATACAGATATCAGATGTGCCGGCGCCCACGTCGACCAGTGCGATATTCAGCATCCGAAAATGCTCCGGAATCGCCACATTGATTGCCGCGATCGGCTCCAACGTCAGATTTGCGACCTCCAGTCCGGCAATCGCAACAGCTGAATACAGGCCATCCACAACATCCTCCGGCAAAAACGTGACAATGATATCAATGGAGATAACATCTGCCTTATGTCCCTCCAGATTGGAGTATATTTCATCATTAATATAATATTTCACAACCGAATATCCTACACAGTAGAAACGGTACTTCGTATCATTTTGCTCGCGCAAGATGTTTTGCGCCTGCTCCACCCCGAGCAGTTCCAGCGTATGGATCATCTCACCGGTCACGATCGTTTCCTCCGGTAACTCATAATCCACATGCGTCGTCACGGTCTTTAACACACGGCCTGCGGCTGCAATACAGACATCCGTCAAGGGCTGTTCGATCATTTCCTCCAGTTTTTCCTTTACTTCCTGTATCGTTCTTCCGACCTTTGCTATATCGTGGATCTGTCCGTCCAACATCGCGCGTGTGCCATGCTCCACGCAATACTGTGCGATCACATTAAAGGTCTCATTTTCATCCCGGTAACCCACCGTTCCGACAACGTTACGGGTTCCGATATCCAGACCAAAAACAAGGCCCCTATTGTCTTCTCTGCGTGTGTCCATATGATTTCTCCTCACTCCTGTATAGTTGTTTGATCTGTTCCAACAAGTACGGTTCATCCCGGTCATTGTCAATCACTACACGACAATATTTCCGGTATGTCTCATCCGAAAGCTGCGCGGCAAAAATCCGTTCCACCTTCTCTTCACTGTAGCCACGGTCTGCCATCAGACGCTTTTTACGGGTCTGCAATGATGCATAGACATACCACAGTTCATCACAGATTGTATCGTAATGATCCTCGATGAGCAGTGCCGCCTCCAGAATCACATAATCGTAATATCCCTTCTGTCGCTCTTTCTCTACCTCACCGAGAATATACTCCTTTACAGCCGGATGTACAATACCATTCAGGATCCGCCTCATTTCCTCATCGGAAAAGAGCAGTTGTGCCAGTTTAGGTCGGTTGATACCGCCGTCATCTCTCCAGATATCACAGCCGCCAAATGCTTCATGCAGCCGCTGATAGCATACTGTTCCCGGTTCCATCTGCTCATGTGCGATCTCATCTGCAATGAGAATACGCACCCTGTACATCTGATCGATTGCCTTTAACACGGTCGTTTTTCCGGCGCCCACACCACCGGTCAATCCGATGAATTTCATTGTTTTGATCCTTTCGCATTTCTGATGCAAAAATGCCGGTTACTTTGCTTCATACCAGTTGTGACCGCTGTGCATATCAATCTCCAGCGCCACTGACAGATCGGCGGCGTGCTGCATTTCCTCTGAAAGGATTGCCGCAACCTGTTCCTGCTCCGCCTCTGCCGTCTCCACTAACAGTTCATCATGCACCTGAAGGATCAGTCTTGAAGCCAGCCCCTCCTCTGCCAGACGGTCATGTACGCGGATCATCGCAATTTTGATAATGTCCGCCGCAGTTCCCTGGATCGGCGAATTCATTGCAACGCGCTCACCGAAATTACGCTGCATAAAATTGCTGGAAGACAATTCAGGCACCGGTCTTCGCCTGCCATAAAGTGTCGTCGCATATCCGGTGGTCTTTGCCTGTTCCACCATCTGATCCAGAAATTCTTTGATCTTCGGATAGGTAGCAAAATACTGTTTGATATACTCGGCAGCTTCCTGTCTGGTAATACCGAGATCTTCGCCCAGACCAAAGGAACTGATACCGTACACGATGCCGAAATTCACTGCTTTCGCATTCCGCCGCTGCAGATCCGTCACCTCATCAAACGGAATATGGAACACCTGTGATGCCGTGATCCGGTGGATATCCTGTGCCTGCCGGTAAGCATCGATCAGCGTCTGATCACCTGACATGTGTGCCAGGACACGCAGCTCGATCTGAGAGTAGTCCGCATCCAGAAATACACACCCTTCCGCCGGTAAAAACACCTTGCGGATCAACCGCCCCAGCTCCATACGGATCGGTATGTTCTGCAAGTTCGGCTCCGTGCTGCTGATACGTCCCGTAGCAGTGATCGTCTGGTTAAAGGTGGAGCGGATACGCCCATCTTCCTGTATACATCCTGCCAGACCATCTGCATAGGTAGACTTCAGCTTTGTAAGCTGGCGATATTCCAAAATCTGTGCCACCAGAGGATACTCCGGTGCCAGCTTGTCCAGCACATCCGCCGCTGTAGAATATCCGGTCTTCGTCTTCTTTCCATAGGGCATCTGCAGTTTCTCAAACAGGATCACCCCAAGCTGCTTGGGGGAATTGATATTAAATTCCTCTCCTGCACCCGCATAGATTTCCTGCTCCAGCTGCGTGATCCGCCCGGAGAGCTGATTTCCGTATTCCTTTAAAGCTTTTGCATCTGCGATAATGCCGACGATCTCCATATCTGCCAGCACAAAGAGCAGCGGGCGCTCCACCTCTTCATAAAGAGCCTTCATACCCTGTTCTTCCAGAAGTACCGCCATCGGCTCATAGGCATCACAGATCGTTGCCATGAGACTGCCGATCCACTTGTGCAGCGCCTCTTTCGTCCCATCATCCGCGATGGCCTTTTTTACAGTCATTTTTCCAAGCAGGTCCGCGCGCGTCGGATACATCCGGTTCAGATAATCCTTCGCCAGATCCTCATACGCATACTCATGCTTCAAAGGATTCAGTAAATATTCCATGATCTCCAGATCATCAAACTGCGCCCTGCGCGTGGGTTCTACACCCAGCGGATAAAGCAGCTTGATCTGACTCTTCAGGTCCATCGTGCGGATCTGTCTGCCGTCTTCGATCAACTCACGCACTGACATCATTAAAAGCTCCTGTGTCAGTTCACCACCGACAGGCATCCAATACACCTTCTTAGAACACTCGCACACTGCCAGTCCGAGTACCTCATCATGCTCTGCAAGCAGCTTCAGAGCCATTTTCTGCTGCATACCATCAAGAACCGCCTTTGCCTGCTCCGGTTCCGTGACCACACAAACCTCTATCTCCTGTGTCTGTGTATGATTTTGGCCTGCCGAGAAACGACCCAGCAAGCTTTTAAGCTCCAATTCGCGACAAAGCGTGTATGCTTCCGGTGTAAACAGATCTGTCAGCCTTGCATCGGAAAACTCATAAGGAATGTCGCAGTCCAGTTTAATCGTAGCCAGCACCTTACTCATCTGCGCCATGTCATAGTGCTCGCGCAGTGCCTCCCGCACTCTCGCCTGTTTGATCTCATTAATATGGTCATACGCTCCCTCAATGCTGTGATACTCAGCAATGAGTTTCGTCGCACCCTTCTCACCGATACCCGCCACACCCGGAATATTATCGGAAGAATCACCCATCAGCGCCTTCACATCAATAAACTCCTTCGGAGTGACCAGATATCGTTCTTTTACGTCGTCTGCATAATAGTCCTCGATCTCCGTGCCGGTCTTTTTTGTCTTCGGGATACGGATCTTGACATGCTCTGTTGCAAGCTGCAAAAGATCCCGGTCTCCGGATACGATCGACACATCCAGTCCCGCCTCCTCTGCGCGACGTGAGAGCGTGCCGAGCAGATCGTCTGCCTCCAGACCCGCCTGTTCGATGATCGTCACACCCATCGCAGTGAGCATCTGCTTCATGAGCGGCACCTGTTCCTTCAACTCCGGCAGCATCGGCTTTCGCGTGCCTTTATAACCGTCAAACATCTCATGGCGGAAGGTCGGAGCGCTCACATCAAACGCCACAGTCAGATACTCCGGCTGTTCCTCATCCAGTATTTTAAACAGAATATTTAAAAAACCGTACACCGCATTCGTGTGCTGTCCCTTTGCATTTGTGAGATCGGGCACTCCGTAAAATGCCCGGTTCAATATACTGTGTCCGTCGATCAGGACAATCTTTTCTCTCATCTATTCATCCTCAACCAGCGTGAAAAATTTTGTATCGATCTCAGGATAAGAACGTTTCAGTGACAGCGGTTTCCCCGACATCGTCAGGAAACAATGGCTGCTCTCTGCCACAGCGCGCAGCTCACCGCTCTCCTTATCCGTCATCTCATAGACAACCTTCAACTTGACGCCGTTGTAGCTTGCTACCTTTGCATCGATCACAACCGTCTCGCCAAAACGAACCATGCTCTTATACTCGCAACTCACGGAAATGACCGGACTGATGATCTCCAGCTCCTCCATCTTATCATAACCAAAGCCCATCTGCTCCATCATATCCATCCGCGCCTCTTCCATCCAGCGGATGTAATTGGAATGATGCACAATGCGCATCTGATCCGTCTCATAATACTTTACATGATGCTCGTAAGGCTTTACCTTGATCTTTTCCGGCTTGTAAACGTCAACTCTTGTGTCCATTCTGTAAACCTTCTTTCTAAAATACACATTACATAAAAAATGAATTCTGCATAGCACAACATAGCTATACAGAATTCATTATCGCATACCAGATATAGAATTTCAACTGGTGACTTTTAAAATAATTACATTTCTTCCACATACTCAAAATAATCTTCCTCATCTGCAAAGAGCATATATGCACCATCCACATATCCCATGTAACCGCCGTCTACAAAATATCCCTTCATATTCTCAATGTCCTCCTTCTGCAAAAGTACTTGTTTGCCTCGCTTTGATGATTTGATTCTACGCTCACAAGCGTCCCATAAAACGGTCAGAAAATTTTGTCCGGTTTTTCTGCGAAAACGCTTGACATTTACATCCAAAATGTGTTACTTCTAATGTACGGTCACTGACGGATGCGTGAATTGACACGGTGTGACCGGGTAACATTTTACGTCGACCGTCTGGGCAGCTTTTCAAAGGTGAATTTTGAAAGGTTGCCCTTTTTACATTAACAAATGAAAGGAAGGTATTCACTTATGAAGACTGATATTGAAATCGCACAGGAAGCCGAAATGCTCCACATCAGAGAGGTGGCAAAGCCCTATGGCATTTCGGAAGATGATTTGGAATTATACGGAAAATATAAAGCAAAGCTCTCGGACGAGCTCTTAGATGAGATCAAGGATCGCCCGGACGGAAAACTGGTGCTGGTGACCGCCATCAACCCGACTCCTGCAGGCGAAGGAAAGACAACGACAAGTGTTGGTCTCGGCGAGGCATTCGGATATATGGGCAAAAAGGCGATCCTTGCATTACGCGAGCCCTCGCTCGGACCGTGCTTCGGCATCAAAGGAGGCGCAGCAGGCGGCGGTTATGCACAGGTTGTCCCTATGGAAGACCTGAACCTTCATTTTACCGGCGATTTCCACGCCATCACTTCTGCAAACAATCTGCTCGCTGCCCTGCTTGATAACCACATTCACCAGGGAAATGAGTTAAATATTGATACACGCCAGATCGTCTGGAAGCGCTGTCTGGATATGAATGACCGCGCGCTGAGAAACATTGTTGTCGGACTTGGCGCGAAAGCAGACGGCTTTGTCCGTGAGGATCACTTCGTCATCACCGTGGCAACGGAGATCATGGCTATCCTCTGTCTCGCAGAGGATATGGAGGATCTGAAGGCACGTCTGGCAAAGATCATCGTTGCCTACGACTATGACGGCAATCCGGTCACTGCCGGGCAGCTGAAGGCAGTCGGTGCAATGGCTGCACTGTTGAAGGATGCTATGAAGCCGAACCTGATCCAGACGCTGACCCACACCGGTGCTATCGTACACGGCGGTCCCTTCGCCAACATCGCACATGGCTGTAACAGCGTGCGCGCAACAAAGACAGCCTTAAAGCTCGCCGACATCGTAGTCACGGAGGCCGGTTTCGGCGCAGACCTCGGTGCTGAGAAGTTCTTCGATATCAAGTGCCGCATGGCTGGCTTAAAGCCGGATGCTGTCGTTCTGGTGGCTACCGTGCGCGCCCTCAAATACAATGGCGGTGTCGCCAAGGCAGACCTTGCAACGGAAAACTTGGATGCGTTGGCAAAGGGAATCTGCAATCTGGAAAAGCATATTGAAAACCTTCAGAAATATAACGTGCCAATCGTTGTGACATTGAACTCCTTTGTCACCGACACGGAAGCAGAATACGAATTTATCAAAAATTTCTGTGAGGAGCGCGGCTGTGAATTTGCCCTGTCTGAAGTATGGGCAAAGGGTGCCGAAGGCGGTGTTGCTCTGGCAGAAAAGGTGTTAAAGACACTGGAAGAAAAAGAGTCGCACTTTGCACCGCTCTATCCTGATGAACTGCCTTTAGAAGACAAGATCGCTACTGTCGCAAAGGAAATCTACGGTGCCGATGGCGTGACCTATTCTCCCGCCGCAGCCCGTACCTTAAAGAAGCTGACTGACCTTGGCTTCGGCAATCTGCCCGTCTGCATCGCAAAGACACAGTACTCTCTTTCCGATGACCAGACAAAGCTTGGCCGCCCGACCGGTTTCGATATCAACGTGCGTGATGTCTATGTAAACGCCGGCGCAGGCTTCGTCGTAGCCATCACCGGTGCCATCATGACTATGCCCGGCCTCGGAAAGACACCTGCCGCTTACGGCATCGACGTGACACCGGAAGGAAAGATCACGGGATTGTTCTAGTCAACCGACAAACCGACATAAAAAAAGCTGCATGTGCAAATTGCACATGCAGCTTTTCTTATTCATCATTTTATCATTCCAATTTTACGTCTTCAGATCATAGATTCCCTTCAAATAGTCATATTGGCTGTAGCTGCCGCTGTTGCTGTATGCCGTACTGTAGATCTGCAACGTGTCCACTGTCGTCGCGGTCTTCTGCACGATCGCATCCATTTTCTCTGTCAGCTTCTGTGAAAAATCCGCGTCCGGTCCAAACACCTCTGCCAATGCGTCTATATCCACGTCTGCCAAAATCTCAGCATCCAGTGCCAGCGTACCGTCCTCTTTTCCGGTAATGCCAAAGGCAGATAACTCCTCATCATAGTCCTTCATGAGCTGATTCAGCTCGTTCAGGAAATTTTTGTTCGTTGCACCGCCGGCTTCCATCAGATTAGAGATCATCGTATTATACGAATTTAAAAGACCCGCAATATCCTTCAATGCCTCGGTCTGATAATCCTCCCTCGCCTGCTCGTCCTGCGTATCCGCAACCTTTACGAACACACTCTTTTTTGCATCATTCAGCTTATGCAACAATTCGTTTGCCTGATCGGCGGCAGACAGCGCTTTTTTATAGAAATCCTTGTTTTCTGCCTTTCTGGCCAGCTTTGCCATTGCAGGATTATTCGCGGACATATTTGACGTCAGCAGATTCTCGATGGAATTGCTGTCTTTTTTCTTACTGTTTCCCTGGGTCGTATTATCATAGAGTGCACTTACCATATCCGCACTGTTCATTCCGGTTACTTTCATGCGAAACCTCCTTTATCCATTCGTTTCTCTGACAATTCCTGCTCATTCACGGCAAAAGTTGTTTACCTCATTTTTAATATCGGCTATTTCCTGAAAAGTATAATAGTCCGGTTCATGAAATCAGATCAGTTCTCCTTCTTCGGCTTCGGATTCACGGCAGTCGGATCTTTCTTTTTTAACTCCTTATAATCATCCTCGCTGATATAGGAGTATGCATTTGAGATCCGTGCATTTTCTGCGGTCAGATACACTTTTTCCCTGTAATAGGCAACAACCGGCGTGCCAACCTCAAGTACCTCAAAAAGTTTCTCCGCGATCTCCGGCGGAACATTGATGCAGCCATGGGAGCCGGCAGTCAGATAGATCTGATCACCGAACCTCCCCCGCCAGGAAGCATCATGAATACCGACATTATACGCAAACGGCATAAAATATTTGACCGGTGACGAATAGCCTTCGCCCACCAACGTCGCATCCCGCTGCTTGTATACGATTTTGAATATACCATCCGGAGATCCATTCCAGCGGCTCAGATTGCCGGAAACAATATCCGTGTCAACAACAAGTGCTCCCTTTTCGTAATACCACAGATGCTGATTGGTATAATCAATTTCCACATAAGTGGAACCGATATCATAAGCCCCCTGCTTTTTTGCAGTCTGCGAATAGACCGGCTCGCGCTCAATATGTCCGCCCTTTTCCAGATCCTCATAGATCTGAGCCTTTTCCTTGTCCTTATCGATGACCCATCCATAGTCGCCACCACCGATCTTGACCTTGTCGCCCAGAGAGGTCTTGAATTCACGCACATCACCATAGGTATTATATGTAGATGCCATCTGCTGGACAAAATTTGTCACCTTTTCGTCATCAACACTCACCTGATAGTCATCATCCACGGTCAGCCAGGCCTGTATCATTTCACTGGTCAGTTCAAACGGATCCTGCTTTCCAAAGGTATAGGTGATACTCGTTCCATAATACGTATCTATCGTGTCCATACAGGCATTGAGCTGCGGATCGTCACTGCGGATGGTCGGATCTTCATAATGATCGTACAACTCCACCGCCGTCTCACCGTTTTCCACCGCCTGTGTCACCAGATCTAACACGTCATCAAAATTCAGCGTCGTTCCCATGACCTCCGGAACAAGCTGATAGCTGTCATCCACCCATGCGATTTTTGCATCTTCCGGTGCGATCATCTGGTCCGTCTGCATACATTCCAGCCCGGCCAGTTCTGTCTCCAGACGCTGCTTATCAAACGTTGTGGATAAGTCGATCTCGCGCTCTCTGGACTCCTTGATCTGTTTGATCCAGTCATACGCATCCTGTTTCTCCAGAATCTGTCCGATCTCACCGTTTGGTACATAAGCATAGCTGATGGAAGGACCCTCGATATAGTACTGCCGGTCATCTCTGGCATAAATGGTCAACAGATAATCAGACACAAAACGCGACACCTTAACGGTCGCCTCCTCCTCCGTCAGTTCAGACACATCAATGCCACTCATGACCGTTCCGGGGAAAAAATGTGTTTTATAATGATTCGCACGAACAAAAAATATCGTGCCGAGGACAATCAACGCCGCGATTGTAACACCTAAAACAATTGTTAATGCTTTATGCTTTTTTATAAATAATGTCATCTTTACCACCTGACTATTCTTTTTTGCCATATACATGTATGTAACAGATATATTATAACACTATCCGCATTGTATGAAAATGAAAAATTATGTCAACTATATGCAAGAAAAAAAGAGATCCATCTTTTTCCACGTAGCTCAATGCAGCTCATCGGACAACGTCGTAAAAGATGTATCTCTTTACCTGTTCAACATTTTTTCATTCATACCAGCGCCAGAATTTCCTCTACTTCCGAGATTGGAATCAGGATATCATCCGCAATCTGCCGATTGTTTAACCCGCTCTGTTTTAAGCGACTGACCTGACGAACAATCAAACTGCTGAAATGGTGTGTCATGTTCATTTTTGTTTCTATGATAGTGGGCATATACGGTGACCTCCCTTCCGGCTGCTTTGCAACCATATGCAAATACTCATTTGTTCCTGTATATTATATCTATACGAAGAAACAATTCCCAAAAATGGGGTCACTGTCAATAATTCCTGACTCGGATTTCTGATTTCAGATCCGTTTTGTTCTTCCATATATGACGCTCAACTCACGTATTTCTTTCGCGAGCTTTTTCGTCATCTGACCGGAACTCATTCGCCACTTCCAGTTTTTGCCGAGGGTGGAAGGCTCGTTCATACGAGCCTCGTTCCCCAGGCATAGATAATCCTGCATCGGAATCACGCAACGGTCCGCTACTGAAGACATCGCCAGTCTGACAAGAGAGTGAACCAAACGCTTTTTGTCAGACCCTTTTTCATCAAGATAGCTTTCCACCATTTTACGGTCACCCTTGCTGATATTGTCCAACCAGCCAAACAGTGTCTCATTGTCATGTGTTCCCGTATAGACAACGCAGTTTTTGTCATATACATGGGGAATATAGTCATTGAAACCTGCTTCATCCCTGGAGTCAAACGCAAACTCCAGCACTTTCATATTGGGCCAGCCGGTCTTTGCAACCAGCTTCCGCACGGAATCTGTGATAAATCCCAGATCCTCAACAATAATATTCAATTTTCCGAGCTTTTTCTCGATCGCTTCAAACAACTCATAACCCGGTCCCTGCTCCCACTCGCCAAATTCTGCGGTTTCTTCATAAGCAGGAATCGCATAATATTCATCAAAGCCACGGAAATGGTCGATTCGGATGATATCGTACATCCTATAGCACGCCTCCATCCGCTTTGTCCACCATTCATAACCGGTTTTTTTGTGATTTTCCCAGTTATAGAGCGGATTCCCCCACAGCTGACCGGTCGGAGAAAACGCATCCGGCGGACATCCTGCCACGGAGATGGGTTTGCAATCATCATCAAACTGAAACAGCTTCGGATTTGCCCATGCGTCCGAACTGTCAAATGCTACATAGATCGGCAGATCACCAATGATCTGTATGCCCTTTCCATTCGCATAAGCTTTTAGCTTTTCCCACTGCTCGAAAAACTTGAACTGCATGTACCGGTAAAATTCGATCTCAGTCGCCAGTTTTTCTTGATAACGCTCCAATGCCTTTGGTTTGCGCAGACGGATGTCATCCTCCCACTCGCTCCAACACTTCTCGTCATGATCCTTCTTAATTGCCATGTACAGCGCATAATCGTCCAGCCAGTACTCATTTTTCCGGCAGAATCTCTGATAATCTTCATTGTCGGTCAGATCTGTGCGCTCATATGCAAGATGCAGGATCTGATAACGGCTTTGATACATTTTTCCATAATCAATGTAGCTTTTATTCTTGCCGAAATCTGCTCTGTCACACTCCTCCTCAGAGAGAACGCCCTCCTCGATGAGTGTCTCCAGACTGATAAAGTAAGGATTTCCCGCAAAGGTGGAAAATGACTGGTACGGAGAATCTCCATAGCTGGTCTGTCCCAACGGAAGGATCTGCCAGAGTTTCTGCCCTGCCGCCTCCAAAAAATCCACAAACGCATATGCCTCTTTGGAAAAACTTCCAATCCCATATTTTCCGGGAAGTGCACTCACCGGTAATAAAATGCCACTGCTCCTCATAATTGCTTTGTTCTCCTCTTAACCCTTTACAGCGCCTGCCACAACGCCTTCAATAATATATTTCTGGCAGAACAGATAAAAGATGACGATCGGAATAATTGCCAGTACTAGCATTGCCATCATTGCACCCATATCCACAGCACCATAACCACCCTTCAGATACTGGATTGCGATCGGAATCGTCTTATATTTGGTAATATCAAGCACCAGATAAGGTAGCAGGTAGTCGTTCCAGATCCACATTGTCTGCAGAATTGCTGTGGAAATGCAGGTCGGCCTTAACACCGGCAAAACGACCCGGAAAAAAATCTCCAGCGGATTGCAACCGTCGATCATGGCGGCCTCCTCGATCTCGAGTGGAATCGATTTTGCAAAGCCGCAGAACATAAACACTGCCAGACCGGCTCCGAATCCGAGATAGACAACAATGATGCCAATCGGATTGCCAAGCTTCATTATATCAGCTAATTTTGATAATGTAAACATCACCATTTGAAACGGGACGATCATTGAGAACGCACACAGGTAATACAATGCAGTTGTGGTCTTGCTCTTTACTCTTGTGATGTACCATGCAAACATAGAGGTACAGATAATGATAACTACGACGGAAGCCACTGTGATCCAGAGTGAATATCCGAATGAGCGGAAAAATCCAATCTTCTTGATTCCGTTCACATAGTCTTGCAATCCCACAAATGCTTTTCCTGCGGGAATACTGAAGGGCATCCTGCTGATATAAGTTTTCTTCTTAAAAGAATTGATCAGCACGATATAAATTGGTGCAAGCCATGCAATACTGAGAATTGAGAAAAATAATGTTCCTATCGTAAATTTGTTCTTCTTTTCCATTACTGCTGCACCTCCTTACCTCTGGTTGCGCGAAGCTGAATGATTGCAATGGCTGCAACTAAGATAAAGAAGATAACTGCCTTTGCCTGACCAACGCCTTCCCATCCGGTTCTTCCGTAAAAGGTATCAAAAATATTCAGTGCAAGCATTTGCGACTTATCAGACGGAGCTCCACCAGTCAATGCCATATTCTGGTCAAACAGCTTAAAACCGTTTGTTAATGACAGAAAGCTGCAAATGGTGATGGACGGCATCAACATCGGAATCGTTACATTTTTTAAAATCTGCCACTTACTTGCCCCATCGATCTTTGCTGCCTCAACCAGTTCTCCCGGGATGTTCTGAATACCTGCGATATAAATGATCATCATGTATCCGATCTGCTGCCAGTTCATCAGGATAACCAGCCCCCAAAAGCCATAGGTAGCACTATATGTTAAGGTACGGTCAAAATAAAGCAGGACACCATTTAAGATCAGCTGCCAGATGTAACCTAATACGATGCCACCGATCAGATTCGGCATAAAAAAAACGGTTCTGAAGATGTTTGTACCTTTTATTGCTTTTGTTAATAACATTGCAATCGCAAATGCAAAGACATTGATCGTGAATACTGATACTACGGTAAATAGTGCCGTGTACCACAGTGCATGTACAAACGTCGGATCCTGAAAGACCTTCAGATAATTACTGAATCCTATCAGCTT
>JBJEML010000119.1:0-29539 GCA_051879675.1 Lachnospiraceae bacterium | reverse complement strand
CCGCATCCTGATAGATATGTGAGATACTCTTGTGGATCATCACATAGCCGCGCACCTGATAGTCGACGGTGATCGGTGCGAACACCGTCAGCATCTGCTCATCAAAACAATTATAAAAATTGCCAATGCAGTAATATTTTGTTCCGAAATCCGAAATATGAAAATCCGGAATCTCGTACGGTTCCCCGCTCTCCTCTTTTCCGATCAGCACAATGCCCTTGCGGTCAACGATCCAGATTTCGCCCTCCGTATAGGAGGACAGTACACGCATCTGCGCCTCCAGCTCCTCTTTTGTCAGACGATTCCGATAATAATCCCCTGCATAGTTGGAAGTGATTGACAGAGCCTCCTTATACAGTCTGGTTGCCTCTGTGCTTTGCGCCTTTTGTTGAAAGGTCCATTCCACAAGGGATGCCACCAGCAAAAAGCCCAACACGCCATAGAGTATGATACCACCGATCAGCTTATATCCAAGCGTTCGTCTCATTCCTATTCCCTAACCTCAAATTTATATCCGATACCCCACACAGTCGTGATGCCCCAGCCCACATGGTCCTTGATCTTCTCACGAAGACGTTTCACATGGACATCCACGGTTCTGGTATCTCCGATGTACTCATAACCCCAGATATTGTCCAGCAGCTGTTCTCTCGTAAATACCTGATTGGGAGAGGATGCCAGAAAATACAAAAGCTCCAGTTCCTTCGGCGGCATATCGATCGTTTCTCCCATATACACCACCGAGTAATTCGACAGATTGACTTCAAGATCCGTATAAGATACCATCTTGAGCGCCGCAGTGACCGGTTTCTCCGTTTTTGCCGGCTGATAGCGCCGCAATACCGCCTTGACGCGCGCAACCATCTCCTTGGAATCAAAGGGCTTCATGATGTAATCATCCGCCCCCAGCTCCAGCCCGAGCACCTTGTCGAACACTTCTCCCTTTGCGGACAGCATGATGATCGGGATATTGTCCTTTGCGCGGATCTCCCTGCACACCTGATAGCCATCGATACCCGGCAGCATCAGATCCAGCAGGATGAGATTCGGGCTATAGGTCTTATACGCCAGCAATGCCTCCTCGCCGTCGTTGACGATCTTGGTGTCAAAGCACTCCTTTGTCAGATAGAGCGAAATCAGCTCCGCGATGTTGTTATCATCATCTACGATCAGTATTTTCTGTTTTGCTACCATAATTTTCTCCTATTTAAACTCTGCGATCGTCACGCCCGCATCGCCCTCACCAAACTCTGCCAGATGATAATTGTCGATGTAGCTGAGACGCTTCAGGTGCGAATGTACCGCGTTTCTTAGTGCACCGGTGCCTTTGCCGTGTACAATGCGCACAGACGGCATATGGGCGAGCAGCGCGTCATCCAGGTACTTGTCAAGCTTTGCCAATGCCTCGTCCACCGTCAGCCCGATCAGCATGACCTCTGTGGAAACAGATGCCGACTTGGACATCTTGATGCTTCCCGATCCGGTCTTTTCATATTTTTTCTTTGCTGCCTTCACATCCGCATTCTCATTGATCAGCACCAGATCGCTGATATGCACCTGTGAGCGTAAAATACCCATCTGTACAAACAGATTGCCCTTTGCATCCGGCAGCGTGTGAACGGTTCCGGTCAGATTCATGCTGAGCACCTTGACCTTATCTCCTACACGCAGCTTTTTCGGTGCCTGATGATTGTTTTGCTGCTGTTTTTTCTTTTTATCCGCAGCCTTTTCCTGACGCTTGCCAATCTCCTCGCGAAGCGCTGTGCGCTCCCGCTCCATATCTTTCATGGAAGGAGCCGTTGCTCCGTACTTCTGGAAATTGCGTATGGTCGCGTCGGCGTAATCCTTTGCCTCCTTTAAAATTGCCGCTGCCTGCTCGTTTGCCTCCCGCAGGATCTTGTCGCGACTCTCGTCCAGCCGCTCCTGCTTGCGCGCCAGCTGCTGGTTCAGGTTCTTATTTTTCGATTTATACTGTTCGATCTCTGCGCGCTCTTTCTCGATCGTCACGCGGCTCGTTTCCAGATCAGCGATCAGATCCTCAAAGCTCTGCTGTTCCGAAGTGATACGCACTTTTGCATCGTCGATCAGATACGACGGCAGTCCCAGCTTTCCTGAAATTGCGAACGCATTACTCTTTCCCGGAATACCGATCAGCAAACGATAGGTCGGACTCAAGGTCTCGACATCAAACTCACAGCAGGCGTTCTCCACACCCGGTGTACTCAGTGCGTATACCTTGATCTCACTGTAGTGCGTCGTCGCCATCGTGCGCACTCTGCGCTTATGCAGATCATCCAGTATCGCAATCGCCAGCGCCGCGCCTTCGGTCGGGTCTGTTCCGGCACAAAGCTCATCAAAGAGTACCAGACATTGATCGTCCACATGTTCTAAAATGCGGATAATATTCGTCATATGTGACGAAAACGTGGATAAACTCTGCTCGATGCTCTGTTCATCTCCGATATCTGCAAACACATCGTGGAAGATTGCCAGCTCCGAGCGGTCATTCGCCGGAATATGCAATCCCGCCTGTCCCATGAGTGTCAAAAGACCGACCGTCTTTAGCGACACCGTTTTTCCTCCGGTATTCGGTCCGGTCACAACCAGCAGGTCGAACTCCTCACCAAGGCGGATATCGATCGGTACGACCTTCTTTGGATCAAGCAATGGATGTCTGCCACGCCGGATATTGATGCGTCCTTCCGTGTTAAAAAGCGGCGCTACGCCGTTGTAGTCTTTTGCCAGCTCTGCCTTCGCAAAAATAAAATCCAGTTCCACAAGCACGCGGTAGTCAGATTCAAGCGTCACGGAATGTTCCGCCGTCTGGTTGGACAACTCCGCTAAAATTGCCTCTATCTCCTCCTGCTCCTCGATAAGCAACGTCTTTAACTCATTGTTCAGATTGACCACGGACAGCGGCTCAATAAAGACCGTAGAACCGGTAGAGGACTGATCATGCACCATGCCCGGAATCTGTGATTTGTACTCCGCCTTGACCGGCAGACAATAGCGGTCTCCGCGCATCGTCACAACTGCGTCCTGTAAGCAGTTTCTGGTACTCTCCTGCGCCATCAGCTTGTTCAGCTGCGCGTGCACGCGGTCATTCATACCACGAATATTTTTCCGGATGCTGCGCAGCTTTGTGCTGGCATCGTCCGCAATCTCTTCCTCAGAGATGATACAGCGGCGGATCTCATCCTGCAGGCTGTTTAACGGCTCTAACGCCGTAAACATCGCATCCAGACTGTCTCTCGGTGCATCCTCGGATTTTCCTCTGGCAAAATTCTTCATGCGCTTCGCTGTCTCTAACAGAGAGCAGATACGAAGCAGCTCGATCGCCGAAAGCGATGCTCCCAGTCTCAGCCTTTGCAGGGAACCATTGACATCCGTAATACCGGAAAGTGAAACACTTCCGTTTTTTAAGATTCGTGCCAGCGCATCTTTTGTATAAGTCTGTGCCTCCTCGATGGCCGCCCGGTCTATCATCGGCGTCAGCTCGCGGCAGCGTTTTTTTGCTTCTGCCGAAAAAGCATGCGCCTCTAACTTATCAATTATTTTATTGTATTCCAGTGTTTTGTAAACTTTTTCATTCATACCTGATAGTATACCACATGAGAATCTTGCAAGCAAGATTCTACGCGCCCTCGCGGTATACGAAGAACAATTTCCATTACTCTTCACACCCACGACACACGTTCCGTCGGGGGTGGAGAGAACGTGTAAATCATGCCTCCTTTCTCTGTGTGACAGTATTCGACAGTTTGTTATGCTTGCCGGGTAAATCACGCGAGTGGCACAGAGCCCAAGCAAAATCCGCTTGGCTCTGCTGCCTGATAACTGGTTGATCCATGTTTTCTCCGCGTGTACCCGTCGCATAAACAACTGTCGAATACTGCCACACAGGATACGGAGGCATGATTTACACGTTTTTGCATTGCCCGATCGGATAAAAGCGCGTCGAATGAACGTTGGCTGGAAGCGCGCTTGAGCATGCGCCGGCAGAGAATTTGACAGATCGTTTGTGCGTTCGGGTACGCGCGGAGAATAAAATCCGCTATGCATAAACAAGGCAGCAGAGAAAAGCTGGTTTTGCTTTTACTCTGTGCCAACCGCGCGAATTTACCGAGGAGCACAACCGACTGGCAAAACTCTGCCAGTGCATGCTCAAGCGCGCTGAGAACATAATTTAAAGGGCAGCGTGTAGGCTACGAAGCAAAAAAATGCCCAAGGCAATTTGCCTCAGGCATTTAATCGTTTCGGTGTCTGAATTAAACTAACTCGATAACAACAGTCATTGCGCCGTCGCCCTTACGCTCACCGATCTTTACGATTCTGGTGTAACCACCCTTACGGTCAACGTACTTCGGTGCGATCTCGTCAAATAACTTTGCAGGAAGATCTACCTTCTTTGTATTTCTCTTACGTCCGGCCAACTCAGCGGGAACCTCTGTTACAGGATAAAGGATCTGTAACATCTGACGACGTGCGTGCAGACGAGAAGGCTTATCCTTCTTGATGGTCTTGTCAACCTCGTCATATACGGTAACTTTCTTTCCGTCTACAACTTCCTTCACGCGCTTGCCATCGGCATCCTTGCGGGCAACCTTTGCCTTTACGGTAACTTCCTCGTAGTTGTCCTTTTCCTTTACTGCCAGAGCGATGAGCTTCTCGGTCCACTTACGGATCTCCTTTGCTCTTGCCTCGGTAGTAACGATCTTTCCGTTATAAATCAGCTGTGTAACCTGATTTCTCAGTAATGCTTTTCTCTGGGAAGAAGTCTTTCCCAACTTTCTATACTTTGCCATTATTTTTTCCTCCATCTGTGGTACATCGGCATGTGCTCTTCGGACTTATCATGTCAATGCCGGCTATTGCCACATTTACTCATCACCGGAATTAAGCTGTAAACCTAACTCCTTTAACTTTGCCAATACTTCCTCTAAAGACTTACGTCCAAGGTTACGAACCTTCATCATGTCCTCAGGTGTACGGTTGGTCAGTTCCTCAACCGTATTGATACCTGCGCGCTTCAGACAATTGTATGAGCGCACGGATAACTCCAGCTCGTCGATATTCATCTCCAGAACCTTTGCCTGTGCATTGTCTTCCTTCTCGATCATGACCTCTGCCTTCTGGGCATTCTCTGACAGATCGATAAAGAGATTCAAATGCTCGCTGAGCACCTTAGCAGCAAGAGAAATTGCTTCATCCGGCTCTAAGGTTCCATTGGTGTATACATCCAATGTCAGCTTGTCATAGTCTGTGATCTGTCCGACACGAGTATTCTCGATCAGCAGGTTCACACGCTCTACCGGAGTATAAATGGAATCTACCGAAATCACGCCGATAGGCAGATCCTCACTCTTATTTTTGTCTGCGCTGACATATCCGCGACCGCTGGTGATGGTCAGCTCCATATACAGTCTGCAGTCCGGACCACCATTTAAGTGTGCGATCTCTAATTCAGGATTCATGATCTCGATGTCGGAATCTACCTGAATATCTGCTGCGGTCACAATGCCTTCGCCTTCAAATTCAATATAAGCAACTTTAGATTCGTTTGTCGGGCTAGTATTCTTGATCGCCAGATTCTTGACATTCATGATGATCTCAGTCACATCCTCTTTTACTCCGGGGATGGAACTGAACTCGTGTAACACACCATCAATCTTGATCTGACTGACTGCTGCACCCGGTAAAGATGAGAGCATGATTCTTCTCAAAGAATTACCAAGTGTTGTACCATATCCTCTTTCCAAGGGTTCTACGACAAATCTGCCGTATTTCTTGTCTTCGGAAATCTCTGCTATTTCAATCTTCGGCTTTTCAAATTCGAACACTGCAAAGTCCCTCCTTATTTGATATCACGGTTGCTTATTACTTAGAGTAAAGCTCGACGATAAGCATTTCGTCTACAGGTACATCGATCATGTCACGCGTAGGTAACTCTTTAACCGTTCCCTGCAGATTCTCTAAATCAGCATCTAACCACTCGGGAACTAATCTTCCTGCAGTAGTCTCCTTGATATCTTTAAATCTCTGGATGTTCTTGCTCTTCTCACGAATCTCGATCGTATCGCCGGCCTTTACAAGATAAGAAGGGATGTTTACCTGCTTGCCGTTTACTAATACAAACTTGTGGTCAACAACCTGTCTTGCCTCTCTTCTGGTTCTGGCAAAACCAAGACGGAAAATAACATTGTCCAGTCTGGACTCTAAGATTGTCATCAGGTTGGCACCGGTCATACCCTTCATCTGGTCAGCTCTCTCATAGTAGTTGTGGAAGGGCTTCTCCAGTACGCCGTAGATGAACTTTGCTTTCTGCTTCTCGCGAAGCTGTAAACCGTACTCAGATACCTTACGGTTTGCTCTAACTAAATTACGATTAGACTTCTTGTCATATCCTAAATAACTCGGCTCTAAGCCAAGGGATCTGCATCTTTTCAGAACAGGTACTTTATTAACTGCCATCTTAATAATACCTCCTAATTAAACTCTTCTACGTTTGGGTGGACGACATCCGTTATGAGGTACGGGAGTTACGTCTGTAATAGAAGTAACATCCAGACCGCATGCCTGAAGCGCACGGATAGCTGCCTCACGACCTGAGCCGGGACCCTTTACGAATACATCAACTGTCTTTAAACCATGAATCAGAGCAGCCTTGGTAGCTGTCTCTGCTGCCATCTGTGCAGCATAGGGAGTAGATTTCTTTGAACCTCTAAATCCAAGACCACCAGCACTCGCCCATGATAATGCGTTACCTTCAGTATCTGTAAGAGTTACGATTGTATTATTGAAAGATGACTGAATGTGTGCCTGTCCGCGTTCAACGTTTTTCTTTACGCGCTTTTTTGTTACTTTTTTTGCAACTTTTTTCGCCATGCTAAACTAACCTACTTTCTTCAAAATATATATTACTTCTTCTTGTTTGCTACAGTTCTCTTAGGACCCTTGCGTGTACGTGCATTGGTCTTTGTCTTCTGACCACGTACGGGCAGTCCCTTTCTGTGACGGATACCGCGATAGCATCCGATCTCCTGTAATCTCTTGATGTTCAGAGCGATCTCTCTGCGGAGATCACCTTCTACGGTCATCGTCTCATCGATAACAGCGCTGATTGCCTTAACCTCTTCGTCAGTTAAGTCTCTGCAGCGGGTATCGGGATTAACATTTGCCTGCTCCAAAATCTTGGTCGCACTTACTCTACCGATTCCATAGATGTAAGTTAAGCCGATTTCTACACGTTTTTCTCTTGGTAAATCTACACCTGCGATACGAGCCATGTGTATTGACACCTCCGTTTAATTTTTCGTAAATATCTGCCACTGTTCTCCGAACCCATGCAGCTCCGGTCGCCCGGCCTGAAATGTGTGCATACACCCGGATGTGTGACGCCTCATTTTCATTCTACTTTCGAAGATCTCCCTCTCGGTATGTAAGGAAAAATCTTCCAGCCGTAAAGCTGTTTATTATGAATCAGCGAACTTAAGATAGTCATCCGCTGACAGCCGCCATAATTTCTTTCAAAGATTCATTATTAAATCTTTGATTCCCAGTCCCCCGAAATCCGAAGGATTTTTACTCCCTATAGGAGCATTCGGTAATTAACCCTGTCTCTGCTTATGTTTAGGATTTTCACAGATAATACGGATACTACCTTTTCTCTTGATTACTTTGCATTTCTCACAGATAGGTTTTACTGATGATCTGACTTTCATCTCAAATCCTCCTTTCCTAAACGCCTATATTACATGTTTCCGGACGCACTTGTGGTACAAAAACAGACGCGTCCGAGTGCTATTGTAGCACGGACGCGTCAAGAAATCAACTTCTTTTTAAACTTTTTTAAAAATAATAACCGGTTTATCCTACTAACCTGCTTTTGACAGTCTCTTTACAACCTCGCTGCTGATGATTCCGACCACGATTCCCGCTCCGATTCCCGAAAACCATAGAATGATCAGATACCAGGCAATCGACTTCGTCTGCAGCATGAGCATTGCCACAAGAATCTGTCCCAGGTTGTGCGCGATCCCTCCCGCAATACTGACGGTAACGATCCGCAGCGGCGAAAAACGCTTTAACAGCATCATGACCAGGCCGCTCAGGAGGCCACCGGCAAGAGAATACAGGATACTCATACCGTTTCCAAACATGAAACCGACTAACAGGATTCTAATAATATTGATAAGGATCGCGCTTTTAAAGTCCATGGCATATAACGCAAATAATACTACCACATTTGTTAATCCCAGCTTCATACCCGGAACCGCAAAAAAGGCCGGAACCAGCGACTCCACATAACTGAGTACCATTGCCAGGGCTATGAGCAATCCATATTTTGCAATTTTTGATGTATTCATAGTTCTACCTTTTAATGAATGACTGCATCTATTTCTGAAGCTTCGCCACCGGTGATCCGGATCACAACTTCATTGGGCAGGCAGATGATCGATTGGGAGGAATGACGTATTTTCCCCATGTTCCTGCAAAGTCCATCCGGGCAGCTGGCCTCCGACACCCATGCATAACCGTCTTTGATCATCAGCGTATTTGTTCCGCCGTTCTTTCCATTGATGACATAGGCCAGCTCCTCTGATAACGGAAACGAAGCAACCGGTTCACCGGACACTTCCACCGTCACCATCTCGCCAGCCTTTTGTGTAAACCAAACGACTGCCATCACAAACAGTCCCACTGCAATCATACATGCGATGATAATGAAATCTAATCTCTTATTCTTTGTCTTTTCCATAAAACCTTACACAGTAATTTGCTGTTTTTACTCAAATGGAAGCGCGTTAAATAACGCGCTTCCATTTATTATCATACACTATTATACCATTCGTATACATTTCACCGGGCAACCCTCGGCACAGACTCCGCATCCTGTGCACTTAGAGTAATCCACGCGAGCCAAATTATTCGTAACAGTGATTGCTTCGCTCGGACAATTTTTCTGGCACTTCATACATCCGATACAACCTGCAGAACAAGCTGCTCGTGTAAGTGCACCTTTATCCTTATTTGAGCAAACAACCGTCGCCAGCTTTTTCACGGGAACCAGATCGATCAGATCATTCGGGCATGCATCTGCGCAAAGACCACATGCCACACAGTTATTCTGATTTACCACTGCAACGCCGTTTACAACATGGATGGCGTCATACTCACATACCTTTGTACAGTCTCCGCAGCCAAGGCATCCGTAAGTGCAGGCATTCGGTCCTCCGTAAAGCATCTTTGCCGCAGCGCAGGAATCAATTCCCTGATACTCTGCTTTTGACTTGCATGTATTGCAGTCACCGGCACATTGTACCAGTGCTGCGATCTTCTCTGACTCCGTAACCTCTACGCCGAGAATTTCCGAAATGGCAACCATCGCACCGTTTCCACCCGGACGACAAAGATTTGCAGGAATGTCTCCTTCATTAGCCAATGCTTTCGCATATGAATCACAGCCTGAATATCCGCAGGCTCCACAGTTTGCTCCGGGAAGTACGTCGCGGATCGCAACCTCTTTTTCGTTTACAGGAACTGCAAATACAGTAGATGCAACTGAAAGAAGAATTGCTGCAATCAGTCCAACGCCTCCTACAAGCAGAACCGCAATCAATACAACTTTTAACATAAGTCATTCTCTCCTTACAATTATGCAAACAGTTTTTCAATAATTCCTGCAAATCCATAAAAGGAAATAGAAACAATCGATGCAGAAATCAGTGCAATCGGCACACCCTGAAACGGCTTCGGCGGATTAGACATTTCAATTCTTCCTCTTACTCCGGCAAAGAGCCACATCGCAAGCAGGAAACCGAGGCCGCATCCAAGTGAGCTTACCATAGATTCAACAAATCCATATCCATCGGAAATGTTATTGATCGTTACACCAAGCACTGCACAGTTTGTAGTGATGAGCGGAAGATACACGCCCAGTGACTGATATAATGCGGGAATATATTTCTTCAATACCATCTCTAACAGCTGTACCAATGCTGCGATCACAAGAATGAAAACAATGGTCTGTAAATATCCGAGTCCAAGCGGATCAAGTAAAAATGTCTGGATCGGCCAGGTCGCAAGTGTTGCAAGAAGCATAACGAAAATAACGGACAATCCCATTCCCACTGCCTGATCGGTTTTCTTGGAAACACCGAGGAACGGACAGATTCCAAGGAACTTTGAAAGCACATAGTTATTCACCAAAACCGATGACATTAATATAACAAGAAGACTTTTAAGCATTTACTTCATCCTCCTTCTTTTCATTTGAAGGGCAGATTCCGCCGCAGGTCTCAGCAGCGGCGCAACCCTCGCAACCGATCTTATCCTTCGGTTTGTTTGTAATTGCAGAAACCAGTGCAATGATACATCCAAATGCGAAGAATCCGCCCGGAGAAGCCGTTAAAATAGGAACATTATACTTGGACAGAACCGGAATCGCGATTCCGGCAAAGGTTCCGTTTCCTAATACTTCTCTGAAGGTTGCCATCAATAAGAGGGCGATGGTAAATCCGATTCCCATACCAAGTCCATCCAATGCGGAATCAAAGACTGTATTCTTACGTGCAAACATTTCCGCACGGCCTAAAATAATACAGTTTACTACGATGAGTGCAAGGTAAACACCTAACATATCGTAGAGATCCGGCAAGTATGCCTGCATCAACATCTGCACAACACTTACGAATCCTGCAATGACTACGATGTAGCACGGAATACGTACCTTGTCGGGAATGATGTTTCTAAGTGCAGAGATAACCATGTTTGAACAAAAGAGAACTGCTGTTGCCGCAAGTCCCATTGCCACCGCGGAAATCACGCTCGTTGTCGTAGCGAGCGTCGGACATGTTCCAAGGATCAGTACAAGTACCGGATTCTCTTTGATCAGTCCTTTCAGGAAAATCGATGTTTTCGATGTGTTATTCATTACTCTGCCTCCTTTACTGCCTTAAATGCATCGAACGCAGCATGAATCGAATCTGATACTGCAGTCGCAGTGCAGGTTGCACCGGCAACCGAAGACATATCATCGGTATAGGATGCCTCATTTACACCTTCAAATTTGGATGCATATGCACTCTCATCTGTAAGCTGATGTGCCGTATACTGGTCTCCGTGCACGATCAGATCAGAAATCGGCTTATAAGTCACAATGGAACCCTCTGAATCTAAAACAATTGCCATCTGCAGTACGGTGTTGCTAAATCCAAACACATCTGTGTTGAATACATAATAGGTATCATCACCAACTGCTGCCTCAAATGCACCGCTCACAGCGTCAAAACTCGGCACAGATGCGATCGGTGTAAGAACCGCATCATCACCAACTGCTTTCTGGGCATTCGCCAGATTGCGCTCCGCAAAGGCATCCGCGATCGACGGAAATGCTGCTGACACTTCATCTGCAGGTCCTTCAACCTCATTGCCTTCAAGATCATAACACTTTGCATCGCCGAATGCATTGATCACGCATACGATCGTTCCCGCATCATTAGATGTAACAACTGCATAACCGCAACTATTGTTTGCAACATAAGCTGCTGTATAGCCTGCCGGATCGATCTCTGACACCTGCGCTGCTCCAAGAGCATCTGCGCATCCAGGTAAAATGGTAGGAAGCAGCTCCATAACCATCTGGTCTTCGCTCTTCTCTCCCTCAGCTACCGCACCGCTGGAAATCAATACAGAGAATGCATCCTGAATCGCTTCCTTAAATGCTGTTGATGAGTAAGTAACGCCTGCAAATGTATCAATTCCGTTTAACGCTGAATCAGCGCCCACATATGTCTGCGGGTAATCCGGTCCGAAATCCTTAGACTCATAATAACCGGTCAAGGTTACTCCAACGATTGTTCCATCAGATCCGATACCAACCGTAATTCCCATATTATCTGAAGAATACTGACTGGTTGTTGAAAGAGTTACAACATAACCAAGTCCACTTGTTTCTTTATAGAGACCGGTTACGGTTGCAGGAGCATCAGCTGCCAATTCAACTTCTTCAAATCCTGCCGCATCTGCCATGACCACATAAAGTGATTCGTTTGCTGCAGCTGCCTTGTTGCTCTCAATTACAGGTGCTGTAAAAAAATTTGTAACGGAAAGAAGTGTTGCCACAACAACGCAAATTGCCGTAAGCACAACTACGCTTTTTACATTTGATTTCATTTTTTTGCACCCCCAAATACATTTTTCGCTGTCCATTTCTCAATATACGGCGCCAGAATATTCATCAGCAGAATTGAGAATGAAACTCCTTCGGGGTAACTTCCGTAAAAACGGATCAGGCAGGTGATCACACCACAGCCAAGTCCGAATACAAAACGTCCCACAGGGGTCGTAGGTGTCGTGACGTAATCAGTAGCCATGAAAAAGGCTCCCAGGAATACACCACCGGAAAGTGTGTAGATCAATGCGGTCTCCGGATTTCCGGTATAGAGCAATGAAAGAAGGAACACAGATCCGATAAATGCAACCGGTGTATGCCACATGATCACCTTACGGGCAATCAGATAAATGCCACCAATCAAAAGTGCAAGCGCACAGGTCTCACCTAAAGCACCACCGCGTACACCGAGGAACATGTCCAAAAGTGAAACGCCCACCGGTTCTCCCGCACCAAGCTGTGCAAGGGGAGTAGCACCCGCAACCGAATCAGCCATTTTCGGCATTACTGCTGATGTCATCGTTCCGGTGAAAGCGATCAGCATGATAATACGTCCTGTAATTGCAGGGTTCGCAAAGTTCATTCCAAGTCCGCCGAACAGATTCTTTGCAACGATGATCGCTGCAAAACAACCGATCACTGCCTGCCAGACAGGAATATCTGCCGGAAGGTTCAATGCCAGAAGCAGTCCGGTAATGATCGCCGTGAGATCCCCGATTGTCTGCTTTTTCTTTACGATCATGTTAAATAATGCTTCAAATACCACACAGGAAAGTATACATGTAGCAATTACAAGTAAACTTCTGACTCCAAAGATGATGACAGATGCGATTGCCGCCGGGATCAAGGCAATAATTACATCAAGCATAATACTTTTGGTCGTTCGCTTCGAAAAAATATGAGGCGACACTGACACAATCATATTCTCTTCCACTGTATTAAGCCTCCTTTTCTTTCTCCGCCTGCTTCTGCTTGTAATTGCGCAGTTCTGCCTTTGCAAGCTTATTGCGGGCGATGATGTTTCTCTTTGCGGGACAACTGTACGCACAGCATCCGCACTCCATACAAACGTTAACCTTTAATGCCTCAAGGGCTTCATAATCCTTAAGCGCCAATGCCTTTGCAAATCCCATGGGATTTAAGCCGAAGGGACAACTGTTGACACAGTTTCCGCAATGGATACAAGGACTCTCCTCCGGACGTTTCGCATCCTTCTCGCCAAACGCAACGATCGCATTTGTGTTCTTCAGCACGGGCTGTTCTAAAGAAGGAACCGCGATACCCATCATCGGTCCACCGTAGATCACCTTCTTCGGTGTTTCCTTGAACTCACCGACAAACGCAAACACATCCTTCATTCTTGTTCCGATGGGAACGATCACATTCTTAGGCGATGCGACCGCTGATCCGTCAACAGTGATGCACTTGCTGGTAAGAGGCATACCTGTTCTGATATACTTTGCAATCGAAGCAAGCGTGGTCACATTGATCACGATGCATCCCACATCCAGCGGAAGCTTTCCTTCCGGAACCACTTTCCCCGTAAGCTTGTAGATGAGAACTTTTTCTCCTCCCTGCGGATACTGGCTGGGAAGCACCTGTACGGATACTGCCGAATCACCCGCAGCAATCTCCTGCATCTTTGCAATTGCTTCCGGTTTATTCTTTTCGATGCCAAACACGATCTTCTTCACTCCAAGATATTTCTCAAGAAGTTCAATTCCTTCCTTAATATCTTCCGCGCGATCGATCATTGTTCTGGTATCGCTCGTAATAAACGGCTCACATTCCGCACCGTTTATCAGGATCTCCTCAACAGAAGACAGATCCTTTACGCCAAGTTTCACTGCTGTCGGGAATCCGGCTCCGCCGAGTCCGATAATGCCACTATCCCTGACTGCTGCAATAAACTCGTCAAAATTTGTAACCTTCGGAGGTTTGATCCCTTCGAACGGGCGCATTTCCCCATCAGACTCGATAAATACTGCATCTGCCAATGCGCCATTTGAGCCGACGATCTTGTCGACCTTTGTAATTTTACCTGATATGGATGCATATACCGGGCTGCTGACAAAACCGGCCGCCTCACCGATCAGCTGTCCTACCCCTACCATATCACCCACTTTTACGACCGGCTTCGCAGGCGCACCAATATGCATGTTCATCGGGATCACAACAGATGACGGAACAGGCATGGTTTCTGCTTTCATAGTCGCCGTATGTTTTAAATGCGGAACGGACACTCCGTTCATTCTGAAAAACGACATCTCTACCTCCTTGACATTTTTCATTAGATTAATGTTTAATATAGTAATTATATGCACAATCGCATCTACCGTCAAGTTTTTTAACCTCAAATCCACCAATATCCATGAATTCAAACGGTCAAAAATATTGCACTTCCAAAAGCAGGCAATTACCGTATACTTGACATCTTTTCATCTGATCCGTATAATAAAAAAGCACTGTTGATATGTGGGGGAACAACTTGTTCTCCCATTCTCATTTCTATTCCAGATATACCGAGGTTATTATGAAAATACGTAAATTTTTTCTTTCCGCATTACTTTGCATTTCCACTGTTTTTACCAGCGGTTGTTCTTTCGGCAACCCGCCAGTGACCGCAACGAATAAAGAAAAATATAATACCGTTTACTTTGATTACTTTGACACCGTCACCACGATCATCGGATACGCTGAAAGCCAGGAAGAATTCGATGAGGTCTGCGAGTTTATCGAGTCAGAGCTTTCACGTTATGACAATCTCTACGATGCCTACGACCCGTTCACCGGAATCAAAAACATGAATTACATCAACAGCAATGCCGCATATTGTCCGGTTCAAGTAAACCCGGATCTGTTTGCCCTGTTTGAGATGGGCAAAGAAATCTATGAATTGACAAACGGAATGACAAACTTCGCGATGGGAGCTGTCTATTCTATCTGGCATGACCACCGGGAAAAGGCTACCCTTGATCCTTCTCTTGCATCTGTCCCGGAGCTTTCCGAATTACAGCAAGCTGCCTTGCACTGTAATATCGATGACGTGGTTCTGGATGCAGAAAAACGTACGGTATATTATGCCGATCGGGAATTGAAATGTGACGTAGGCGCATTTGCAAAAGGCTATGCCATTGAACGGATCGCAGAGAGTCTGATCGAAAAAGGGATCACCGGCTACAGCCTGAATGTCGGCGGCAACATCAGATCGATCGGAGCCAAGCCTGACGGTTCTCTCTGGACCTTCGCCATCGAGAATCCGGACACTTCTTCCGGCGAAAGCTATACGGAATTGGTCGAGACCAAAGATACCGCTCTGACTACAAGCGGTTCTTACCAACGCTACTATACCGTAGACGGTGTCCGATATCATCATATCATCCATCCGGACACACTTTTTCCGGTCAATACGTTTTTATCAGTTTCCATTCTTAATGAAGATGCCGGCATTGGTGATGCACTCTCCACCGCTGTATTTAACATGAGTCTGGAAGATGGACAGGCACTCATAAACTCTCTCGACAACACCGAGGCAATGTGGGTACTGGCAGACGGAAGTAAAGTCTATACAGACGGTTTTAAGGATCATATCAAAAAATAATTACTTTTCTTTATTCCAACGCACAAAGAGGGATATCCAATCGGATATCCCTCCTTTTTATGCTTTTATAAACTGAATTATGCGTTCTCAGCAGCGTGCTTTCCGGCAATGTAACCGAAGGTAACAGCATGTCCGAGTGACAGACCACCCTGGAAGAAAGGATAGTCGGGAGCACCGAAGAACTTACCGCCAAGGTTACCAACTGCGTACAGACCAGGAATAACTTCTCCGCTCTGGGTAACAACACGTGAGTACTGATCAGTCTCAACACCTGCAGTGATAGAAGAGCAGCGGATGTGACGACGGATTCCCCAGAAAGGGGCAGTTGCAACTTTGTGCATGTACTTGCTGTCCTTACCGAAATCATCATCATTTCCGGACTCGCAAAGCTCATTGTAACGGTTAACAGCAGCAACTACGTTGTCTACCGGAAGGCCCATCTGCTCTGCAAGCTCCTCGATGGTATCTGCCTTGAAGGTATCGATCAAGTGCTCGAATACAGGCTGAGGATCAGCAGGTCTCTCGTTCTTCATGTAACGAGCCATTACGAAATCCGGTACCGGAGCTTTTCCATATGACATATAGTCGTTATCGTAAATCTGGCAGTACCATCCCTGAGAACCGGTCTCTTTGTGATCCTCGTCAAGGTTCTCGCCCTTGTACCAAGGCTGGTAACGAAGCGGGTTAGAGATATAAGCCATCTCAATATCCTCGTTCATGAAACGGTTACCTTCCATATTTACAGTCAAGAACGGCTCATCCCACATCAGACCTGCATCGAAGTCATGCATGATGTGTGAGTGAGCAACAGGCTCCATAACACCACCTGCAAGGATTGCAAGGATGTTACCGTCACCGGTACGATGGTAAACCTTCTTATCAAAGGTCTCAATATCAGGACAGAAACGACGAACCATAGAAGCATTGTTCTCGTATGCACCGGTTGCTAAGATGACAGATTTTGCATTTACCTTAACATATCCATCATCGCTCTTACCAATACATCCCTTAACTTCGCCATTCTCCTGGATCAACTGAACGATCGGAGTAGAGAAGTGAACGTCAAGCTTATCGCCATACTCAGCCATTGCATCGTCAAGAATTCCGGATACTAATGTACCGAAAGTATTGGGCTTAGGTCCAAACCAGGGAGCAAGCAACTGTACATGCTCATCACCTAAATCATAAGACTGTGTGCAGTCTTTCCAAACACCGGTATAATCTCCGGAGAAAGACCACTGGTAAATAGCCATACCCTTATCATTTGTGTACTGCTTCTCAGGATCGGGAACACTATTTTCAGGGTACTCAAATCCGCCCTTCTCGATCAGGTATTTCAGAGCCTCCTCAGAGTTATCAATATATGCCTGTAATAATTCAGGCTTACTTCTCCAGCTGTTGAAAGCGGAACATAAGGTCTTCCAACGTGCTAATCCGCGCTCGGTAGAACCACCCTTGATAATTGAAGATGCACAGTTACCCTGTGAATCAGCCATAGCCTCTTTCTGAAGAACGACTACTTTCTTGCCTTCTTCAGCAGCCTTAACAGCTGCAACAACACCGGCTGCACCGGCACCGGCAACTACGATATCGCAGTCGATCTCCTGTGCGAAGTCAGTGATCTCATCCATAACTACTGCAGAAGCAGCTACATCCTCAGGAAGAATATCTGTACATACGAAAGATCCCTCTGTGGCAACTACAGCGCTTCCTGCGTCAGCTGCGGGAGCAGATGCCTCGCCCTTAGCCTGTGCGATACAATCCTTCAAACACTTCTTTGCAGCGTCTGTTGTGATGGTTGCTCCGGCAACGCCATCGATCTCAGGACTCTGAGCGTCCATTAACTGCTTGATCAACTCATCCTTTGCCTTCTGTCCGTAATCAGGTGTCTCCCCTGATACATCTAACTCGATTGCGGTGATGCTGTTAGCATCAAATGTAGCCGTCATCTTAACAGTTCCCATACCCTGTGCAGATGCACTGTATGTACCCGGAGTATAGATTCCGGCAGGTTCAGCAGGTGCAGCTGCCTCAGGAGCTGCGGGTGCGCTTGCAGCGTTGTCACTACCACAAGCAGTCAACATTCCCATGCCTGCTACGCTTACTGCGCCAGCAGCCATTCCTCGTAAAAAGTCTCTACGAGAGATTTCATTTTTTTTCATGTCTTTTTTTCCTTTCTATTTATTTAGCAGATAAAAATCTGCCTTTGACCATAACTAAACTGATTTATGCTTCGTCCTCAGAATCTGCTAAACTATCCTGAAGTTCTTTCTTGCTCTTACGAAACATTCTCTTCAATTTCGGAATCTGTGTAGGTCCGAAAATGATAACAACGATTGCAAGTACAATCAATAATTCCTGCATACTGATTTTCATCGGGCAACCTCCTTTTATATCATGATATAGTTATCTAATCTGCGTCGTCTTCCGCTTCATCCTCGTCTGATTCATCTTCTGCCTCAGCTTTTTCTTTTTCCTTCCGCCTAAACCGATAACAGATACGGCTTAAAATGATGCTAAGCTCATACAGCAGGATGATCGGTATCGCCACCATGATCTGCGATACAATATCCGGCGGGGTAAAAATTGCAGCCATGAAGAAAATGACTACGATCATGACCTTTCTGGCCTTTATCAGCCACACGGGCTTGATCAATCCCAGGCCGGTCAAAATAACCGAAAGCACCGGCAATTCAAAGATCACGCCAAAGATCAAAAATACAGACATCATGAACGTCATATATTCCTGAATACTGATGGATGCCGATACGATCACCTGATGACTGAATGAAATGAGAAATCGCAGCATAAACGGCATCATGATCTTATAAACAAACAAAACGCCCAGCCCAAAAAAGATCGTACCAAAAATCATTGCAAGCAGCAAAAATACCTGTTCCCTCTTTTTGAGTCCCGGTCCGCAAAAAGCAAATATTTCATATGCTATTACCGGAAGCGCAATGACCAAAGCACCTATCAGCGAGATGGAAAAATAAACCAATAACAGTTCCTGCGGTCGGATATAGACAAACTCATATCCAAATTGCACACCAATATCTGTCAACATGGTTACGACTCTCTCTGCATAGGAAAAACAAAAAATCATTCCGGCAATCAATACGACCAGCGAAACCACAACTCGATTTCGCAACTCTTTCAGGTGACCGGTCAAGCTCATATTCCCGCCCTGAGAATCAGCGTTTTTATTCTTCTTCTTTCTCGCCATTCACCTTTTCCTCGGAATCTGTCTCTTCTTCCATTCCTTTTTTGAAATTGTGGATACTCTTACCCATCATTTTTGAAATCTTGGGAATCTGAGTCGGTCCAAAAATCAAAACAACGATTGCCAATACAATCAATAACTCCTGCGGACTGATTTTCATGATTACACACTCCTTCTATGCCTGCTCGGCAATATCTGTTTTATCTTCAACGGCTTCTGCCACTGTTTCTGTGTTCTCCTGCACCGCTGCAACAACTTCTTCTGCCACTGTCTCGACTTTTTCCTCTGTCTCTGCCGTCTCGGACTCTGCCATCTCGGACTCTGCCGTCTCGGGCTCTGTCGCAGGACTATCCTTCTTTATCTTACCGATATTGTTCACCGAATCCGTAACTTCCTTAATATTGCCGCGGATTTCTTTATCCAGATCTGTTATGGGTTCCATTGCTTCACGCAACGGTTTTTGAGCTTCCTCCAGAGGCTCCACGATATTTTCCTTGATTTCGTCGGTGAGAACTGCAGATGCTTTTTTGAACTCACGCATAGCCTGTCCGAACTTTTTTGCATACTCCGGAAGTTTGTTTGGTCCGATCACGATCAGTGCTACAATAAAAACTACAACCAGCTCAAGAGGTCCGATTTTCACAACTATTTCTCCTTCTGCACTTTTATAGCCACATACATGAATTATTATATGATAAAAAAACATGAATGTCAATAATAGCTCTGCCAAGATCCTGAACATCTCCGGCGAATAAAGTTCATAAAACAAAAGTCCCGCAAGCCGCTACCCGAGCGGTCTGCGAGACTATTTCATCTTTACAACTCTTTTATTTATCTCTCCAGATGATTCTGCCTTTTGTCAGATCATAGGGCGACATCTCGATCGTCACCTTGTCTCCGGGTAAGATACGGATGAAGTTCATGCGAAGCTTGCCGCTGATCGTGGCAAGAATCTGATGTCCGTTCTCCAGCTCTACTTTGAAAAATGCGTTCGGCAACTTCTCTACAACTACACCTTCTACCTCAATAACATCTGCTTTTGACATATTGATTCTCCTTTTATAACAATCTTAGAAACGTTTGCGTATTTATTCTTCTACTAATGACAGGATCTCCGGTCCGTTCTCCGTCACAAGAACCGTGTTCTCGTAATGAGCAGACAAAGAACCGTCCCGCGTCACAACTGTCCATCCGTCCGGTTTCCATTTCACCGCATAAGTACCTGCATTGATCATCGGTTCAATGGCAAGTGTCATGCCCGCTTTCAGCTTCATACCGCGCTTTGCGACGCGGTAGTTGGGGATCTCCGGCTCCTCGTGCATATGGCGGCCAATGCCGTGTCCGCACAAGTCGCGGACAATGCCATAGCCAAAAGGTCTGATATATGCATCGATCGATCTTCCGATATCAAACAGATGATTCCCCGCCTTTGCCATGCTTGCACCCTCGAAAAAGCTCTGACGTGTCCGCTCTATTAAAAGAGATGCCTCCTCAGAGATCGGTCCGATCCCATGTGTGCGTGCTGCATCTGACTGGTAGCCCTTATAGATGAGACCCATATCGAGACTGACAATGTCGCCCTCCTGAAGAATCCGGTATTTGCTCGGAATACCGTGAACGACTTCATCATTGACCGAGACACACACGCTGGCAGGAAATCCCTGATAATTCAAAAACGACGGCGTACAGCCATAACTGCGGATCAGATCTTCTGCAAGATGATCGATATCCCATGTGGTCATTCCGGCTTTCAGCTCTTTTGCCACCTCATTATGCACTCTGCCAAGGATCTGTCCGGCAATACGCATCAGTTCGATACCTTCCGCATTTTTGATTGTTACCGGCATGATCTTAAGCTCCCAAAATATCTGTGATGGCAGTAAATACAGCTTCCATCGGCTGTGTGCCGTCTACAGATTTCAGAATGCCCTGCTTCTTGTAATAATCGATCAGAGGCTGTGTCTGCTCATGGTAAACGCTTAAGCGTTTCTGTACAGTCTCCGGTTTGTCATCGTCACGAAGAACGAGATCACTGCCACAGTGATCACACTTGCCCTCCGTCTTGGGCGGCAGGGATACGATGTGATAAGTAGCACCGCAGTCTAAACATGCACGTCTTCCCGACATGCGGCTGACGATATTCTCGTCAGGCACATCCACATCGATCGCGTAATCCATCGTCTCACCGATCTTTGTGAGTGCTGCGTCAAGCGCCTCTGCCTGCGGGATCGTTCTGGGAAATCCGTCCAGAACAAAACCGTTCTTGCAGTCATCCTGCTGAATGCGATCCATAACAAGATCACAGGTCAGCTCATCGGGAACCAGAAGTCCCTGATCCATGTATTCCTTTGCCTTTTTTCCTAATTCTGTACCATTTTTAATGTTTGCGCGGAAAATGTCTCCGGTAGAGATATGCGGAATAGAATACTTGCCTGCTATCTGCTTTGCCTGTGTTCCTTTTCCCGCTCCGGGTGCACCTAACATGATGATCTTCATTATAAATCCTCCTTATATAATTTCCGATAAACCACCTATGGAGATACACCTCGGGCGTATCTCCATAATAAATTGCATGATTTAATTGCTCAAGAATCCCTTGTAGTGGCGCACAAGCATCTGTGACTCGATCTGCTTGATCGTCTCAACAACAACACCTACGATAATGATGATAGATGTTCCTGCGAAGGATACCGATGCATTGAATACTCCGTTAAAGAAAATCGGGAAAAATGCACAGATTGATAAGCCGATCGCACCGATAAAGATGATGTATCCCAAAATGGAATTCAGATAATCGCTGGTGGGTTTTCCGGGTCTGATACCGGGGATAAAACCACCCTGCTTCTTCATATTGTCTGCAATCTCCAACGGGTTGAAGGTGATCGAAGTATAAAAATAAGCAAATGCGACGATCAGTACCAGATAGATCACCAGACCGATCGTGTATACCGGCTGACTGGGATCACACCAGTTCGACTGATTTAATGTCTTAATAATCTGAGATCCGATGCCTGTACCGTTTCCTTTTCCAAGCATGCCTGCAATGATTACCGGGAACTGCATGATAGACTGTGCAAAAATGATCGGAATCACGCCTGCAGTATTCACCTTCAAGGGAATATTACTGCTCTGTCCACCTACCTGCTTGCGTCCTTGAATCTTGCGGGAATACTGTACGGGGATCTTGCGCTCTGCATTCTGCAGAACGTCAACAAATACAACCAATGCAAGAATGATTGCCACAATGACAACTGCTGCCAGCACTGCTCTTGCAACACTCTTGCCGGAAATAAACTGCTGCCACAGCGTACCCAGATCGTTCGGAATACGTGAGATAATATTGATTACCAACACGATGGAAATGCCGTTTCCAACGCCTCGCTCTGTAATACGCTCACCGATCCACATCAGCACTGCAGATCCGGCAGTTAAAATAACAACAACCTGAATGACTGACCATGCATTGTACTCATACAGCCATCCCTGTCTTCCAAAGCTGATGCCCAGTGCAACAGACTGCATAATTGCAAGTCCGACTGTGACATAACGGGTGATAGCGGTCAGCTTTTTGCGTCCGTCCTCACCGTCCTTATGCATCTCCTCCAACTGAGGAATTGCAATCGTCATCAACTGAATGATAATGGATGATGTGATGTACGGTGTAATGTTCAATGCGAAGATTGACATATCAAGGAAAGAACCACCGGTAATCGCATCAAAGAAGCTGAATGCTCCTCCGGTCTGGCTGGCAAACCATTCTTTGAACAGTTCGCCATTGATTCCGGGAACCGGAACCTGACAGCCGATACGGATAACAATTAACATCAAAAACGTGAATAACATTCTCACTCTGATGTCTTTTACCTTAAATGCATCTCGAAGTGTTCTTAGCATTAGATCACCTCTGCTTTTCCACCAAGTGCCTCAATCTTCTCTTTTGCGCTTGCGCTGTATGCGTTTACCTGAACGTTGAGCTTCTTGGTTAATTCTCCATTTCCAAGGATTTTTACGCCATCGCGGGGATTGCTCACAATACCTGCCTCGATCAGCGCATCAACAGTGACAACAGCGTCATTGTCGAAGCACTCCAGACGATCAATGTTGATCGCTACGATCTCTTTGGTATTGCGGTTGGTGAATCCACGCTTAGGAATTCGTCTGTATAAAGGCATCTGACCACCCTCGAAACCGGGTCTCGGAGCTCCTGAACGAGCCTTCTGTCCCTTGTGTCCCTTACCAGCGGTCTTGCCATTTCCTGAACCGTGTCCACGGCCTCTTCTGAAATTATCATTGTGTGTAGAACCTTCAGCCGGTTTTAAATTAGATAAGTCCATGCTGACACCTCCTTATCGTTTTTTGATTAAACTTCTTCTACTTTTACATACGGTGCAACCTTGCGAAGCGCGCCTGCTGTTGCAGCGTTGTTCGGCAACTCAACTGTCTTATACAGTTTTGTGAGTCCTAATGCTTCGATGGTCTTCTTGTTCTTGGGAACGGCACCGATTGTAGATTTTACCAATGTTACTTTTACCTTATCTGCCATTTCGATGTCCCTCCTTAGCCTACGATCTCTTCTACAGATTTGTTGCGAGCCTTAGCCACTTCCTCAGGGGATTTCAACTGACTTAAAGCGTCGATTGTAGCAAGTACAACGTTCTGCTTGTTGTTTGATCCCAAAGACTTGGTACGGATATTCTTGATTCCGGCAAGCTCGCACACGTTACGTGCAGGACCTCCGGCGATGATACCGGTACCTTCGATAGATCTCTTCAGCAGCACGGTAGCTCCCGTATGCTTTCCCTGAATGTCATGTGTAATACTCTTGTTCTCGTCTAACTTAACAGAAATAAGCTTCTTGGTTGCATCCTCTTTGCCCTTGCGGATTGCCTCAGGGATCTCGGCTGCTTTACCAATGCCTGCGCCAACATGTCCATTGCCGTCACCAACAACTACCAATGCAGAAAAGCGCATGTTACGTCCACCCTTAACTACCTTTGTTACTCGCTTGATGGCTACAACTTTTTCTGTTAACTCTAATTGACTAGCATCAATAATTTCGCGTTTCATGCAAATATTTCCTCCTTAATTAGAATGTTAACCCAGCTTCTCTTGCTGCATCAGCTAAAGCCTTGATCTTACCCTGATATATGAAGCCGCCTCTATCAAAGACTACAGTGGTGATTCCCTTGTCTAACGCCTTCTTTGCGATCACAGTTCCTACCTGAGCTGCTGCATCTACGTTATTAGTCTTTTCTACTGCATCCTTTACATCTTTATCCAAAGTACATGCAGAAACAAGGGTGTTGCCAACTGTATCATCAATAATTTGAGCGTACATATGATTATTGCTTCTGAAAACAGCTAAACGCGGTCTCTCTGCGGTTCCAGCAAGGTTATTACGAACTCTTCTGTGCTTTTTCGCACGAATCTCAGATCTTGATTCTTTCTTAACCATTTTTAGTCACACTCCTTCAATTATTTCTTACCAGTCTTACCAACTTTACGTCTAATAACTTCATCAGCATACTTGATACCTTTACCCTTGTAAGGCTCAGGACGTCTCTTATCTCTGATTTCAGCCGCATATTGGCCAACTTTTTCTTTATCGATACCTTTAACAATGATCTTGTTACCATCAACAGCAGACTCCACTCCCTCAGGATCGGTCATCTCTACCGGATGAGAATATCCAAGGTTTAAAGTAAGCTTGTTACCGGATTTTGATGCTCTGTAACCAACACCGTTTACCTCTAACTCCTTGGTGTAGCCATCGGTTACACCGACAACCATGTTGTTGATCAGAGTTCTTGTCAGACCATGTAAGGACTTCATCTTCTTCAGATCGTTCGGTCTGGTTACGATGATCTCCTCGCCCTCTTTCTTGATTTCCATCTCAGAGGGTAATACTCGCTCAAGGGTTCCCTTGGGACCTTTTACAGTCACTTTATTATTTTCTGCAATATCTACAGTTACGCCTGCAGGTACTGCGATTGGCATTCTTCCTATACGTGACATGCCCGTACCTCCTATAATATATATAAGTGAATTAGTTAATTACCATACAAACGCTAAAACTTCTCCGCCGACCTGAGCCTTGCGAGCCTCTTTGTCGGTTAAGATTCCTTTGTTTGTTGAAAGGATCGCGATTCCAAGTCCACCGAGAACGCTGGGGATCTCATCCTTTCCTGCGTACACGCGAAGACCCGGCTTAGAGATTCTCTTGATACCTGTGATGATCTTCTCGTTCTTGTCTGCACCATACTTCAGGGTCACACGCATGGTCTTGTAGCTTCCCTCGTCAATGATGTCGTATTTTGCGATATATCCCTCGTCAACAAGAATGTCAGCGATTGCAACTTTGATCTTGGATGAAGGGATATCTACTGTATCATGTTTTGCAGTGTTAGCATTACGGATTCTTGTAAGCATATCTGCAATAGGATCACTCATTGTCATGATGAATATTTACCTCCTTTTTTGTAGTGGGCATCTTACCAGCTGGCCTTCTTTACGCCGGGGATCTCTCCCTTGTATGCCATCTCGCGGAAGCATACTCTGCAGATACCATATTTTCTTAATACAGAATGCGGACGACCGCATACTCTACAGCGTGTGTAAGCTCTGGTAGAGAACTTAGGTTTGCGCTGCTGCTTAATTTTCATAGATGTCTTTGCCATTTAAGTTTCCTCCTGCTTCTACTTTGCAAACGGCATATTGAATAAGGTCAATAACTCACGCGCTTCCTCATCGGTCTTAGCGGTAGTAACGAAAATAATATCCATTCCACGTACCTTATCAATCTTGTCATACTCGATCTCAGGGAAGATCAACTGCTCCTTGATTCCGAGTGCGTAGTTACCTCTTCCATCAAAAGCGTTGGGGTTTACGCCGCGGAAGTCACGTACACGAGGTAATGCAAGGTTCACTAAACGATCAACGAACTCATACATCTTCTCTCCTCTTAAGGTAACCTTACATCCGATGGGCATACCCTCTCTGATTTTGAAGTTTGCGATGGAGTTCTTAGACTTGGTTGCGATGGGCTTCTGACCGGTGATGATCTCCATATCTCCCATAGCAGCTTCCAAAATCTTTGCGTTCTCCTTAGCCTCGCCAACACCCATGTTGACTACGACCTTGTCAAGCTTCGGAATCTCCATTACATTTTTATAGCCAAACTTTTTGACCATTGCGTCTTTGATCTCATTCTCGTACTGATCTCTTAATCTGCTCACTTCTGGACCTCCTCTCTACTTAGTCGATAACGTCGCCGGTTGACTTTGCGAAACGTACCTTCTTGTCTCCGTCCATCTTGAAGCCTACGCGGGTAGCCTTTCCCTTGTGAACGTACATTACGTTAGAAATGTCAATGGGACCTTCCTGATGAATGATACCACCCTGCTGGTTTGCCATGCTCGGCTTAGTGTGCTTTGTGATCATGTTCACGCCCTCAACCAGAACGGTATTCTTCTTAGGATCTACGGCAATAACCTTGCCCTCTTTGTCTTTATCTTTGCCGGCGATCACCTTTACGGTATCACCTTTTTTAATCTTTAATGATGCCATTGTCTACCTCCTATAATACTTCCGGAGCCAGAGAAACGATCTTCATGAACTGCTTTTCACGAAGCTCTCTTGCTACTGGTCCAAAAATACGGGTTCCTCTGGGAGTCTTATCATCCTTGATGATAACTGCGGCGTTCTCATCAAACTTGATATAAGAACCATCTTTACGACGAGCGCCCTTTACGCTGCGGACAACAACTGCCTTTACAACGTCACCCTTCTTTACAACGCCGCCTGGTGTTGCATCTTTAACGCTGGCAGTAATGATGTCACCGATGTTTGCATATCTTCTTGTAGAACCGCCCATAACACGGATGCACAGTAACTCCTTTGCACCAGTATTATCAGCAACTTTTAATCTACTTTCCTGCTGTACCATGCCGGTATCCTCCTTTAATTATTTCGCTCTCTCCATAATCTCAACAAGTCTCCATCTCTTGTCCTTGGATAAAGGTCTTGTCTCCATTACTTTAACGGTATCACCCTTCTTGCACTCATTGTTCTCATCATGAGCCTTTAACTTGTAGGTTTTCTTGATGATCTTGTTGTACAGGGGATGTCTTACGTTGTCCTTTACAGCTACAACGATTGTCTTGTCCATCTTATCGCTTACAACCACGCCGACACGTGTTTTTCTAAGATTTCTTTCTTCCACGGATCTGATCTCCTTTCACTGGGATTATGCATTCGCCTTTTCAGTGATGATAGTCTGAATTCTGGCAATATTTTTTCTTACTTCTTTGATTCTTCCAGTGTTATCTAACTGATTCGTAGCGTTCTGGAATCTCAAATTGAAAAGTTCCTTCTTTGCTTCTACTAACTGCGCATTCAGCTCGTCAGCGGACTGTGTACGCAGATCTTCTAAATATTTACTAGTTTTCATTTGATTCACCGCCTTCTAAGTCTGCACGAGAAACTACTTTACACTTGCAAGGTAATTTGTGTGTTGCCAGACGTAATGCCTCACGAGCGATCTCCTCGGATACTCCTGAGATCTCGAACATTACACGGCCCGGCTTAACGACTGCTACCCAGTACTCTAATGTTCCTTTTCCGGAACCCATACGAGTCTCAGCAGGTTTTGCTGTAACGGGTTTGTCAGGGAAAATCTTGATCCATACCTTACCACCACGCTTGATATAACGGGTCATAGCGATACGGGCTGCTTCAATCTGATTTGATTTAATCCAAGCCGGCTCCATTGCGATAATACCATACTCACCGTTTGTGATCTTGTTACCTCTGGAAGCCTTTCCTGTCATAGTGCCACGGAACTGTTTTCTCCGCTTTACTCTCTTCGGCATTAACATTATTGTGCTCCTCCTTCCTTATTACCCTTCTTAGGAAGTACCTCGCCCTTGTAGATCCAAACCTTTACGCCAACCTTGCCGTAAGTGGTATCTGCCTCGGCGAATCCATAATCAATATCTGCACGCAGTGTCTGAAGGGGGATGGTTCCCTCGTTGTAGAACTCAGTACGAGCCATATCTGCTCCACCAAGACGTCCGGAACAGCTTGCCTTAATTCCAAGTGCGCCGGCCTTCATTGTTCTGCTCATGCAGGACTTCATTGCTCTACGGAAAGATACACGGTTCTCTAACTGCTGAGCGATGTTCTCTGCTACTAACTGTGCATCCTTGTCAGGTCTCTTGACCTCTTTGATATCAACAACCAGCTTCTTGGTTGTCAGCTTCTGTACCTCAGCCTTGATCTTCTCGATCTCAGCGCCGCCCTTACCGATGACAACACCGGGCTTTGCGGTGTAAACGATTACCTTTACACGGTCAGATGCACGCTCGATCTCAATCTTTGAGATGCCTGCTGCATATAATTTTTTCTTTAAGAACTTTCTGATCTCATGATCTTCGATTAAGTTGTCTGCGAAGTCAGCCTCTGCATACCACTTAGAGTCCCAATCTTTGATTACTCCGACTCTTAAGCCATGAGGATTTACTTTCTGTCCCATGTCCTACCTCCTATCTTTCATTCAGCACGATTGTGATGTGGCTCATTCTCTTCTCGATACGATAAGCTCTGCCCTGTGCTCTCGGTCTGATTCTCTTCATTGTAGGTCCTTTGTTTGCGTAGCACTCCTCAACGTAGAGATCTTCTCTCTTCATTCCGTTGTTGTTCTCAGCGTTTGCGATTGCTGACTTTAACAGCTTCTCCACAACGCTTGACGCATATCTGGGATTGTATGTCACGATAGCCAGTGCTGTGTTTACATCTTTTCCACGAATGGCATCTAATACAAATCCAGCTTTCTGAACAGACATTCTTGCATAAGATAACTTTGCAGAAGGTCTGGTATCTTTGTTTGCATTTCTTTCTCTCTTAATCTGGGATCTATGTCCTTTAGCCATGACTAGAACCTCCTTTCAAATATTTATCTTACTCCTGACTTCTTCTCGTCCTTACCATGACCTCTGTAGGTTCTGGTAGCAACGAACTCACCAAGCTTGTGACCAACCATATCCTCTGTCACATATACCGGCACATGCTTTCTTCCGTCATGAACAGCGATTGTGTGTCCAACGAAGGAAGGGAAGATTGTGGAACGGCGTGACCAGGTCTTAATAACGCTCTTGTCTCCGGAAGCGTTCATAGCATCTACTTTCTTTAACAGGCTTGCGTCTGCGAAAGGTCCTTTTTTCAGTGATCTAGACATATCTTACCTCCTATTTAGTCTTGATGGCTCTACCATCTCTTCTTCTTACGATCAGCTTGTTAGAAGATTTCTTCTTCTTACGTGTCTTAAGTCCAAGAGCAGGCTTGCCCCAAGGTGTACAGGGACCGGGACGTCCGATAGGTGCTCTACCTTCACCACCTCCATGAGGATGGTCATTCGGGTTCATGACAGATCCGCGAACGGTAGGTCTGATACCCATGTGACGCTTACGTCCAGCCTTACCGATCTTAACAAGGCTGTGATCACCATTTCCAACTACTCCAACAGTTGCTCTGCAGTTCAGAGGAA
>JBJEML010000118.1:0-5468 GCA_051879675.1 Lachnospiraceae bacterium | reverse complement strand
TGAAGGTTGAGCATCGTCCGGTACGCTTTGACGAGATCAAGGATTTCGCAGAGTGTGGTCTTTGCGGAACAGCGGCTGTTATCTCACCGGTTGGAAAGATCAATGATCACGGCAACGAGATCTGCTTCCCGAGCGGCATGGACGAGATGGGACCTGTTACAAAGAAGTTGTACGATACACTGACCGGTATCCAGATGGGACGCATCGAGGCTCCGGAGGGATGGATCGTAGAGATTTAATAAACTTTACATTTCCATTGTAATAGAGTAAACTAAAAGGCGGGTCTGCACACGTGGATCCGCCGTTTTATTTTCAGGAAACAAAGCGCTCCGGAAGGATGCGCATGGATATTTCATGACAAGGGAGGAAACTATAAATGTTATCACAAAATATTCAGACTGCTTTAAAGGGCAATTCAGTTATTCGTGCCATGTTCAACGAGGGTAAGGAGATGGCGGAAAAGATCGGCGCAGAAAACGTGTACGATTTTTCGCTCGGAAATCCGGCAACACCGGCTCCTGCCAGCGTAAATCAGGCAATCAAAGATGCCGTGGATGAACTTGATTCCATGGAGCTCCACGGTTACATGGCAAATGCGGGATACCCCGATGTGCGCGCGGCAGTGGCTGAAAACCTGAATAAGCGCTTCGGCACAGACTTTGATTTTCACAATATCATCATGACCGTTGGCGCAGCCGGCGGATTGAACATTATATTAAAGACATTTCTTGATCCGGGTGATGAGGTGATCGCTTTCGCGCCGTACTTCGGCGAGTACCGCGGCTATGCGGCAAACTTTGGAGGAAAGATCGTTGAGGTTGCTCCGAATTTAGAGAACTTCCAGCCGGATCTGGTGGATTTTGAGGCAAAGATCTCAGAAAAGACCAAAGCGGTCATTATCAACACACCGAACAATCCCACCGGTGTCATCTACAGCGATGAGACAATGACACAGATGGGTGAGATTCTTTCCAAGAAGGAGCAGGAGTACGGACATGAGATCTATCTGATCTCCGACGAGCCGTACCGCGAGCTGGTCTATGATGGAGAGCCGGTGCGTTTCCTGACTAAATTCTATCATAATACCATCGTCGGCTATTCCTTCAGTAAGTCGCTGTCTCTGCCCGGAGAGCGTATCGGTTACGTGGTCGTTCCGAATGAGGTGACCGATGCAGCTGATGTGCAGACCGGCATCGAGATCGCAAATCGTCAGCTCGGCTTTGTCAATGCACCTTCTTTGATCCAGAAGGCCGTTGCAAAATGTCTGGATGAACAGACCGATGTGGCATATTACGATAGGAACCGTGAATTGCTCTACAGCGAGTTGACAAGGATGGGCTTCACATGTATCAAGCCGCAAGGCGCATTCTATCTGTGGGTAAAATCACCGGTTGCAGATGAGGAGCAGTTTGTGCAGGCGGCAAAGAAGTATCACATTTTGTTTGTCAAGGGCTCTGCATTTGCATGCCCGGGCTATGTGCGTATCGCATACTGTACATCTTATGAGCGCATTGAAAAATCACTGCCTGCATTTGAGAAGCTGGCTGTTGACATGGGTGTTTCCCGTTAAATCTAATTATAAGAAGAGATTCGCGGCTGTAAAGAAAGGAACAGTTCTTGCGAGTCATGACAGACAGGAGAAAAAAATGAGTAACTGGGAGAATAACGTGCGAAAGGTCGTGCCCTACACACCCGGCGAGCAGCCTAATGTTCCCGGCATGATCAAGCTGAATACAAATGAAAATCCGTATCCGCCCTCACCGAAGGTGCTGCAGGCGATCCGCGATTTTGATACGGACAAACTGAGATTATATCCGGATCCGACGGCTTCGGTGCTTGTAAATGCATTAGCTGATCGCTATCAGATGAAACCTTCACAGGTGTTTGTGGGTGTGGGTAGCGATGATGTTCTGGCAATGTGTTTTCTGACATTTTTTAATTCCGGCAAGCCAATCCTGTTTCCGGACATCACCTACTCGTTCTATGATGTGTGGGCGGATGTGTTCCGTATTCCTTATGAGGATCAGCCGCTGGATGAACATCTGTGCATCCGCAAGGAGGACTATTATAAAGAAAACGGCGGTGTGATCTTCCCGAACCCGAATGCCCCGACGGGGATTCTGATGGAGCTTTCCGAGATTGAGGATATCATCCGGCATAATTCCGACGTCATATGTATTGTGGATGAGGCATACATTGATTTCGGAGGGGTCAGTGCACTGCCTCTGATCGAGAAGTACGATAATCTTCTTGTCGTGCAGACATTTTCCAAATCACGTTCCATGGCCGGTTCTCGTATCGGATATGTGTTCGGCAATGAGCGTCTCATCAAATATCTGAATGATGTGAAATATTCGTTCAATTCCTACACGATGGATCAGCTTACACTCGTGACCGGTGCGGCTTCTCTTGCGGATGAAGAATATTTCAGAGAGACGCTTGATAAGATCATCACGACCCGTGAACGTGTGAAGAAGGAACTTACGGTGCTCGGCTTTACAATGCCCGATTCTAAGAGTAATTTCCTCTTTATCAGCCATCCGCGTGTGCCTGCAAAGGAACTGTTTCTGGCGCTGCGCGAACAGAACATCTATGTGCGCTATTTTGAGAAGCCGCGCATTGACAATATGTTGCGCGTGACGATCGGGACGGATGAAGAGATGGATCAGTTCATTGCATTTTTGAAGGAGTATTTATGCTAAAAAAGTATTTATGGATCGCATTTGTTTCCATGGTTCCGCTCATTGAGCTGCGCGGAGCGATACCGATCTCACAGGGTTTGGGTCTGCCCGTGATCCCCAGCTATATCGTGTGCATCATTGCCAATATGATCCCGGTGCCCATCATTTATCTCTTTGCCAGAGAGGTGCTGGAATGGGGAGCTGACAAGCCGGTGATCGGCGGATTTTTCAACTGGTGTCTGACCAAGGGTGAGCGCGGCGGACAAAAGCTTCAGGCAAAAGCCGGCAGAGGACTGTTTCTGGCACTCTTGCTCTTTGTGGGTATCCCGCTTCCCGGAACCGGCGCATGGACAGGGACACTTGCTGCAAGTATTCTGGATATGGATTTCAAGTCCAGTGTGATGGCGGTCATGCTCGGCGTACTGCTCGCCGGAGTGATCATGATGACGGTGAGCTTTGGCGTTTTTGGAGTCCTGTTTTGACATAAAAAACACGATAAGATACAAAAATAGCAAAAATATAGAATATTTTGACAAAAAAGCTTTGCCGAAAAAAAAAAGAATGTTATAATTATTCTATAGCTGGAACTACAAAACGAAAAAGGGAGGTTTTTGGCTTGAAACGAGGATTTAAAAATCAAAAAATGAGTACCATGATCACCGTGTCAACCGCACTGGTGACGGCAGTCTGCACGTTATTGCTGTTTTTAATTGCGAACAGCAATATGGTCAGTGCGATGTACGATACTGCGATGAACAACATGAACACGACATTGGTTGCGAAGACGGAGATCATTGAGCAGAATGTCGGAAATGCGGAGGATCTGCTGGCGTCCTACGCAAAGGCACCGGTGGTTGCCGATTTTTTAAGGGATCCTTCCAATCCGGAGCTTTTACAAAAGGCACAGAACTATACACTGCAGTATTTTAATGGTCTTGATGGTTGGGAGGGCATCTATATCGATGATTGGGAGTCGCATGTGCTGGCCCACTCCAATGAGAGCGCGATCGGAATGACCATGAGAGAGGGCGACCGCTTGAAACAGCTGCAGGATGCGATCACAGCTGCAAATGGTATTTACAATACAGGTATTCTGGTATCACCTGCTTCAAAGCAAATGGTTATCTCACTGTATTATCCGGTATATGATTCAGACGGAAAGACGATGATCGGCTTTGTGGGTGGTGCACAGTTGGCTTCAGGTCTTAAGACAGTTCTTGACGCTGTGACGGCAGAGGGAATGGAAAATGCACAAAATTATATGATCAATGTGGCAGCTTCAACCCATATCTTTGATGAAAACGAGGAACTGATGGCAGCGGAGATCGAAAATCCGATGCTTTTATCCGTGATCGAGCAGATCAATCAGGATCCGGAAACCCTCATCGGAAATCTGGAGTATACAGATGAAAACGGTGAGAAATGTCTGGCGGTTTATCGTTACATACCGGAGCGTCAGTGGGCAGTTGTGCTCAGTGACACGCAGGTAGAGATCTATGCAAAGGCGACTGCAAACAAGTGGATACTTGGCATCTTGTGTCTGGTATCATTCCTTTTGATCTCCATACTTTCGCTGCTGATCGTAAGAGCCTGCACGAAGCCGTTAAAGATCGTGGAGGAAGCGATCATAAGATTACAGAATCTGGAGCTGACAAAGCCTGAGGCGATCAAGAAATATATTGGAAGAAAGAACGAAGCAGGAAAGATCGCAACTGCCACGGATCTGTTGTACAGTACTTTGCAGGAGATCGTCGGCACGCTGCATGAGTGTACTGATTCCTTGAATTCGTCCACGGGAAAGACGAATGAGGCAACAAAGACGTTGATCGATTATGTAGGAGACAACTGCGCGACAACGGAGCAGCTGGCAGCTGGCATCAGCACGACGAATGATGCGATCGAGGGCGTGGTGAAGGAAATCAGTACGATCTCCGAACTCGTGCTCTCTGTTGAGGAAAAGGTGAAAGACGGAAATGAAAAGAGTGAGGAGCTGATCCAGACCGCGCGGACCATGAAGGAGATGGCAGGCAGTACCTTGCAGGAGACCGGCAGCAGGATCGAGGAGAACCGGCAGAATGTAGAGTCTGCGATGGTAAGTCTGCAGGCCCTGACCCGTATCAATGATATGGTGGCACAGATTCTGGATATCGCAAGCCAGACAAATCTGCTTTCACTGAATGCTTCCATTGAGGCTGCAAGAGCAGGCGAGCAGGGCAAGGGCTTTGCAGTCGTAGCACAGGAGATCGGAAATCTGGCAACGAATTCTTCTGAGACAGCCGTACAGATCCAGGAGATCTGCGGAGAGATCAATGTGAACATTGACAATGTACGCGCATGCTTTGACGATATCATTAACTTTATGGAGCAGGATGTTTCCGACAAGTTCAAGGAATTTGTGACGATCGCAAATGAGTATGACAATTCTGTTGCAATGATCCGTACATCTATTTACGAGATCCAGAAGGCATCTGACGGATTTGTTGCATCCATTGCCGGTATCAAGGAACAGATGGAGGTCATTCAGACAACGGCAACAGAGAATGAGAATGGTGTCGATGATATTGTCAGCGTGATCGAGCGCACGAACACCACGGCGGAAGATCTGAAGAATGTCGTGACTGTGAACGAGGATAATGTGCAGGCGATCAATCGTCTTGTGGAGAAGTTCAAGTAGTTTGCAGACTTGAGAATCCCACAAATACAATACAGGTAAATTGATCAAAAAGCCATACCATGTTTGCCGTCGTATGGCTTTTTTTTGAAAACATTTGTCGAAAAAGGATTGCG
>JBJEML010000117.1:0-29981 GCA_051879675.1 Lachnospiraceae bacterium | reverse complement strand
GGCAGCATGATCTGAGGCATCGTCAGAGTCTCTCCGTATACACTGTTAAACTTGTGCACGATCTCACGGCACTGCTCCAGCATCGGCATCTGATCCTCTCCGACAGGCACTGTCGTCGCCTGAAACGCAGTGATATCTGCCGCCTGGCTGATCGGGTAAGTAAAGAATCCTACCGGAATACTCGCCTCAAAATTGCGCATCTGGATTTCGGATTTTACCGTCGGATTGCGCTGCAAACGGGCAACCGTCACAAGATTCATATAATAAAAACTGAGCTCTGTCAGCTCCGGAATCATTGACTGAATGAACAGGGTGGATTTCTCCGGATCAAGTCCGCAGGAAAGATAATCCAATGCTACCTCTACGATATTCTGGCGCACCTTTTCCGGATTGTCTGCGTTATCTGTCAACGCCTGCGCGTCTGCGATCATGATATAGATCTTGTCAAACTCACCGGAATTCTGCAGCTCCACTCTGCGTCGCAGCGAGCCTACATAATGTCCTACATGGAGTCGTCCGGTGGGACGGTCTCCGGTTAAAATAATCTTTGCCATTTCAATTTACCTCTTTTATATATTTATCCGGAATTGTTACTCATTTCACAGTCCCGGTGCATAGTTCCATTTTTCGCTTACGTCAGCGACCTCTGATAATCTCCAACCTCACGGCGCAGCCAATCGATCCAGCCGTCAAAGCCCTCCCCTGTCTTTGCGGAAACAAAAATGACTTCCGCCTTGGGATTGAGCCTGTGGATACGCTCCACAACAGCATCCTTGTCAAAATCATCAAATACGCACAATGTATCACACTTATTGATAAGTACAACATCGCAGATCGTAAACATGAGCGGATATTTGAGCGGCTTATCATCGCCCTCCGGGACAGAGAGGATCATCGCATTCTTTGTGCTTCCGGTATCAAACTCTGCCGGGCAGACAAGATTGCCGACATTTTCCAGCACGACCAGATCCAGATCACTCGTGCCAAACTCGCGGATACCCTGACGGGTCATATCCGCATCCAGATGGCACATACCGCCGGTATGGATCTGTATTGCCCGCGCTCCTATCTCCGTGATCGCCTTTGCGTCCACGTCCGAGTCGATATCCGCCTCCATGATACCGATCTTCATCTCATCCTTCAACGCCTCGATCGTACGCTTTAATGTGGTCGTCTTTCCCGCGCCGGGTGAAGACATCAGGTTCAGCAAAAAGGTTTTCTCTGCCTTCAGCTCCTCCCGCAATCGATTCGCATCCGCATCATTGTCCTCAAAGATACTGCGCTTTACCTCAATGACTCTGAAATCCGCCATAATGTTATATACTCCTTTCAAGGCTGTTCCGTATCCGTACCATTTCGGATGCACCAAAATCAGGCATCCCGTAAAGACACTGCGCCTCGTTTGATTTTATCATGGTACTGTGCGAAAAGCAAGAAAAACAGTAGCTTATAAAAGCTCCAGCAATATCGTCAAGGCTCCGCCGCAGACCATCCCTTCCTCGGCAGCTTCGTCCGCGCGCAATGTCAGCTGCAATGTCTTTTCACTCATACTGCCACCTGCCAGCAGGGACCGTGCCTCCCGCTGTACTTCTGCCTCCATGCAGCCGCCCCCGATCGTCCCGATACACGTTCCGTCTTCCTGAACGAGCATTCTGGTTCCTACCTGTCGCGGTGCCGAGCCCTCACGGGCTGTGATCGTCGCCAACACAAGCTGCTCATCCGCCTGCAGTGCCCGGCGCATCGCCTCCTGCTGCTCCGATGAAAATACAGCCGCGTTTCCTCCTCTGTTTTTCTCGGATATGATCTCTGCCATGATCGCCACGGCGATCTCCTCCGGAGTTTCCGCACCGATATCCAGTCCGATGGGCGCATGCAGCGCCTCCAGCCATTCCCTGCATATACCCTGTGTGAGCAGCTGCTCCTTCAGCATTGCCACGCGTCTGCGGCTGCCGATCATCCCGACGTATGCAGCCTCTTTCCCACAGATACACTCCAGACACTCTTTATCATAGCGATGTCCCCGCGTCACGACGACAAAGTAAGTATTCTCACCGCCTGCGATCTGCGCCAGTCCGTTTTCAAATGTGTCACAAATGACCTTATCTGCGCCCGCCGCCCGGGCATGATCCGCATAAAGCGGACGATCCTCCAGCACCGTCACCGAAAAACCCGTCATCTGTCCGATTTTCACCACCGCGATCGCGACATATCCGCCGCCGCAGATGACCAGTCTTGGCGCACCGCCCGTGGCTTCCTGTAAATATTGTTCTAATTTTTCCCTCATTCTTCCACCTTTAGAAATACGCCCGATCAAGTGACCGATTGTGTCGATCCCGATGAGCAGTTCAAATAAAGAAAAGGCGTAAGCACACACTTACGCCTTCTCATTACCTGCTGAATTTAGTCCTCTTCCGACAGACGCTTTTCCTGCTCGCTCTGAATATCCTCAAAGAACGACAGCATCGGCTTTACGGATTTATCACCCTTGAAGATACGCTTTGCGTAATTGTTCGTGATCGCCATGACCGTTCCGGACAATGTGATGACACCGATCAGGTTCGGGATTGCCATCAGACCGTTGAAGGTATCTGAGAGATCGATCACAAGTGATGCATCCAGTGCAGAACCTGCTACAATGATAGCAATAAAGATCACCTTGTAGACGATCGTTGCTTTTGTGCCAAACAGGAACTCCCATGCCTTTGTGCCGTAATAGCTCCAGCCGAGCACGGTAGAAAATGCAAACAGCGTGATCGCGATAGCAATAAAGATACCGCCGAATCCGCCAAAGCACTTGGTAAACGCCTCTGTTGCAAGACCGAGCTTTGTCGCACCGCTTAAGGATGCGCCGGTGTCCAGATCTACGATACCGGTCGTCAGGATCACAAGTGCAGTCAGTGTACATACGATGATCGTATCAAAGAATACTTCAAAAATTCCCCACAGACCCTGTGTCACAGGCTCTTTCACGTTGGAAGCAGAATGTACCATAACGGATGATCCGAGTCCTGCCTCGTTGGAGAATACGCCTCGCTTGAAGCCCCATGTCATCGCCTGCTTGATCACGGCACCGCCGACACCGCCGGCTGCTGCCTTCAGGCTGAATGCATGCGAGAAGATAGATGCAAATGCAGGGATGATCATCTTGTAATTCATCGCAACGATGACCACGCTGCCTACTATGTAGAAAACTGCCATGAAGGGCACGATTTTTTCATTTGCCTTTGCAATACGTGTGAGTCCGCCGATGATAACGAGCGCAGCGATCACTGCCACCGCAATACCGATGATCAGACCGCCGGTCTTTGAGTCAGCGGCAAAACCGAACGCGTGCAGCACAGACTCGCGGATTGAGGTCACCTGACCCATATTTCCGATACCGAAGGATGCGAATACTGCAAAAATGGAGAACAGGATTGCCAGTACTTTTCCGATCTGCTTGCAGCCCTTTTTGCTTCCGAGTCCGTCACGCAGATAGTACATCGCACCGCCGGACCACTCGCCCTTCTCATTTCTGCGGCGGAAGAAAATACCGAGTACATTTTCGGAATAGTTTGTCATCATTCCGACGATCGCTGCCAGCCACATCCAGAATACGGCTCCTGTACCGCCCATCGTGATCGCATACGCAATACCGGCAATATTTCCGGTGCCGATCGTCGCGGACAGCGCCGTGCAGAGCGCCTGAAACTGTGAAATGGAATTCTCATCCTTGTTTTTCAAAATGTCCTTTTTGCGGAACAGTCCACCAATGGTCTCCTTGATCATGTGACCAAAATGTGTGAACTGGAAGAACTTTGTCAGCACGGTCATTAAAACACCGGTGCCGATCAGTAGCGTCAGTGCAGGCACACCCCACACAATGTTGTTTATGAGACCATTGATCTCAGCAATTTTGTCAACCATAACGTTACTCCTTCACTTTTATATTGCTTTACTCCTTTAAAACCTTAAAGGAAATTTTTTCTTTTGTCAAGGAAAGACGCCTATTTTTGACAAAACACCTTAAAAAATTAGGTGATTTATTCCTCTTCGCCCTCTTCGTCGTCATCCTCCTGCTCCGTCATGAACTCTCTGGATGAGACACGGTTTGCCCGTCTTGCCTCTTCGATCAGATCAGACAATTCATTTTTTACCTTCTCAGAATCCTTAATATTCTTGATCTCAAAGTTTTTCATTGTCTTGTCCACGGAATTACAGTGGATCGTGCCCAGGCCGAAGATCCGCTGAAGCAGACTTCTCTTTAAAGACAAGTCAAGGATGCGATATAAACGCACCTCATCCTGATTCTGCGTAAAAAATCCGGTCTTGATGATTAGCTTTTCTTTGCTCAGCTCATACTTTGTGAATGTCCAGGGCAGACCACACCACACGCGTTTGCGATCCTGCCATACGATTTCATGCTCCATAGTTATTATCCTCCTTTACAGAACTGTTCCGTTCTCTAACAATTCCATCATAACATATCTATACACGGTATGCCAGCCTATTCCTGCAATCCCCTCACACGAACTCTCCCTTCAGGCTGCGGGAGAACAGCTCCTCCAGCGCAGTCTCAGGCGAAAGGTTTTCGTAGAGCATGGCGTATACGGTCTCACAGATCGGCAGATCCACGTGATAGCGCTCACCCAGAGCGACTAACGCCTTCACGGTATAATAGCCCTCTGCGAGTTTATTATAGGATGCTTTCTGTATAAAACGCTCACCAAACATGCGATTGTGGCTGTGCGCAGAGAACAGCGTCGCCTCATAATCGCCCAGATGGCACAAGCCGTAAGCAGATAATTCGTTGCCGCCCATCGCCTTGATCAGTCTGGCGATCTCGCGCGGACCGCGCGCCATGAGCGGTCCTTTTAGTGAAGTGCGCCCGATCCCGTCAAGCATCCCGGCAGCAATGCCGATCACATTTTTTGCCGCCCCGCCGATCTCATTTCCGATCAGATCCATGCCATAGTAAAAACGGATCAGTTCACTGGAAAACTGCTCCACGAGGAGCTGCTTGGTCGCATCATGACTGCTGTCGATCACCATACAGTTCGGGATTCCTCGATAAAACTCTTCCACATGTCCCGGTCCGAGCCAGACCGCAATACGGTTGGAGGCATCGATATTGTCCTCCACCACCTGTGACAGTCTCCGCCCGGTGCTGATCTCAATGCCCTTCATACACAATACAAACGTCTTGTATTTCAGATCATAGGGCTCCAGCGTCTCACAGAGTGACTGGAGATTTTGCGAACTGATCGAAATGACGATCGTATCCGCCTCCACGGTGCCCTCCAGAGAACTCGTCAACCGCAGAGAATCCGGCAGTGTAATATATTCATTTTTCCGCTCACGCATGAGTGTTTCCATATTTTTGGATCCCTCTCTGCCGTAGAGCGTGACTTCATGTCCGATATGATCCAGATACCATGCAATGAATGTTCCCCATCGCCCGCATCCGATAACAAATATCTTCATAGGTATATCCCTCCTTGTTATAAAACAACTATAAAATCATACCATAAAACTGATCATAAGGGTACATTTTTTTCCATAAATCAGTTATACTTGAGAAAATGACAGCGTTTTCTCATCGCACTGCGAAAAAATAAAAGGAGATTCCATCATGAACATGAAACAGAACAAAGAAAAGCTTTCCATGTCCGGCATCGACCGGCTGGATGCTCTCATACAGGAAGCAACATCGCCATGTCACACCGTCCGAGCAGTCAGAGAGCGGCTGACAGCAGACGGCTTTGAAGTTCTGGAAGACAGTGTGCCGTGGACACTGAAGCCCGGCAAAAAATATGTCGTTTCACCCTATGGTTCCTGCCTCGTTGCCTTTACCGTCGGAACAGATGCGCAGGCAAAAGACGGCTTTCGCATCGGGGCGGCACACGGAGATTTTCCCGGCTTTCGCATCAAACCTCGACCGGAGATGAACAAGGACGGCTACATCCGGCTGAATGTGGAAGGCTACGGCGGCGTGAACCATATGAGCTGGCTGGACCGCCCCCTGTCACTGGCGGGAAAGGTTGTACTGCGTTCCGAGGATCCGTTTTCGCCCAATGTACGGCTTGCCGACCTCCGGCAGCCGCTGCTCACGATCCCGAATGTGGCTGTACACCTGCAGCGCGAAATGAACAAGGGCATGGAATTAAAAAAACAGACACAGATGCTGCCACTCATCGGATTGTCCGGTGAGGACGCCTCCGAGGGTATGCTGCTGCGAATATTAGCCGAACATCTCTCCTGCAGACCGGAGGATATCCTGGACTATGAATTGAATGTTTACAATGCGGAATCAGGGAGCCTGCTCGGTTTAAATAATGTTTTTTATCAGGCTCCGCGTCTGGACGATCTGACATCCGTTCAGGCGCTTCTTGACAGTCTGATGTCCGCAGACAGAGCACACGGCATCAACGTACTTGTCATATTTGACCATGAAGAAGTAGGCAGCCGCACCAAGCAGGGTGCCGCCAGCACACTGTTTACCATGATCTTGAAGAAAATATACCGAAGCCTCGGATGGTCTGAAGGCGAATGTTCGGACGCGCTCGGCGCGTCACTCATGATGTCCGTGGATGTGGCTCACGCACTGCATCCCGCCTATGAGAGCCACTACGATCCGGTCAATAAAAATGTAATGGGGAAGGGATTTTCCATCAAACAGGCATGCAGTCAGAGCTATGCCACAGACAGTGAAGCGATCGCGATCGTACAACAGATCTGCGATGCGAAGAAGATACCTTACCAGAAATTTGTCAACCACTCCGATGAACGCGGCGGCGGCACACTCGGAAGCATTGCTGCCGCGCTGCTTCCCATGCGCTGCGTGGACATAGGCGTGCCGATTCTCGCCATGCACTCCGCCAGAGAAACGATGGGGACAGCCGACCAGAAGGCTCTGACCGACTATCTCACCGCTTTCTACTCATTGTGATTGTTTAACCAGTCATCAAAATCCGCCCTGCAGATTGCGGTAAAGACACGTTCCCGCAGATCGGGGTACTCCTTTTGCAGCTGCTTTAACGACTGTCTGACCTTTTCTCGCGCCGTGTTCCCGTCCGCGGGACAGCTGTTTGTCACTACCGGGAGCTGATATTTCCTGCAAAATCCCCTGATCTGCGCCTCAGGTACGAGCATCAGCGGGCGGATCAATGTCAGCCCGGTGCGCTCCAGCACATAATGCGGGGAGAGACTGGCGATCCTTCCCTCCTGCAATAACGACAAAAACAACGTGTCCACAAAATCGTCCCGGTGATGCGCATACGCGATCTTATTACAGCCGAGTGCGAGAGCCTTTTCATTTAATGCCCCTTTTCGCAGCTTCGCACACAGCGCGCACGGATGCTTCTCCTTTCGCACGTCAAACACGATCTCCCCGATCTGTGTCTCCACGATCTCATAGGGCACATCCAGCTGTTCACAGAGGGCGCGCACCGGTGCAAGATCCATGCCCGGCAGACCGAGATGCACCGTGATCGCAGTAAGGGCAAATTTCTTCGGATAAAAGCTGCGAAGCCCCGCCAGCGCATAGAGGAGCGTCAGCGAATCCTTTCCGCCGGAAATTCCCACCGCGATATGATCGCCCTCCCGGATCATTCCGTATTTTTCAATTGCCTGTCTCACATAACTGTATAATCTCTGTAATTCCATGCCCTCATTTTAATATAGGATGCGAACGGTTGCAAGCGCCGTTTTCGCTGATTGACGCATCCCACATTTTTGATTATACTTGAATATATATGATCACAGAATGATCGTTTTTGGGGGAGGCAGACAATGCAGGTAGTAAAGGTAAAAAAGGGGGATCTGGTTGCCAGACGACAGGACAAGGTGATGGAATGGTATCTGATTCAGATGGGTTCCGTGACACGCCACTACAATTTTGCGGAGATCACGATGGGTGCCAATTCGATCATCGGGATCCTCGAAAATGAATGGTTTTCCTGCGACTATACCGCCAGAGAGGACACAACGCTCATTGTCATTCCCTGCAAGGGTGCAGAGGATCTCCACACACTGCTCAAAGCGCAGGCAAACTTCCGTCCGATCTTTCTTCGCACAGCTTTAGAGCAGCGTCATCAGGCGCTCTGTCTCTATGCCGGTCTGAAACAAAAAGCTACTCTTTTGCATACAACTGCCCAAAACAGCTACAACGATTATAAAACTCTGTGTTCCCGGCTCATGATGCCGGAGCAAAGCTTTTACCGCCTGACACATTTTGAGGCTCTTACCATGCAGCACCGGGTCGAAAACTGGGAACTGAGTAACAGTCAGAGTCTCATGCAGGGCTTTTTACGCGAATATCTGCAGCTCATGATCAAAAATGATGACCTGTGTGTGGGTGCCATCATGGAAGCTTCCGCACAGATGCATCGTACCGCACAGGGAATCGAGGAAATCGCAAACTATCTGATGTGTAACCGCGACGTGCTGTGGAACGACACCGAAGACGATATTTTTCATCTCTACTTTCATCTGGCAGTCCGCCTTGCAGCCGAAAAAAAGGATCTGAACGAATGTCAGACGCACATGAAAGAGATCTGCAAAACGATGCAGACACTGGATATCTACGATCCGATGCAGGTCGATGAGTGCACAAAGGCATGCAACAATTATCAGCTCTCTGCCACCGGCGATGTACAGACAAGCATTGCCGATGAAGACTGTGTCGCACATATCATGTCTTTTGCCGGTTACGAAAAAGAGGAGATTCGCAAATTCAAGCTCCTGCTGCAGTCCTACAAAAAGCTCCCGGATCGTACTTCCGGTGACAAGGATGCGCGCGCCATCCGAAAGGCGATCGCAAAAGACTTTTATGAGATCTACAAAAGAGCTTTTTTCAACTCCATGAATCCGGGCAGCCGCCTCTCCCCGATCATGCAGATGTTCTTTCATTTTGGCTTTATGGATGTAGAGCTTCTGGGCGTGGAACAGACGAATGCGCTCGTGCGTTTTACAGAGTCACTCGGTCTTTTTAATTACACACATATTTACACCATCTATGAATGGCTGAAAAGTATATACTGCGGCGAAAAGGAACCTTCCCGTAATGAATTTGATCTGGACTACGGCAGCTATCTGCAGGAACAGTTAAAGCAGGGAGCGATCACAGATCAGGAGTATTCGAAACTTCGGCGCGACCAGAACGCAAAGGTGGAATTTGAGATTGAAAATCTCTTCCAAACCACCCACAAAACCGTTTCCGGACGGATTTCGTCATTCTGCCCGATCCTCTCTTCTGATGAGCTGGTAAGTTCCTTTGAGAAGATGGCTGCAACTGCCGCCCGGATCGAGCAGTCCGTCAACAATATCCGAAGCCTCGATTATTCTGTGCTCTACCGCGAGGTCATTTTCTCTGATCCGGAACACGGTATCACGCAGGAAGGACTGATGAGAGAGATCATGCCGGATGTCATCCTGCTGCCGTGTGTCGGCTCCCGCCCTGCCATGTGGCAGGAGACAAGCGGTGCGCGCACAGATACACCTGCACGCTTTATCTTCCCAATCTTTATGAGTTCTGATCTGGACGAGCAGATGCTGCTCACGATGGGGCGTTACCGTTGGGAGATCTGCCGTCGGTTGGAGGGCAGCTACTGGAACGACTACCGCGTCAAATCGCTGACGGCAGAATACTATGACTATCTGCAATTTTACCGCAAAAATAAAGAGCTCTCGGCCGACGCAAAAGAGAAATTGAAATCTGCGCTGCTGCATGCCCGCAACAATTTCCGCGAGGTCTTTGTGTTAGATTATGTAAACTGGATCAAATACGAATCCCAGGGCAGCTTCCGACTGAACAAGGTCACCCGCGATATTTTAGTGCGCTACTGCCCGTTCTCGCGCGAGATCCGTGCTTCACTTGCCAATAATCCGCTCTATCAGAACGCCTTTGCCAAGCTGGAGATGGAAAACAAGAAACATACAAAACGCCTGCAGGCACTCTACCAGAAATATGAAGCTGCAGGCGGTGAGATCACTGCGGATCTCAATGAAAATCTGCGGTTCTATCAGATGTAAGATATAAAAGACTTGATCATTCCCGGACCTTCTCTCACACAATGAAAAAACGACCGCTTGCGCGATCGTTTTTTCGAGGAGTTTAGTTATGAAAATGTTACATCTATATAGGGAATTGTTGCTTCAGCATCTCTGCTGATGGTTATACTATAACCGAAAATTGTGTCCTATGTGTGAATACTTTCTAAAAGAATTCTAAAATTCCTAAATATCATCTAAAAGGTTTATAAATGTTTCCGGCTATGCTATACTACATATATCTGTTCACGGCAGGAGGGAGATTTACTTTGATTCACAGAAAATTTATGCGCACAAGGCAGCTGAAGCCCGGTATGCGCGTCGATCATCCGGTTGTAGACCGACTTGGACGTATCCTCGTTGCACGCGGTGCAACGCTGGATGAATACATTATCGAAGCCATGTTAAAAATGGGTATCATGAGCGTCTACATACAGGAGATCACGGACGATGACGAAAACCAGCCAATATCTCCTGCTGCCCAAAAAAACATTGAACGGCTGCGCACTGACGACCGGGCAAAGGTTAATCTGTCTGCCAGCGTGCGCGAACGTGTTGCGGAAGGTATTCAGTACGTGTATAACAACACTGACGACCCGGCTCTCGTACAGACAACTGCAAGTATCGCAGACAGCCTGATGTCTGCCATTCAGGAAAACGACGCAATGGCAATCGATATCAGTGCCCTGAAAACGAGCGATGAATATACATTTAAACACAGCGTGGACGTGGCAACCATCTCCATGATCGTCGCAAAAAAGATGGGCATGAGCGACACAGAGATCCATGAGATCGGTGTGACCGGTCTGTTGCATGATGTCGGCAAAACAAAAATTCCACCGGAGATATTGAATAAACCCGCCCGACTGGACGATGCCGAGTTTGAGATCATGCGCCAACACTCCGTTTACAGCTACCGCATCATTCAGGATAACACCGATCTGTCAAACGAGGTCAAGCTCGGCGTGCTTCAACACCACGAAAAGATTAACGGCGCCGGCTATCCGATGTCCGTACCCGGTGCCAAGATCACACCCTATGCAAAAGTGATCGCAGTCGCGGATATCTACGATGCGCTTGTGACGGAACGCCCCTATAAATCGGCATTTTCCCAGCGCGAGGCGGTCGAGATGATCATGTCCATGACACAGGAGCTGGATCTGTTCGCCATGGAGAGCTTTCTCCAGAGCATGATCCTCTATCCCGTCGACTCAATCGTGGAACTGAGCAACGGAGAGAAAGCAAAGGTCGTCAAGAACAGCCCCTACTATATTTTACGGCCTACCGTCGTCGGACTGACCTCCGGAAGAGTATACGATCTCGGTGAAGATCTCTCCTGCGCAAGCATCATCATTCTATAATTCGTCACTAAAAAACGCCTTTCCCGCAACGAACTGCGGAAAAGGCGTTCTCTTTTCATATGTACTGCGTTTATTCCATTGACTGTGAATGTACGTTTTTCAGTAAGAACAAAACTGCCAGCATCAGTACGATTGCGATCGGCAGACAGATCCATACATTCTGTACAAATCCGGCTATAATGTATGACACAAACGATACCGCTGCTGCAAGAATCGCATACGGAAGCTGCGTAGATACATGATTTACATGGTTGCACTGCGCACCCGCAGATGCCATGATCGTCGTATCGGAAATCGGTGAGCAGTGATCTCCGCAGACCGCACCTGCCATACATGCAGAGATGGAAATGATCATCAGTGTATGGTTCGTGTTCTGGAACACCGCTACCACGATCGGGATCAGGATACCAAATGTTCCCCAGCTCGTTCCGGTCGCAAATGCAAGGAAGCATCCGATCAGGAATACGACTGCCGGAAGGAAGCTCATAAAGCTGCCTGCACTGCTCTGTACGACTCCTGCAACAAACTCCTTTGCACCGAGAGAATCGGTCATGGCCTTCAATGTCCATGCGAAGGTCAGGATCAGGATTGCGGGAACCATCGCTTTAAAACCATCGGCAACACAATCCATACACTCCTTGAACTTCAGCACCTTTCTTGCAAGATACAAAACAATGGTGATGAGCAGTCCAAAGAAACTGCCAAGCGCCAGTCCTACAGAGGCATCGCTGTTTGAAAATGCAGCTACAAAGCCTTCACCTGAGAAAAATCCGCCGGTATAGATCATCCCGATCACACAACAGGCTACAAGGCAGATGATCGGGATCACCAGATCCAGCACCGTTCCTTTGGAATCCGGTTTCTCCTCCGCCTGGATATTCGCGTACGGACGATCCGGTGTCGTATACAGATCCCCGTTTTTCGCATTCGCCTCATGTGTTGCCATAGAACCGAACTCCACCTTCAGCAGAACCATGCCAACCATCATGACGATCGTCAGGATTGCGTAAAAGTTGTAGGGAATCGCACTGACAAACAGTGCCAGACCATCCTCACCCTCTACAAAGCCGCTGACTGCAGCTGCCCAGGAAGAGATCGGTGCGATAATGCAGATCGGTGCAGCCGTGGCGTCGATCAGATATGCCAGCTTCGCGCGGGAAACATTGTGCTTGTCCGTCACCGGCCGCATCACGCTGCCCACGGTCAGACAGTTAAAGTAATCATCGATAAAGATCAGCACACCCAGCAGGATGGTCGCGAGCTGTGCACCCACGCGAGTCTTAATATGCTCTCCTGCCCAGCGTCCGAACGCTGCCGAACCGCCCGCCTTGTTCATCAGGGCAACCATCGTTCCGAGCAGTACAAGGAAGATCAGGATACCCATATTGTAGGCATCCGTCAATACAGCGATCAGTCCGCCGTTAAAGGTATGTAACACCGCTCCCTCAAAGCTGAAATTGGAGTAAAGCAGCGCACCCACAACAATTCCGATAAAAAGTGAGCTGTAGACCTCCTTCGTGATCAGCGCCAGCGCGATTGCCACGATCGGGGGCAAAAGCGCCCATGCAGTGGCATAAGCTGCCGGAAGAGCTTCGCCGTCCTCTGCCGCGCTCACGATCATCGGTGCGATCGCGCATAAAAGCACAAACACAGAGAGAAAACCAATGATTTTTCTTTTGTTCTCTTTCATACAAATTCTCCTTTGCATATAGATGTAAGATCTTGCAACACTTTCGTCCGTTACCGTCACAAAACCTTTCCCAATATTATATATCAAAAAGAAGAAAAAATCTACTTTTCATTCTTTCTTTTTACTAAAAACCGTTCCAGCTGTTCCAGTACGGCTCCTTCAGAGACATCACCGATCACATGCTTCGCCATCGCCCGGACTTCCTCTCTCGCATTTGCCACCGCAAAGCTCTCCGCTGCCTGCTGCAGCATCGAAATATCGTTGCCATTGTCACCAAACGCGGCGGTCTCCTCCCGCGTAACGTCCAACGTCTGTTGGATATGTGAAAGCGCTTCTCCCTTGCTGATCCCGGGCATCATGATATCCACCCAGCGCTCTCCCGCCAGCGCGATACTGACGCGCCCGCCCAGCTGACGGCACAACGGCTCCGCTACCTTAGCTGCGTCCTTTGCGTATGTGTAGAGCGCTACTTTGATCAGCGGCTCCTCCACCGCAAGCAGATCGTCGACTACCCGGATATCCGTCTTGTAGCCTTCGCGGATCCATCTGACATATTCCGGATCGTTCATGTCCGTGTATGTGCCACGTGCTGCAGATGCCATGATCCACACATTCGGCACGCTGCGCACGAGAGCCACCACTTCCTGCAACAGGTCTTTCGGAAAGCCGTTGCAATACAGTTCCACTCCGCCCTTTGCAACATAGCCACCGTTATCAGATATAACAGTTAACTCCTTTTCCATGCTTCCAAAAACACTCATCACACTCTCGTAGTTGCGGCCGCTCGCCGCCACAAACGTAATGCCCGCTTTCTGTAGTCCGCGGATCACTTCGTAAATTTTCGGATCAATGTCTGCCGTTCCCTCCGGGAGCAGCGTACCGTCCAGATCCGATGCAACTAACTTTATCATTTTTCTATCTTCCTCTCTGATCATTTCATATTCGGAACTTTTCTCGTTCCGACCTATTCTGAATTGTTACCAATATTCCACACTATACCTGCGCGTTCTTTTTTGTATCCAGCCGCAGCTGAATGATTGATGCCAGCGTTACCAACGCGATCACGACCTGCGTCACGCCGGATACCACATCCAGAATCGCGAAAAAATAAATGGCCCACAACACAATATTGACGAACAGGCTCCACTTGATCGCCAGTATCTCGCGCGCGTAATAATTACAGACCGTGAGAATAACTGTCGCAAGCACCGGGAGCAGTCCGATCAGTCCCTTATTATTGACCGCCAGTCCACAGCCTGTCACAAGCACGATGAACAGATACATCATCCGCTTGTCAAAACGCCCTTTCACAAGCAGTACATTTCGTACCGTGGAGACAAGCAGCGTAGAAATCCCGCTCCACGAGCCAAAGCACACGGACGAAACGACAAGAATCAGATTTTCCGTCACCTGCAGCATATAAACTTTTTTCGGATCTTTCATCAGGCAGCCTGCCGTAAGCGCCAGCGATGCAGCAAACGAGATCAGGTTGCCAAGTACGATTCGATTCATTACGCCATGTCTCCTTCCGAACGGATTCCTATCTTCACCGGTCCCGTTCAAAACCATATTCTGTGCACTTTTTCTATTCTAACATACATCTGGCAAAATTTGATAAGTTTTTATTGTTTTCCTTGCAGGCTGCCTGACGGTCGGGTAAAATAATAGTAATTGATAACTGTGCCCATTTCGCACAGCTGCAGTAATTATTCGTTTTCGGAGGATAACTATATGGAAAAACAGATTTTTACAAATGACGTGATCATCAGCTGGCTGCAATACTATTCCCAGAATACGACTGTAGATTTAGAGCATGTCAAGATGATCGATATTACAAAGAAAAATAAGAATGTCATCCCGACCGTGGAGGCACACAAGACAACCATGGTGTTCACCAACGCCGGTGTCGATGATATTTTCTACCGTCTGTGGGATGCCGGACTCGGTGAATGTGAAGTGTGGTACAACGAGGGCTCCAACCCGGAAGGTCAGATTCTGCACAATTATGTGAAGGAAATGATCAACCGCGGTATCAATGCCTCCGCCGCCATGCTCATCATCAACCCGCAGGCTCGAAACACTGCGAAGATCGGTCTTGCGAACGAGCTGTTCCAGCGCGGCTCCATCCATTACGTCGGCAGCGAGATCCGTGCCATTATCCTAAGCAAAATGAATGTGGCTCCCACCGATGACATCTGTGTCATCAGCGGCGAGAGTATTGCCATCGAGGCAGCGCTGATCGCGGTGGAGGGCTCCGTCACAGCCGTGGAATACAACAAGGCAGACCGCGCAACCATGGAAGACAATGTCGGTCACTTCGGTCTGCACAATGTAAACATCATAGAACATGTGGATGAGCGCAGCATGTCCGGCTGCCCGGTGCCTTCCCTCGTATTTCTGGTGGCATCCGCCAGCACCGATCAGGAGCTTGCTTACCTCACGAAGCTCAACCCCGGCATCAATGTTGTCATCTACACGCTTGACTTCAACGTTGCCGCCGGCATGCCCGCCACGCTTGAAAAATACGGCATCAATGATGTAGAGACCATTCAGGTGTCCGTATCCACCCTCAGCAGCAATCATTCCTTTAAACAGCAGCCCGCACCGTGGATCATCACCGGTCGCGCGAGATAACGCGAAAAAAGCCGTGCCGGAACTTCGACATTCGTCGGAGACCGGACACGGCTTTTTTTATTCTACATCAGAAGTACAGTGCGGGCACTTTGTTGCTCCGATCGGAATCTGACTCAGACAGTAAGGGCACTCCTTCGTCGTCGGCGCCGCAGGTTCTTCCTTTTTCTTTCCAAAGTTCACGGCTTTATTCACCACACGCATCAGGCAGAACAGAATGAACGCCATAATGATGAAGTTGACAACGGATGACAGGAAATTGGATGCAAACCCTCCCACATCTGTCAGCGTGTAACGTGCTCCCTGCGTGAGCATTTTCAGAATCGGATTGATAAAGTTGTCTGTCAGCGAGGTCACGATATCGGAGAATGCAGCTCCGATGATGACACCGACTGCCATGTCCATCACATTTCCGCGCAACGCAAAATCACGGAATTCCTGTAAAAATTTTTTCATGCCAGTTACTTCCTTTCCTCTTTTGTTTGAAATACCTGTAACGTATTCTAATACAGTCACGCAGAATTTTCAATGTTTTTCAGATCTCCGTTTGCCGGATTGTCAATCAGACTGCCGTCCTCCTCAAAGCGTGAACCGTGACAGGGGCAGTCCCATGTGTGCTCCGCATGGTTCCATTTTAAAGCACAGCCCAGATGCGGGCAGCGTTTCTTTGAGATGGTCAGCAGATTGGTGAGTGCCTCCCATCCATTGCAGAAAAGCTGTGGTCGCCACATAACAATCCGGCATATGCTTTGCGTAGCGTCCGATATACGGCACGCCGTCCAGCGTCATGCAATCCTGCGTCGCCCACGCATAACACTCACGGCTCCCCGGATAATACCGGCTCGCAAGATCGCGCAGCTCCTGCCAGTTGCCGCCCGTCTTTCCGGTACGGTGCGCACCTCCTCCGAGTAAAAGCAGATCCCCGTAATTGCGAAACGAATATCCACCTTTTTCGGCACTTATATACATACCACGGACATCTGCCGCGTGCTCCAGCGCGATGACATACGAGCGGTGCTGATACATCTTCAGAAAATACATCCCATGTTTATTATCAATCGGGAAATGTATAGTCCACACCTTTTTCCTGCAAAAAAAGGGCGCATAAAAGACCTGCCATGCCCCCTCCGATAATGAGCACATCCGTCTTTATGCTGCCCTCCAGGCTACTGAAATGCGGTAACTGTTCGCCGTCCATCCAAATAGAATCCATCCTGTCTGCGTCCTTTACATCTTTTTAAATGTAGGATGCACCAAAAATGGGAAAACTATGCAACCCCTTGTTTTTCAGGCCCGAAGTCCCCGGCAGATGGCTGAACCGACATATATTTTGAACCTTTTCCATGCATTTTGCAATTATTAACTTCATATACTGCTTCAAAAAGAAAAACAAGTGAGCAGAACATTTTGAATGAAAAATATCCTTTTGTAAATCCACCGCTGCCCTATGAATATGACGGGATGGAACCGTATATCGACGCACAGACCATGCGCCTTCACCACAACCGGCACCTGCAGACCTATGTTGATCAGCTGAATGATATTCTGGCGAAGTATCCGCAGTACCAGACGCTGTCCCTTGAGCAGTTGCTGATCGGTATTGACTCGCTGCCTGCCGAAATACAGACCGGTATCCGTCACAATGCAGGCGGTGTGTATAACCACATTTTTTATTTTATGAATCTGCAGAATCCCAGCCCCGGAAAGCCGCCATTTCCCCTTCAATCCTATCTGGACTCTGTCTTTCACGACTATGAGACTTTTCAGCAGAAGTTTACGGAAGCCGCACTTTCCGTCTTCGGCTCCGGATATGCCTGGCTCGTGATCAATGCCTTTGGAAATCCGCAGATCATAACCACGGCAAATCAGGACACCCCCTGGTCGATGAATATGTTTCCGCTTCTGAACATTGATGTCTGGGAGCATGCCTATTATCTGAAGCATTACAACCGCCGGGCTGACTATATCAAAGACTGGTTTGCGGTCATCAACTGGGATCGTGTCAACGGGAATTTTTTAGATTTTTCCAAACGATATCTATTGTGGCAGTAACGCATCAGAGCATATGTGCGCGCAGTTCCTCACCGGACAGCGGGCTCAGATATGCAGGTGCAATGTCAAACACGGTCTTGCAGCCGCTCACGCCTTCACTTGAAAGCCGATTGATCGCTCTTGCAAAAGCCAAAATGACAGACGACGTGAACTCCGGATTGGAATCCAGCTTCAGGCTGTACTCGATCACATGCTTGTGCTCCTTCTCGAAGCCGGTCACGCCGGTACGGAACACGAATCCACCATGAGGGATCCCTGCATGGTTTGCCAAAAACTCTTCCTCAGTAATAAAGTGTACGGTCGTATCGTAATCAGCAAAATAGTTCGGCATGGTCTTGATATCATGCTCGATCTGTGCCGGATCTGCGCCTTCTTCGGCAACAACAAAGCACTCTCTGACATGCTTTTCGCGGGTAGTCAGCACCGGATTTTCTCCGTTTCTGACAGCCTCGAGCGCTTCCTCAACCGGAATCGTATACTGCTTACCGTTTTTCACACCCGGCACTCTGCGGATCGCGTCAGAATGTCCCTGACTCACGCCCTTGCCCCAGAACGTATAATCGCTGCCCTCAGACAGAACTGCAGATCCGTATAATCTCATGATGGAAAACATACCCGGATCCCATCCGCAGGAGATCATCGCCACATGACCATGCTCCTTTGCCACCTGATCAACATTTGCAAAATGCTCCGGAATCCGCGCATGCGTATCAAAGCTGTCAATGACATTAAAATATTTCACATACTCGGGTGTCTGCTCCGGCAGATCTGTCGCAGAGCCACCGCAAAGCACAAGTACATCTATTTTTCCCTGCATCTTCTCAATATCATCTACGGAATAAACTGCAACGCCTTCCGTGACCGGATGAATCGAAGCCGGGTCTCTTCTCGTAAAGATACATACCAACTCCATGTCGTCATTCTGGCGAACTGCACTCTCCACACCTTTCCCAAGGTTTCCGTAACCTAAAATTCCTATTTTCATCTGTTTTCCCTCCGAGGTTTAATGATTCATCTATCGATTTTCTATGTTAAACCCGATGTTTTTTTCTGTCAATAGATACACGGTTATTCCGCTTCCATAAAATACAGTCTGGATGCGAAGTCAGGAAAATGCCTGATGCCTTCCTTATATCCGGTTCCGCCAAACGACGGCTGCAGGTGCACGCCACCATACATCAGTACATCTCCGTACAATTCATAGTCTTCCTTCTCTCCCGGCAGCTTCACAAGCTTTGCAGCCGCATGATGCAGGAGCGAGCCCTGACGGATATGCACCGGTGCTACCGTATTGATCAGATCGCCAAACTCCCTGATATCATGATCCAGCTGCCTTCCATAAAAATGATACTTGCGGTCCGGGCACAGTCCCTTTGCCCGGAAAACAGCGTGCGGCTGATTGGGCTCTGCCAGCTTCTGCATAAAAAATCCAACTGCTTTCTTCCGGTTCTGTGACACGCACATCCACTGGATCTGATCATCCTTTCGGATTCGATAAAACTCACCGGTCTGCAACACCTCTCTCCATTGCTTGTACAGCGAGACCTGCTCTCTGACCGCTTCCAGTTCTTCCTTTTTCATATCACAGAAATTGCACTCATAGCCAAGGACTCCAAACGCCGCCACATGGAACCGCGTCTCCAGAGGTGCCACCCGAAGCGTCTGGTGATTCGGACAGCCTGACACGTGAGAACTGATCACGGACATCGGATAACCGTAGCTGTAGCCCAGCTGGATTTCAGTTCTGCAAAGCGCCTCCGTGTTATCACTTGCCCATATCTGCGGAAAAAAGCACAACATACCAAGGTCAAACCGATTACCGCCGGACGCACATCCCTCAAATAAAATATCCGGGAATCGCTCCGTCAGTTCTTTCAGACAACGATACAAGCCCATCACATACCGATGGGCAGTCTCCTGCTGCCGCTCCGGCGGAAGACTGCTCGAATAATAATCCGTAAAGTTTCGGTTCATGTCCCATTTCACATACGAAATATCTGCCGATGCAAACACACGGCTCATCTCTTCGATCACGTAGTCCTGCACATCCGTTCTTGTGAGATCTAAGATCCTTTGATTTCTACCTTCGGAATGATCCTTTCCGGGAATCTGTATCGCATAATCCGGATGAGCTTCGTAAAGCCGGCTTTTCACATTCACCATCTCCGGCTCCACCCAGATACCAAAGTCCATTCCCAATGCCTTGACCTTTTCTCCCAGCCTTTTCAGACCGCCGGGCAGCTTTTTTTTATCTTCTGTCCAGTCCCCCAGCGACTGTGTATCGTCCGTACGACTTCCGAACCATCCGTCGTCTACCACAAACAGCTCGATGCCTGCTTCCTTGCCCGCCTTTGCCAGATTCAGCAATTTTCGCTCGTTGATATCAAAATACGCTGCTTCCCAGCTGTTCATCAGGATTGGACGTGTTTTGTTTTTCCATGTGCCCCTGACAATATGCTCCCGTACAAATCGATGCATTTGCCTGCTCATTGCTCCAAATCCTTTGCAGGAATATGTCATCACTGCCTCAGGTGCCTCAAAATCTCCCTCCGGCTCGATCGTAAAGCAGAACATCTCCGGATTGATTCCACAGCAAAACCTCGTTTTTCCGTAGCTTCCCACTTCCACAGACTCATAGTGATTGCCGCTGTAGATCAGATTAAATCCGTAGCAGTCACCGGCATCCTCTGTTGTCTCCTCATGACTAAGCATGACAAACGGATTTGCACGGCTGGACGATGTTCCGGTGTAGGATGAATTGACGTATTTTCCCGCGTTCACTGTCACGTCATGGCGATTCATTTCTCTGGCCCATGCACCATGAAATGTGGTAAATACATAATCACTCCGGTCAAAATCCAGCTGCATGCTCATCATACGGAGAAGTCGTATCGGCTCCTGACTGCAGTTGATCAGTCTGGCGCTTCTTGTAATCACATCATATGCCGCATATACATAATAATGCAGCTCCAATTCCATCGAATAAGCGCTGTCCCTCAGTGTCACACACAGATGCTCCACTTCCGTTTCCGCACCATACGAACCCGGAAGCGTGCGATACTCCGGCTTTCCGGCTGTGATCTCGGCCCGCGCAAACACAAAATCCGAAGTCGTACTGCCATCCGCATGGACGATTTCCAAAAACGGCTCTCTGATATCTCCTTTTCCATAAGCCGACAGTTCCAGACAGACATCTTCCAGAGAAACCTCCGGAAACTGTGGGCTGTAAATGCACGTATTCCCCGGAGCAAACATCCGCTTTTCCCCAATCGCTCTGACCGCATCCGCATCGAGAGTCAGTCTTCTTCCATAATATAAATGCTCAGGCTGCCCGCTCTCCATCACCCGGAATGCGTAAGTTGTTTGCTCTGTATGCAGCAGAAAACTTTGATCTATCCTCTCGATCATTGTACTTCACACTCCCTTTTTGCTTTTACCTGCGCTGCGATCTCCTCCACCTTTTCCTCCGTCAGAATATAACGTTTCCGGAAAATGAAGAAGGTGGCAACAAGTCCGATGATGGGTATCACCGTCATCGTAAACCGAAGGCCGAGCACGGAGCTGCCGGCAGCAGCATCCACCACCTGCGTCGTATCATCACTCAGCTTGCATACCGCCAGACAGACAGAAGCGATCATGGCAGCCACGCCGGACGCCAGTTTTACCACAAAAGTCTGCATGGAAAAGATCACACTTTCATCTCTTCTCTGGTTTTTCAGTTCCCCGTAATCCACCGTATTTGCAAGAAATACAGTCGTGAGCACTGTCTGAAAACCAAACGCTGCAAAGATCAAAAATCCCGGAACAAACAGCAGATACACGTTTGTCATATTGGTGAACATGAGCACAAGCAGAATCGCATATCCCAAAGCAGCCATGCCCAGACTGACAAAAAATACATGAATGGAACTGAGCCATTTTCGTACCATCGGGAAAAAGACCATCATTGAAAGAATCTGAATAGCTCCTCCAAACATATTGAAAAGCGTAAAGCTGTCGTACCAGTTTGCCCCGCCAAAATCATATTTAAAGAAATAAATGACAAGGTTTGAAGTAATATAAATGGAACAGTTGATCAGCACGATGGTCACTACGACCGCCATTGCCTGGTCATTGTGAAGCAGCGCCGAAAACATCTGTCCGATGGAAGGCGAATCCACGTCAGCGGTAGATTTTTCCTTAATATTTGTACAGGTAATAAAAATAAATACCACGAAAATAACTGCAACGATCAGCGCCAGCAGGCGAAATCCCTGTCTTTCATTTCCCTGCCCCAGCAGATACACACACTTCATCGTAATGATCGTGATGAGCGCAGAGCCGACTCCTGCGCAGGAACGCGCCAGCGTAGACAGTCCTTCTCTCTCTTTTCCTCCTTCTGTAAACGCCGGGATCATGGACCAGTACGGGATGTCCATCATCGTATAGGTCACGCCCCAGAGCACATAGGTGATCGCCGCATACGCCACGAGTCCGCTGCCGTCCAGTGCCGGAGGCGCTGCAAACATCAGATATAAAATGACCGCATTCAGCAATGTTCCGATCAACAGCCACGGACGGAATTTTCCCCATCTCGTTCTTGTTTTTGCCACGATGATACCCATGATCGGATCATTGAATGCGTCAAACACACGTGCTATCATGAGGATCATTCCCATGGCGATCGCGCTGACACCCAGAATATCCTGATAATAATACAATACATAGCTCGCAGAGAGCATGTAAACCATATCTTTTCCTACTGCTCCCAGTCCGTAAGCTGCTTTTTCTCTTCCTGTCAGTCTCATACCTTATATCCCCCTTCTGACCGTTTCGTTCCTCCACAGTTCCTATTATTTTTGTTTGTTCACCTGAAATTCCACACATATCGGCTCTGTCTGACCACTGCTGACCGTGAGCCGGATATGACCTGCTGTTCCGACGGTCTTTACATATGTTCCGCCCATACCACCGTGAAGCGAGATCACAGACGGTCCGATCAGCATGCCTGCTCCCTCTGCATGAAGCTGCACCGGTTCATTGTAAAACGGAAGTACATTTCCATTTTCATCCACAGCCCGGATCCGCACCGCAGCCACATCATAGCTGCGCGCTTCCGTCAGTTCTGTGTGATCCGCAAGAACCTGCAGTGCAACCCGGCGCATCGGCTCTTTCTCAACCGTTTTTACAACCTCACCGTCTCTGACCGCGTCAAACCGATAACAGGTAGATTCACCGCCCCAGTCTCCTACGTACCTGGTGTACAGGTCTGTCACCTGTTCCATGTTCATCCTGTAAACGAAGAGCAGCTTCAGGATCGTGGGGTACAAACGCACCGGAATGTGATTGACTCCCTTTCGGGCCACCATATTCAGCAATTTTTTCACACTCTGCGACTGCTTCTTTGACATGTGTTCTTTTGTCTCAAGCACGTCTCCGACAAAATCATCGATCAGGATCGGGCCGTGTACCATGTTTTTCCAATTGGTCTCTTCCTGCTTATATTCCCTGATCAGCTGATCATTTTTATACATCCTCACACTGTCTGCATTTGTAAAAATATACAGATCCTCCCAGTTGCACGCCGGGTGTTCTCCGATATCCATGGAAGAACTGATCTCCAGCACCGGGCACGCCTCCTGCTGGCTTGCATAGACGGCTGCTGCCATCTTCGGATTGCGAAACATGTCCAGCACCCCGTGGTAACAGATCCGATCCCCGCTGCCAAAATCCTTATGCGTATTATAATCTGCCATGCACCACCCGAAGCTTCCTGCGATATCCTCCTGCCCTGCCACGGCATCCAGCACATTTGCATGACGCAGCGCATGTTCCGTTCTTCGTCCTTCACAGTCAAATGCTTTCGTCGGATACATATGCCCGTTATACTCGCTGATCAGATACGGCTTGTTCACATCGGAAGTGACCTTCGATTTTTTCTCACAGCCCGGCAACCTTCCGTCATGGATAAAATCATTGTATGTATACACATCTTCCAGCAGATGGCTTTTTTTGCTCGCCCGGACACCGCCTGTCGGGCGCGTGTCATCCAACTCATGGGCGGCAGCATTGGTGCGCTCATAAAACGCATCCTCATCTACCGACTCATTGATCCGCACACCCCACAAAATAATGGATGTATGATTCCGATACTGCAATACCATATCCCGGACGTTCTGCACCGCCTGTTCTTTCCATGCTTCATCTCCGATATGCTGCCAGCCGGGAAACTCCGTGAATACGAGCAGTCCCAACTCATCACACCGATTCAGAAAATCATGGGATTGCGGATAATGAGAGGTCCGCACGGCATTGACACCGAGTTCCTTTTTCAAAATATCCGCATCTGCTTTCTGCACGGATGCGGGCATCGCATACCCGACATACGGATAACTCTGGTGACGGTTCAGACCTCGGATCCTTAATTTCCTGCCGTTCAGATAAAATCCGTCCGTACAAAACTCTGCTCTTCGAAAACCGGTCGTAACAACCTGTTCATCCAGCACCTCTCCTGCCCTGCAAAGCTCTGTTTTGATCTCGTACAAAACAGGATTGTCGATATCCCAGAGGGAAATATCGGAAAGCAATTCCGGATCTGCGAACAACAGAATTTCCTTTTGTCTGGTTCTTCCGGCATTTCGAATCCCTTCTGTCTGATATGCAGCCCCCGCCTGATGATCGTTCTGCGTCTGCTCAGAAATCATTTTCCCGCCAAGCAGCTTGTATTCCGTCTCTCCCTTCCTTCGTATCCACTGACGAAGTGACGCATGTTCTCCGGAAACATTTACCATCACCTCTGACTCCAGCGTAATCTCCTGCACCCTGTTTTTGCAGCCGGGCGACTGACTGCTTCTGTTATCTTTGATCAGCACCTTCGGCTTTACGAACACATCTTCCAGATGCTCCTGATTACAGGCTTCTACATAGACATCCCTGTAAATGCCACCATAAGTCATATAATCAATGACAAATCCAAACGGTGGAACATTCAGATCTTCTCTGCTGTCCACACGCACAGTCAGCATATTTTCCTGCCCATAACGCAGCTTTTCGCCGATATCCACGGAAAAAGCCGTGTATCCGCAGTGATGCTCCGCCACCTTTTCCCCGTTCAAAAACACTTCACTCTCATGGGCAACGCCCTCAAAGGTAAGTACCACATTCTGCCCGCTCCAGCTTTCCGGTACCATCATCTTCTTTCGGTATCCGCTGACCATCTGATACAGCGATTCATCAAAATAATGGTACGGAAGCTCCTTGCACGTGTGCGGAATCCGCACATCCTCCATTCCACATTCGTCGAATGATGCATCACACATTTTCTCATCATATACTTCTGAAAACTTCCAATCGTTGTTTAAATAGATCCGTTCTCTCATACCTTCTCCCCCTTTACATAAATCTATCCTATCGGGTCAGATCCTTGACCCATTTATATTTGCGATAATGGTACATAACCCACGGAATCTTTCCCACTTCGTCCAGACAGGTGCATGCGTACACCACCAGAACCGGCCAGTTCAGGAAGAAAGTTCCGGCCGCAGCAAGCGGAACTGCGATTCCCCACATGCAGACAGCCAGACTGTACATATCAAACAGCGTATCTCCTCCGGCCGCGAAGATTCCGTTGATGATGATCGTATTCACAGTGCGCCCGATCATATAGAACGCCATGATGATCATCATCCCGATCAGATACCGGTTCGCCTGATCTGTCATTTTCACAAAGCCGGTGACAAACGGCGTGACGGCAAGCATAATTGCTGTAGACAAAAATCCGGTCAAAAATGAAATCTTTACGAGACGGTCTCCATATTGCTTTCCCTTCTCCAAATGTCCTGCACCAAGCTCATTTCCAACAAGGATTCCTCCTCCGTTGGCAAGTCCGTTACACAGGCAGCACACCAGATCTCGAACCACAGCAGCAATGGAGTTGGCTGCTGTTGCATCTGTTCCAAGATGTCCCATAAAAGCTGAATACGACGTAAATCCTACACCCCAGAAGAGACTGGCACCCAGAAGCGGAAGTACACATTTACGAAAATCCATGGACAGCAACCGGCTTCTTTTAAACAGACCGCTCCACTGCGGATGAATGTAGCCTTTTTGATAAGAATAAATGACCACCCATAGCAGCTCAATCACTCTTGAGATCAGCGTAGCGAGCGCCGCGCCCTGCACTTCCATCGCCGGCGCACCAAACAAGCCAAAGATAAATACCGCATTCAGTACAATATTGATGATAACTGCTCCCGAGCTGACGATCGCCGTCTGCAGCGCATGCTCGCTGACTTTCATGATCGCCAGATAGCACTGGGATATTCCGGTCAAAAGATACGACCAGCCTGCCACCTTCAGATATCGGATTCCGATCGCGATCAGCGCCTCCTCATCTGTAAAGATCAGCATCAGATATCGTGGAAAACATGTACATCCGATAAAAAAGACGAGTGATGTAGCTACACTCAATCGAAGTCCGATACAAAAAATATCATTGACCGTCTTGACATCCTTCTTTCCCCAATACTGCGCACCCAGAATGACGATCGTAGACACGATCGACATCAGAACCATATTCTGAATGAACTGGATCTGGGTTGCCAGTGACACGGCAGCCATTGAATTCTGGGTCACACGCCCAAGCATCAATGCATCGGCTGCTGCCACCGATGCCAGCATCAGATTTTGCAGCGCGATCGGTGCTGCCAACTGAAAGAGCTTCCTCCAAAAAATATTATCCGAAAATAGTTTTTCCTTCATATCACAACTCCTCAACAAAAACCTGTTACTTACGATTCTATAGATTAAAAAAAGGATGTCAATAAAATATGATTGATTTCTATCATTTTTCATACAAACCCGATTGAAAATTACACCAAAATACAGTAAGTTTAGAATATAGCACGAAAGTAAGGAGGACCTCACGTTGGAACGAAAATACATCATTGATACAGAAGAAAACCAAGCATTTTTAGAAGAGAGCGCACGGACTCTGCTGACATTCGGGCGCAGATTTCCATCTCCGAACGGCTCCTCTTATTATCTTGGAGATGACGGCACCCCATGGACGGACAGACCGCGCGAGACATGGATCACCAGCCGCATGGCACACGTATACAGCATCGGTACGATCTTAGGCCAGGATGGATGTGGCGAATTGGCTGATGCAGCACTTAAGGGGCTTCTTGGCGAACTGAGAGATACGGAAAACGGAGGCTGGTACGCAGGACTTACCAATAATGATCAGATACTTCCGGGGAAGCAATGCTATGCGCATGCATTTGTCATCCTTGCAGCGACCAGCGCTCTTCTGGCAGGCCGCGACGGTGCAAAGGAACTGCTGGAGGACGCGCTGAAATTATATGACGAACGATTCTGGGATGAAGAAATGGGATTATCCTGTGACACGTGGAATACCGAATTTACGGTATTGGACGAATACAGAGGCATCAATGCCAATATGCATACGGTGGAAGCATTTCTCGCTGTGGCAGATGCCATGGCTGACAATACATACAGAATTCGGGCAGGCAGGATCATTGATCACGTGATCGCCTGGGCAAAAGAAAATCAATATCGGATTCCCGAGCACTTTACGTCCGACTGGACACCGGATCTTAAGCGAAATAAAGAAACACCGGATGATCCGTTCAAGCCTTACGGTGCCACGCCGGGACACGGAATCGAGTGGGCACGCCTGATCATCCAGTGGGCATCATCCACCTACGGAACAGGCGCAGCAAGCACTTTACCTTATTATGAGGCAGCAGCAAAGCTGTACGACCGTGCGATCGCAGACGGCTGGAATGCAGACGGTGCACCCGGAATCGTATATACCACCGACTGGAATGGAATCCCCGTTGTCCATGACCGCATGCATTGGACGCTGGCGGAAGCCATCAATTCCTCCTCCGTCCTGTACCGTGTGACAAAAAATGAGAAATATGCCGATCACTACAGCATGTTTATGAAATATCTGGACAAGACAGTGCTGGATCACACATGCGGCTCCTGGTTCCATCAGCTGGATGAGCACAACTGCCTGAAAAATACTGTCTGGCCGGGCAAACCGGATATCTATCATGCACTGCAGGCCATGCTCATTCCGTACAGTGATGTTTCCGTTTCCATTGCAAAAGCACTGGTGTAAGAAAACTAAATACGTTCCTTCACTCCATGAATTCTTGTGGACACGACCGGTCTCAGCGGCACCATCTGAATTTCCACGTTTCCATCCGCATGCCTCGTGATCAGCGTACCGCCGCGTTGAGTATAACGTTTTTTCATGCCATTGTAACCCAGATAATCAGTCGACATTCCATACGTCATCCGGATTCCCTTATACTCCAGCGACAGCGTATTTAAGTGGTCATGTCCGCAGAACATCCATTTGATCACACCGTTTTCTACTGCCCGCTCAAAAAATGTGTCCGGGTATTTAGAAATGCCAAAATACTCATCTTTTTCTCCTATACTTCCATGCAGGTAGATCACGCTTTGATCGCCGAGCTTCATTTTTTCGTAAGCCTCCTTGAACTCACGGAGCGGCATATGAAAAAATGCCATTGCTTTTATGTTTGGGTCGTCCTGTTTCAATGCCTGAAGGCGCTCCATGCACCAGTCAGTCTGATCATCCCGAATATGGTCAAACCCACTGAAGAACCAGCCCCCTTCTCCATACATATTCGAATCCAACAGCACTAACGGAAGTAAAACTTTTCCGGAGTCGTCCACTAATTCGATCAAAAAGTTTCCAACACCGGTCAGATTCTTCCGTCCCTCCGTAAAAATGCAGTATCTTCCTTGTTTATACAATTCTGCCAGTTCTTCTCTGTTACAAGTCGATCCCATCTCACAATCATGATTGCCGAAAACCATTGTATATGGAATTTGGAAACCATCCAAAAACGCCATCAGCTTCTTTGCCTGTTTGCGGTTATTCATAGTTCCCGCCTTGGGAAAAAACGGAAAGATCAAATCTCCGGTAAGCACGATCAAGTCCGGTCTCGATCTCTCGATCATCTTCCTCACAGCGTCCAGGGCAAGCCTGTCCTTGCTTCCTGACAAAAAACCAAAGCCCAGGTGCAGATCTGTCAGCTGAAGGATCCGAAAATCCTTATCCTTCGTTATTCTGAATGTAAATGTTTCGTCATCTATCTGTTTACACCTATCTGAACAATACATGATATTCTCCTAACTCAGCGGAATCAGTGAACCCACAGCCGACACGATCGTTGATACAACCATAAGTACTTGAAAGGGAACTGTCCCGATCACACCGCAGATCGGGCTTGCACCGGCTTTCCGCCTGGATTTTCCGTAGGCAAGTACGAGCATGATACTGACAAGAATCACCACACCACTCATGATCCGTGTCAGAATAATGAAACTGCGGAGGTAGCAAACACTACCATGCTGTACAGTGCCAGCAGATTGTTCCAGTGAAATGGCGCCGTATACAATGAATTTACAGGATGCATAAATGTTACTACTGTCATGACCGCCACGATACCCATGAGAAGTACCACTGCATATTTCTGTGCGATTCCGACTGCCTTCATTCCCATAAATACCACGATTCCCGCAATCACATAATAGACAAGCTGTGCTGTCCACAGCGGCATTCCAAACCAGTTTGTGAATATCTGCGCACCACCGTTGATATTTCCGCTGACACCTACCATGATTGCCAATCCATACACGATAAATACGACCCAGCTGAATATTTTCTTTGCTACGCCATGGAACAGTTCGCCCTCAAAGCTTTTGACGATCTGCACACCTCCGTTGTTATAAGAGAGTTCTGCAATGATCAGGTGCAGGATCACATTCACAATATAGGCCAGCCCCACCATCCAGACCACATCCAGCATGCTGTTCTTCGTGGCCAGATAGGGCACCGCAATGATCCCGGTTCCGATACTGTTCCCCACAATCATACTGATCGCCTCAAATGTAGTTAAATTTGCTTCTGATTTGATTTTCATTTTCGGAATCTCCCGATGTTTTCTAGAACCTTGCAGTTTCCTTTCTCAAGTATAACATAACATCAATGATTCTACATCAGAACTTCAAAATGCGGAGCACTTCGTAAAATTATTCTGATATCTGTTACAATCATAAGAAATAGCAGGCAACCCTATAGATCGCCTGCCATATAAAAAAATCAGTATCAAATTGAAATTATTCAAACTCTACCGTTCCGGTTGGCTTCGGTGTGAAATCGTAAAGTACACGGT
>JBJEML010000116.1:0-5546 GCA_051879675.1 Lachnospiraceae bacterium | reverse complement strand
AATATATAGGTATCTGTTCTTTTTTCTTTGAATTTGTTCGGCAAAGTGATACAATATACAAAAAAGACGCGCACTCGCGGACGGCACCTGTTGTCTCGAATACGCGATACATTTTCCAAGAAGGAGTATCCGTATGATCTCTTCATTCGACTTGAATAAATTAAATTACCTGCTGCAGGATTTTTACAATCTGACGCATATACGGATCACGGTATTCGACGATTCCTTTCATGAACTGGCAGCCTATCCGGAGCAGATCTCACCATTTTGCAAGCTGATACGTTCGGATGTCAATGGTGAGCGAGAGTGCAGTCTGTGCGATGAAAACGCCTGCAAGACTGCGGCAAAACGCCATTCACCCTACACCTACTGCTGCCATGCGGGACTCACGGAAAGCATCGTTCCGATTTATCTTGGAAATATCGTGATCGGATATCTGTTGTTTGGGCAGGTATTTTGCTATGACTCCCATGAGGAAGGCTGGTGTCAGATCAGAGCCTTTTGCAAAAATTATCGGATCGATCTGACCGAACTGAAACAAGCTTGCGATGCGCAGCCCCTCATCTCCGTTGACTACATTGAGTCTGCATCGCACATTCTTCAGGCAGTCGCATCCTTTCTTTGCCTGGACCGAATGGTGTCCCTCAGACAGCAGGAGCTTCCTGTGCAGATCGATACATATATCTCTGAACACTTCGCCGATGAGCTGAACGCGCAGACACTCTGCGAGCACTTCCGGATCGGCAAAACAAAATTATATGAAATTGCACAGCAAAATTATGGAACCGGCATCGCAGAACATATCAGAAGTCTGCGAATCGAACGGGCAAAGACACTGTTGACAGAATCCGACCTGCCGCTGGCAGAGATTGCGGCGCAGTGCGGATTCAAGGATTACAACAATTTTATTACGATCTTTCGTCGGATGGTGGGCGTTCCGCCAAAAAAATACACAAAAAAGAGCTGATGAAACATACACCAACTCCTTTTTTTCCATACTCAAAAGCACTCTTATTCTCAAAAAACAACTCACAGCACAAGATTCGCAAACAGCACGATGATCGGTATCGCGATCAACGTTCGCTCCATAAAGATCAAAAACAGCTTCCAGAGATTCAGCGGAATCTCACTCTTGATAATGATCGCACCCACCTCAGTCAGGTAAATGATCTGCACCAGAGATAAGACGCCGATGATAAATCTTGTCTTCACAGATTCGATACCTGTGATCAGAAGCGCCGGAATGAACATATCCGCAAAACCGATCAGGGTCGCCGGTGCCACCGCAAAGGCCTCTTCCACGCCAAACAGCTGCAGATACAGTCCCATCGGATAAGAGATCCATTTGAATACCGGTGTATAGGTAGCAATGATCAACGCGATTGTTCCCCATGCTGCCACGATCGGGATCAGGTCAAAGAACATACCCATGACCACTTCAAAACCACCGGAGAGCACGGAACGTGCATTGAATTTCTCTGCTTTCTGACAGCTAAGCTCAATCGCGTAGGAAAAGATTCTTTTCTCCTGCGGAACGTCCTCATTGATCTGTTTTCCTGTTTTTTCGCGATATGTATCCGGCATCGTACGGATCGGCGGGATTCTCGCAATGACCACAGCCAGAACGATACCGGTAATGCAAATGCACAGGTAAAACATCGGAAACAGATTGGAAATCCCTACCGTATTGGCGATCAACAGACAGAACGGGATGGAAACCAGCGAAAAATTCGTCATGATATATCCGGCCTCCCGTTTTGTATAAAATCCTCTCATATACTGCTCTCTTGTCAGAATAACAGCTGCGTTGGAAGCTCCGAACCAGGAAGCGATCAGGTCTACGGATGCGCGCCCCGGGACATGAAACAAGGGACGTACCACCGGTTTCGCAAGCACACCGAGGAACTCCATAATACCACAGTCTGTCAGAAACGGCATGATAAAGCTGAATGCCAGTACAATGCAGATCAAAGTATTGCAAAGATCCATCATTGTCGCACCGGTGTCGATGGATGTAATGAACTCCGGGCCAAAGCCCAGGATCACCATGCATCCGAACACAGCTCCCAGAATTTTTGACACCAGATAGAAGGGCGTCGTGGAAAACGCACGCTTCAGGTAATGATTGTTCCGGATAAGATCCGGCTTAAAAATATAGTCGATCAGACTCACAACCGCTGATACGATCAACAGTAGCAAAAGAATGTAATTCAGGCTTCCGCCAAACAGGTTCTTCAGACCTGTTTTCAGGAAATCAAGTAAAGTGGTAAACGAATCTCCCTGCGGGATCGGCACCAGAAACATTAAGATACCAAACGCTGAACACAGAATAAATTTCAGCAGGTTTTTAGTGTTGACGCTGGAATTTTGTTGCATTTTTTTATCCCCCTTGTAAATATTTGTTTTTTGTAGATGTTCAGTACCCTCACAGTACGATGTAATTGTTCACTCTTCCACATCGCTGCGAAGCACATTTTCATAAGAATTTCTCCTGAGGAAAAGACTATTGCTACGCGTCGATTGCTTCGACCTCCTCCATCGCATGAAAGATCATATCCTCCGTAACTTTGTAAGGAATATGTTCCATATCCGGCCCCGTGACGATCTCCTTTAATACATCTTTGAACCCCTCGCGATCCAATATGACATGCATCTGTTTTAATGTCGTATAGATACCAAGTTCTGTCAAAAATGCACGCAATCGCAGAAGTTCTTCCTTTTGCCCATCTACCGCCAGCTGAACGAGTACTCCATAGGCGACCACATCACCGTGGAGATAGTGCTCCTCAAAGCCCGGCAGAAGAACCAGACCGTAGTAGACCGAATGTGCGATCGCACAGTTGTAATCATCCAATACCATCAATGATACCATACCGGTGCTGACAATGATCGCCAGTACAGCCTGTTCCAAAGCAAATGTCGTTTTTCCCTCTTTACAGTCCCGCAATGCCTGAGCTCCATGCTCCAAAAGCGGTCCATAGCAGAGGTTACTGATCTCCCTGCCCATTGCAGAGCTGTGCGCCAGCTGATCCCCTCTGGCCGAAAAATGGCATTCAAAATGCTTTCCGATCGTATCTCCCATGCCTGCACGCAGATATTCGGCCGGTGCCGTTGCAAGAACCTCCAGATTGATGAAACAATGTCTGGCAGGACGCTCATAAAAATAAAAACTATCAAAACTGCCATCTTCTCTGTAGACGACAGACAGTGCCGTCGTAGCGGCACAGGTAGCTGCGATGGTTGGGAACGTAAATACAGGAAGCCCCAGACGATAGGCTGCTCCCTTGGCAGTGTCCAGCGCTTTCCCGCCACCCATGCCAAAGATCATGTCTGCCTTGCATGCACGTGCATGTTCCGCAAGGCGATCAATTTCCGCATAGGTACAGTCTGCTCGAAAAAATACGGTATCCACAATCTCAAGACAGCTTTCCGCGATCGCATCCCGCAAGAGCTGTCCGGCAGCGCCCAATGCTTTTTCGCCTCCGATCAGCAACACGCGGCTGCCAAATGGTTCGCAGACCTGTGGCACGTTTTCATACGCATCCGCTCCGATTGTATAATTTGCAAAATAAACAGAATACGAATTCATCCTTGATCCTTTCCTATTTCATGTTCAACCCGATTGATCTTCAGGCAAACCGCATCAGTGAAGCAGTGCCGCCATTTTTGACAGGCGCTCGATTGCTTCATCCAATGTTTTTTCTTCTCTCGCAAAGTGCAGGCGGATCAGGTTGTTTACATCTTCCTTAAAAAAGCTGGAGCCAGGCACGGCTGCCACTCCGATATTTTTGATCATCCATTCACAGAATTCCAGATCTGTATAGCCTGCAAACTGCGGCAGATCCAAAAAGTCCTGAATATCGATCAAAACAAAATAGGTTCCCTGCGGGACATTATGTTTCAGACCGATACGGTCAAGCCCCTCCAGAAAATAATTACGCTTCTTCGTATAGATATCCAAAAGATTTTCATAGTAAGATTCCGGAAAATTAAGTCCTGTCACTGCTGCCTCCTGCAGCGGAGCGGCAGCACCAACCGTCAGGAAATCATGTACTTTTTTTGCTGCCTCAATGACTTCTTCCGGCCCGATCAGATAACCGAGACGCCATCCCGTGATGGAATACGTCTTGGAAAGCGAATTACAGGTAATGGTATGCTCATACATCCCGGGCAGCGATGCCACACACGTATGATGATTCGGGGCATAGACCATATGCTCGTACACCTCATCCGTGACAACAAACGCATCGTATTTCACAGCCAGCGTTCCGATCTGCATCAGTTCCTCTCTTGTGAAAACCTTTCCGCACGGATTCGAGGGATTGCAGACGATGATCGCCTTTGCTCCTTCCCGAAATCCTTTTTCGATCAGGTCGATATCAAACCCATATTCCGGCGGAACAAGCGGAATATAGATCGGATCGGCGCCGGATAAAATCGCATCCGCCCCATAATTTTCATAAAACGGCGAAAACACCATCACCTTGTCTCCCGGGTTACAGATCGTCATCATCGCACACATCATCGCCTCTGTACCACCGCAGGTCACAACAATTTCCGTATCCGGATTGATGGTGCGCCCAATCGTTTTTCCCTGCTTGCGGGCAAGCGCTTCTCTGAAATTCTCGGCGCCGAAGGTGACGGAATACTGATGCGGACCCTCATACGCTGCTTTCGCCAGCGCATCCATGATCTCCTTCGGCGGATCGAAATCCGGAAATCCCTGAGACAAATTAATGGCACCATATTCATCACTGATCCGTGTCATCCGTCGGATCACAGAATCAGTAAATGTTCCTACACGTTCACTTAATTTTGGCATAACTATTCCTCCTGTTGTATATAAAATCTGCATCTTTCAAAAGCAGTGCGTTCCCTTTTGCCCTAGAATATACTATGATATAAGACGACGGGATAGTCAAGGAGAAAATGAGTTTCGCAATTACCTCGTTTACATCCGCCTAATTCCATAAAGGATATGCTGGTATTTTTCCATCATCCTCGGATGATTGAGCTGAATCATATCCACATCCTCCACCTCTGACGCCTTCTGCAAAATCTCAGTCACATCCCCCAGATCCGCAAAACCCAGTGTGCGGGATACCCCTTTAAGGGCATGCACCACAACCGTATAATTTTTCCAGTCCCGTTCCTCGTAGAATTTCGTCAACTTCTCCTGACGGTTATCATTTCCGAAATCCCTCAGAAGCTCCAGATAAAATTCCCGGTTTCCACCACAGAATCCTAAAGCTTTATCCATGTCCAGCCCGGACTCCCACTGCCGCAGTGCCTCCAGACCGCCTCCCTGTGCAAAATCATCATCCTCCTGCCAGCAATCTCTCTTCTCTTCCGCCATTTCTTCCCCCATTACATTTCCATCTGTCATATTCTCTCCCATCAGATTTTCCCCTTCCAGCTCCGTATATTGAACCAATTGCTCCGGCAGATACCGGAGCAATAGTTTTTTCAAATACGAAATAGTTCTTCCTTGCCACTTTTTATTCCGACAGAACGGCATGCAGAATTTCCTTTAACGCAGCAGGCCT
>JBJEML010000115.1:0-30037 GCA_051879675.1 Lachnospiraceae bacterium | reverse complement strand
TAAACAATCATTTAGCGCCTCATCTGCGCAAAGCACAGATAGCCGCTGGTAAGCATCGTGGGCAGATACCACAGCCGAATGGATGCTTGCATACAGACGGCAAGGAGTCCGCTGGCAGCTTAGAAGTCAATGTCTGAGACATCAAGCTCGCCGGACATAAGTTTGGGAAGAAGAGTATCTCTAAGTGTTAACAACTTTCGGTTCTCTTCAACCAATAGTGTAATTTGTGAAATAATTGGCTCAACAATTTGATTGTATTTCACTAGATTAGAATCCGAAGGGATCCTAATAGGCATTTTTCGCAATTCACCCAAACTTATGTATTTTTGAGTGCTCCCAGCTAAATGTCTCTCAATATGATTTGAAGTATGTTGGTCTTTCAAATAACCCAAAATATATAAAGCAATCATAGGCGCTTGGGAAGTTTTAAACAGTCCTACATTTTTAATTGCAAATTCAACTGGGTTATCGAATACATAAGATATTAATCCTACAGTACCAATCATACTAATAAGTATGTCACCGGGATCAACCTTGCTTCTTTCGTTAATTTTGATATAATCCTCTTCTGATATCAAATTGGTTACAGAGACATCTACTCCATAAGGAAGTAAATGCTTCGAGGTAACCAAATGGTAACCAACGGGTGCTGATTTAGGTGAATCATGCGTACCATCTCGAATGTCGATTAGTTCAGAAAGTGTGCATACATGTTCTGCCGTGGTGGATGAGAAATAATCAAATATAGCCATAAATTGTTGCTCTAAATGATTGTTTATCTTTGTATTAAGTTGAATTTTTTGATCAATACAGTTTAATACAGATATTATACGATATTGTTCCTGAACTGATGGATATCGTATTATCATTCTTCTAAAATCTTTAAGTACAATACGCGGTATCGCAGAGCCAGACCCATAATTATCCTTAACATTCTTCTTCACTAATGGGTTTTTGAACATATAATACAAAAAATCTGGTATAACTTTATCTTCATCGCACCTTAATATTGCAATAGATGACAGCAATGCCGGTTCTTCTGATTGCCTATAAATTATTACATCCTCAAAATATCTTGCACCATCTTTTCCAACAAGTATATCATTATGTTGTGGTATACATCCATTCTTCTTTAACGTAATATAATCATGCTCTGATATCTGTCGACATTTTGAAAAATCAAACCCAAATTCTGTAAAATCTTTAACAGATACCATATACCTCCCGTATTCAACACTATTAGGGCTATAATGCGAGCCGTCAGTTATAACTTTACAAACATCGCTTAATGTACCACAATTCCAATCAGATTTCATACCCTATTGCCCCCAGTTTTTTGCGAATTTCCTCTTCCAATTCATGAGACTTCGCAAACATTTCGGATAATTCCGAAGTCAGCCGTGTCATTTTTTCTTCAAATGGCTCGCTATCTTCTTCCTGTTCTTCAATGCCCACATAACGCCCAGGCGTGAGAATATAATCTTGTTTTGCAATTTCTTCTGTATCTGCAACTGCGCAAAATCCCTTTACATTCTCCAGTTTACCGTCAACGTAGGCATTGTATGTATCAGCAATCTTCTGTATATCCTCATCCGTCAATTCCCTCAATTTCCGGCTGACCATGGTGCCCATTTTTCTGGCATCAATAAACAACGTTTTATTAGCCTGTTTTTTCTGCTTGTTCAAAAACCACAGAGATACCGGAATCTGAGTGGTATAAAATAACTGCGTAGGCATTGCTACTATACACTCCACCAGATCTGCATTTATAATATTCTTTCTGATTTCACCTTCACCACCAGACTGTGAGGAAAGGGAACCATTTGCAAGTACCATACCTATTTTTCCACTAGGGGCAAGGTGATAGATCATATGCTGTAGCCATGCAAAGTTGGCGTTTCCAGCAGGGGGCATTCCATACTGCCATCTCACATCATCTTTCAACTTGTCAGCGCCCCAGTCTGAAAGGTTAAACGGAGGATTCGCCATAATATAGTCCGCCCGCATCGTCGGGTGCTGATCCTCCAAAAAAGTGTCTGCCGCATAAGAACCCAGATCCGGCTCTATACCACGAATAGCTAAATTCATCTGTGCCATTTTCCATGTCGTTGGATTGGAATCCTGCCCATAAATGGAAATACTGCTTATATTACCACTGTGATTCTCCACAAACCGCGCCGACTGTACAAACATACCACCGGACCCACAACAAGGATCGTAAACACGGCCTTTAAAAGGCTGCAAAACTTCTACCAATGTTCTAACCACGCAGGACGGAGTAAAGAACTCCCCACCGCGCTTACCTTCCTGTTCTGCAAACATGGAAAGGCAATATTCATAAGTACGCCCGAGAATGTCTTTCTCACTACCGTGCTCGACCATCTGAATATTAGTAAACAAATCTACCACATCTCCAAGACGACGCTTGTCCAATTCCGGTCGTGCAAAATTCTTTGGCAGTATATCTTTTAGGCGCTTGTTTTCTTTTTCAATTGCGCGCATTGCATCGTCAATAATCATCCCTATTTCAGGTGTATGTGCCTTTGATGCAATCTCACTCCACCTTGCGCCAACCGGTACAAAAAAGATTCCTTCAGATGTATATTCATCAACATCTTCTTCAAAACCATCTCCCTCAGACACCAATTCCTGATATTTTTCCTCAAAACGATCAGAGATATATTTGAGAAAAATCAAACCCAATACAACATTTTTATATTCAGATGCATCCATATTTCCACGCAATACACAAGCAGCATCCCATATTTGTTTTTCGAAGCCTATATTGGCAGTATTTTTATCCGACATTTCCCACTTCCTCCGTTCTCTACCGTTTTGTTTTCACATTTTTCTGTTTTCTATAGTATACCCAGTTACTATCTCTACCGCAAGTGAACGAAATCAAATTCCACCCATTTTCGTCTAACGCATCACTATCGCTATCCCGCACACGACCTCCACGACCTCATCCGCTACCTTTGCAAGACGTGTCTGACATTCGGCGAGCAAAGACGCGTACTGCTCCATCTCCGGAGTCTGCGCCTCACCGTCCCGGTGAATGTCATTTCCAACGACTACCAATAATTGATGTTCGTCAGAAAGGCCTTTCATCGTCCGGCAGATATCTTCTGCCAGATCCTGCGACCATCCTCTGCCGTTTTCCGACCAGATCTCATTGGCCAACAGATTGGACAGATCCTCTAAGAGCACTGCACCTTTTTCCGGTAAACGCAGCCCTTCTATATGTGTCGCACATTCCACGGTCGTAAATCCTTTTCCGTCGCGCAGCTTTCGGTGTCTTTCAATCCGTTTTTTTCCTTCCTCGCCGAAGGGTTCCATCGTCGCTACATAGTAGCGCGGCATTTCTCCTGCCTCTAAGATCCGCTGCTCTGCATATTCTGATTTTCCGCTACCGCTGCCGCCGTAAACAAATAAAAGCATTCCGTTTCCTCCGCAACATTATTTTACTGCAACCCGAGCGTTTTTTCATCCCCTGATCTCTATACCTGAAAATCCTCATACGCCTCCACATGGATATCATCGAACGTACCCATGTGCTCATAGATCTCCGCCGCCATGTCCAGAAACGGCAGAAGTGCTACGGCTCCGGAACCCTCACCCAGACACATGTCCATGCAAAGTCCCGGTTCCAGATGAAACGCCTCCAGGATCAGTTTTGCACCCGGTTCCTTTGACTGATGTGATGGGATCATGTATGCTGCACAATCCGGTGCGATGCGCACTGCTAAAAGTGCTGCCGCCAGAGAGATAAATCCATCGATCACAACCGGAAGTCCCACTGCCGCACCTCCAAGAAATACACCGGCAAGTCCCGCCAGATCAAATCCGCCTACCTTCTCCAACACATCAATTGGGTCTGACGGATCCGGCTGATTGATCGCTATCGCGCGCCGGATCGCGTCTTTTTTTCGTTCCAGCCCTTCATCGGAAAGTCCGGCGCCACGCCCGGTCACTGTTTCTACGCACATGTCCATGCCTACGCTGACACCTGTTGGAGTAACGCGCTCCATTCCCAGCCTCTGTGAGATCGTATCCTTCAGCAGAACCGCCGTCACAGCACTGCTCGTCGTCGTATTTCCGATGCCCATCTCTCCGGTCGCAATGATCTGATAACCTTCTTTTTTCAACTGTTCTGCCACTTCAATTCCTGTGCGCAACGCTGCCAGCGCCTGTGCGCGTGTCATCGCCGGTTCTTTTGTCATGTTTTTTGTCCCGTAAGCAACCTTCCGTCGGATCGTGCGTGGTGTATCGACCGCCATCCCGATATCGACAATAAACCGGTCACAGTTATTTTTTTTACATAAAAGGGAGGTACAGGTCAGATCATCAAAGAAATTTTCTGCAACAATCGCCGTGACTTCCTGACCTGTCTGTGTGACACCCTCCGCGACAACACCGTTGTCTGCACACATGACCACAAGTCCACGATTTTTCACTGACGGATGTACCGTCCGCTGAATCCCCGCAAGCTGCGCCCAAAGCGTTTCCATCTTACCGAGACTGTGCAAGGGTTTTCCCATCTGATTCCAGTACTTCAGGCATGCCCTGTGGCTTGCCTCATCTACAGGCTGTATGCTATTTATCGTCTGTTCCAAATATAATTCATCTGTCATTTATTTACACTCACTTCTCATCTTCTCAATCTGTACTTTCCATTCAGGCATTTGTTTCCAGTGCGCGACTCCTATCCGCGCGCCTTAATGTACTGCTCCAACCGCTCCGCCAGAAATACCGGATTGCTGTAATAATACAAATGCGGGAAACCAATGAGTGCTCGCTCTGACGCATGTATACATTCCCATCTTACATCACGGAAGGGCTTTTTTGCAACAAAATCCCTTCCATTATCCGTCGTGTCAAAATAGTGGAATTCATGCCCACGGATCTTCGCACCGCCCGCCTGCGGCATCAGCTCAATATATCCGAATCGTCCCGGCTTTTTTGTCTGAAAAGCTTTTGCATGAATCCAGCCAGCCATCGGATATGAGTGCCCCTCCATATCCTCAAGCTGATCTGTCAGATACAGAAACCCTCCACACTCTGCCAGCACATAGATGCCAGCCTCCAAAGCCGCATAAACCGACTGACGCATAGCTGTATTATTTGATAACTGCTCCGCGTATAATTCCGGATAACCGCCGGTCAGAAGCAGCACTTCCGTTCCCTCGGGTAACTTTGCTTCATGCAATGGTGAAAAAAACTGCACCTTTGCACCGATCTCCCGCAAGAATTTTAGATTGTCCTCATACAAAAAGCAGAACGCCTCGTCCCTTGCCACAGAAACGTTCAATGTTCTGGAAAGCTTCGGCAAAATTACAGGCTTCCAGACGAACTCCGGTGCCGTATGCGCCAATGCAAATAACGCGTCCAAATCGGCGGTTTGTGCGATACACTCCGCCAACTTATCTACATATTCCTTTAAGTTCTCCAGCTCCTCCGGTGTCACCAGCCCCAGATGCCGACTCGGAAGCTCCATGTCTGTCATCTTCGGCACATATCCACAGACGCAGATTCCAAGCGCCTCCACCTCAGGTCGTACTGCTTCATACACCTGTTTCGACATTCGGTTAAACAGCACACCTGCGATCCGATTAGGCTCACGATACTCCAGAAATCCCTTCAGCACTGCCACTGCCGACAGACTCATGCCCGCAGCATCAATGATCAGCACCACCGGAGCCTCCAATACATCTGCAAGCTCATAGGTAGAGCCGATTTCCGTGGCAAGTCCGGCTCCGTCATAATAGCCCATCACGCCCTCGATCAGCGAAAGCTGCGTCCCATCTGACTGTCCCTGCGCAAACAACATCCGAGTCGTATCCGCATCTGTAAAATAAGTATCCAGATTTCTCGTGGGCAGCCCCAGTACCCGACTGTGAAACATCGGGTCAATGTAATCGGGACCGCACTTGTATGACGCGAGCTTTACACCGCGTTTTTGAAAAGCTGCAAGCAGCCCCATCGTGATCATCGTCTTTCCGCTGCCGCTGTGCGGTGCTGCCAGAATCAGACGCGGTATCTGTTTTCGTTCAATTTCTTGTTCTATGTGTTTGATCATGTCACATCCCATTTTTTATTTCCGTATTTTGCCCCAAAATCCATATTCCCTTCGAGCATGCAAATTAGAAATACATTTCAGTCATCTCATTTTCCATCTCCGGTAAACGAAAATATATACACCGGATTCATGCTCTCCATCAGATGATATGCTCCTGCACTCTTTGCTTTTGCCACCGTGATGGATACAATGTCCACATTCTTCACCGCCAGTGTTTTCAGAATCTCATTTGCCTCCCCCACTGTCTCCAGTGTGATCGCATCGATCACGATACGCATACAAGGGTTCTTTTTCAGCAATACTTCCACAATCTCTCGCAGCCTGCCACCGCTTCCTCCGATAAACGCATGCGTAGGCATTTCATACGCCTCCAAGATCTCCGGTGCGCTGCCCGGTACGACTGTCACCTGCCCGGATGAAAGTCTCGCCGCATTTGCCCGGATCAGCTCGCAGGCCCCCACATTTCTTTCAAAGGCAATGACCTTTCCATCCGGCACATAGCGCGCAATATCCATCGTCATGCCGCCGGTTCCTGCCCCGATATCGTAGCAGACCGCATCCGCAGTCAGACACAGTTTTGAAAGTGCCACTGCCCGGATCTCCTCTTTTGTCAAAGGCACGGCGCCTCTCTGAAATGCCTCATCCGGTAAATTACCGGTCGTTGGTCGCCCATTGCCTTTTTGTACTGTTGCATCCCCAGTATCAGCATCCTCCTGCCTATATACATCCTCGTTTTCAAACAGTGCGACACAAAGTCCTGTCCGTACCGGGCGATTCAGAAATTCGCTGATGCTTCCTCTCCAGATTTCCTCTGTCTCATAGCCCAGATCATATCCCACAGACAACCGGACATGATCCAGTCCATTGTTATGCAGTTGCCCTGCCAGTTCCGCCAATTGTTCTCCGCCGTTGAGCAGCGAAAACACCTTACTATTTTGCATAATCTGTTTCAGCAGATTCACGTTTCGCCCATGCACACTGCACAGTTTCACATCCTGCCATGCCACGCCCAGCTTTGCCGCAAAATAATTGACCGAGGATATTCCTGCGATCCGGCACACAGTCCAGCTTTTCTCGCCACAGTTCAGACACTCTCCGAAGCTGTCCGCGCCGCTGTAAAATCCCACATCACCGGAAAACACGACTGCCGCCCGTGTAAGCTGTGGATGCTCGCACAAATACACAGCGATCTGCTCCCTACGGTACTCACATACTTTCTCTGCCGGAAATTCGCGCACGGCCTCCAACATCCGTTTTGCCCCGAAGATCACCTGCGCCTGTTCCAGTGCATGTTGTGCTTCTAAAGTCATCTGCTCCGGCGTACCCATGCCGATGCCGACGAGCGTAAGTATTCCCTCTGCCACGCCAAGCCGCTCACACACCTGCTCATAGTTCAGTCCCTGCTCCTTTGGTCGTTGGATTACAATACATTCCATGCCAAGCGCCAGTGCCGCCTGCACCTTGTCTGAAAATCCGCCGATATCACCGGATTCCTTTGTCACCAGTATCTTCGCGTCCACGTGACCATACATCGCCCGGTTCAACTCCTCCGAAAACGGTCCCTGCATACAGATAAGCTGCTTTCCCTCAAAGCCCAGCTCTTTGCATATTTCAAATGTTTCCTCCGTAGACAGCACCCGCGCATACAGCCTCGAAAAATCAGTGATCGTTTCGACAAACACTGCCAGTTCCTTACTGCCCGTTGTCAGAAAAATGTTCCCTGACATTTGCTCCGCCAGCTCTGCCGCCGCCTTTGCATCCTCCACGATATGGATCCGCTCATCCGCGGGGAGCGCTGCACCTGCCGGGCGCAGAAGGCGCACATATTCCATATGTAATTCCTCGCATACCTTTTTTACTGTTTCAGAAACGACCTGCGCATAGGGATGCGTCGCGTCCACAACGAGGTGCGGCATTTTCTGCTGCAAAAAGTCTGCCATTTCCTCCGCGTCCATCCGCCCACGGTGCACCTGCAGACAAGACTGCTCCGGCATCAGTTTCTCACCGTATTCCGTCGCCACACAGGCTGTGACCTCCACGCCGGATGCTGCCAGGCGTTCCGCCAGCAGACGCCCCTCTGTTGTTCCTGCAAAAACAACAATTCTTTTTTTATAAATCATAATGTATACCCTCTCGGAGTCACCATTTTTCCGTCAATCATACGCGTTTGGGAATTGCCGATAAACACGGTCGTAAACATATTGACGTTTTCTTCCCGAAGCTGTGACAAAGTCAACACCTTTGCAGCCTCGCCCTCTCGTCCGATGTTTTCCACCAGACCACATACCGTTTCCGGTGACTGATGCCGCAGGATCAGGTCACACGCTTTTTGCAGATAATCCTGACGCTTTCTGCTGGATGGATTGTAGAGCACGATCACAAAATCCGCCTCTGCCGCCAACAGCAGACGCTTCTCGATTTTTTCCCATGGTGTCAACAGATCGCTGAGGCTGATGAGCGCGAAGTCGTGGATGAGGGGTGCACCCAGCACGGCTGCCCCGGCAAGCGCTGCCGTCACTCCGGCAACCACCTGTATATCCACATCCGGGTATTCCCCGTGCAACTGCAAAACCAGTCCACTCATACCGTAAACACCCGCATCTCCGCTACAGATCAGTGCCACCGTCTTTCCTCTATCTGCCCGCGCCAGTGCTTCCCTGCAGCGGTCAACTTCTTTTGTCATCGGTGTCGTATAATATTCTTTTTCCGGAAATTCCGCCTGCACCAGTTCCGTATATACATGATAGCCGACGATACAGTCACTGCGCCGCAATGCCTCTGCTGCCTCGAATGTCATGCCCTCTTTTTTTCCCGGACCGATGCCCACTATATACACCTTTTTCACAAGATACCCTCCCGAAATTCTGTCGTAAATGTGGGATCATACAGTTTCGAACGCGAATAGCTGCTCTGTGAGACCACATCACCGACGATGATCAGCGCTGTTTTTTTTATGCCGTGTTCCTGCGCAGTCCGCGCCAGTGTCTCTACGGTACACACATATTTCTGCTCATCCTCCCACGATGCTTTATAGACGATCGCCGCAGGAGTCGCCTTTTCATAACCGCCTGCGACCAGCCGCGCAGACAGTTCCTCCAGCATGCCTGTGCTTAAAAATATGACCATCGTTGCCCCATGCGACGCCAAAGATTCGATGCTCTCCTTTGCCGGCACAGGGGTGCGCCCCTCCATACGGGTGATGATCACACTCTGCGAGACATCCGGCAGCGTATACTCCAGATTCAGCGCCGCTGCTGCAGCCTGAAACGAACTGACGCCCGGCGTATCATCATAGACAATCCCCCTCGCATCCAGTGCATCCATCTGTTCCCGGATTGCTCCGTACAGACATGGATCTCCCGTGTGCAGCCGAACTGTTGTCTTTCCCTCTTTTTCTGCCTGTTCCATGACTGCCAGCACTTCCTCCAGCGTCATCTTCGCGCTGTTGTACACCGCGACAGCCTCTTTTTTATATTCCAATAATTGCGGATTCACCAGTGATCCTGCATAGATGATCACATCCGCTTCCTCCAAAAGCCGTTTTCCCCGCAGCGTGATCAGATCCGGCGCTCCGCTGCCCGCGCCCACAAAATGTACCATTGTCTGTCTCCTGACTTATTTTTTTTGCCTTCCGATCTGTCCGGAATAGCCGATCTTTAATTATTCGCATTCACAATGATCTTTTACAACAATAAGTGAATAATATCCCGCATCCTCCGGTATTTCGTTCGCACCCCGGCAAATACGCTCACCTTCCATCCCACAATTTTCCACCATGTAAACATCCGCATCCATGCGGGCAACCGCTTCTTTTACAAGCGGCATTTTCTTTCCTGCCTTCATGAGCACCTTCGTGCCGGGCAATTCCAATGCCTCCTCGATCCCATAGGAAGAAGGGATCACATGCAGCTGCTGTTCTTTCTCCACAAGTCCTATATTTAACGCCGCACCGGCCGCCAGAAATGATGCAATACCGCTAATAATCGCGGTCTCATATCCTGCTTCCTGTACAAGTTTTTGCAGATATAAATAAGTGGAATAAATCGTTGGATCACCCAGCGTCAAAAATGCGACAGACCTGCCCTGTTCCAGCAGGTAGATGATCTGTGCCGCGCCGTGTTCATGGCTCTCTTTCAGCTTTTTTTCGTCCTTTGTCATCGGCATATGAATACAGATGGTTTCTTTTTGCGCGATTTTTGGAACAGCTGCCAACGCAATGCCATAGGCAACCGAGTCCTCCTTCGTCTTTCCCGGCACCGCCAGCACATCACATTCCTCTATGATCCGCACAGCCTTTAAGGTGAGCAGCTCCGGGTCACCCGGTCCGACACCTACGCCGTAAAATGTTGCATTCATTGATCTTCCTCTTTTCTCTCATTACAGATATTCACAAAGTTCCTCTTTCACTATTTCAAAAATCTCATCTGCGATCTTTGCACATCGACGTTCATTCATCCCCGATGCCCGCGCAACTGCCAGCAGTTCCGCTTTTCCCGGATCTACTCCATTCCCATTCACAGAAGTCGTATGTTCCCCGTAATAAGTATTACTGTACGTCAAGTCATAGGCAGGCGCAAGTCCCCAATGATCCTTTTTTTCATCATACAAGAATGTAAAATTCTTTGCGTGGTCATCACGATTATGCGCGAATACATTAAAACACATTCTGCGAAACATATTTTCCAGATCCGGTTTATGATCTCTTGTCAATATTTTTGTCAGTTTCATCAATGACAAATAGTCCAGACAAGGCTGTTCAAAGTCTAATTCAAGTATCGCTGCAGCCGTCAGCATATGTCTTCGATCCGTGTATATATTTCCACTTTGATCTTTGATCTTTTCACGGTCAAACCGAACAGTCCCGAAATAACCCGAACAGCGCTCAGATGGAAATAATCGTGTCTCCGGCATCGTAATGCCACACTTTTTTGCACAGAGACTGTACGCGTACTCCATGACTCCGTCATCCTTGCCGTCCGCATGTGCGGGAAACTTTATGATCCACTCCTTCTGATCCCATTCCGTCATAATCTTCGGTCTGGCACCACCACTGGTTCCACCCAGCAGATACAATTCATCTAATGCATCCGTATATTCCGTCTGTAATACTTTCTCACACTCCGCGGCAAGTACATCCAGATCAAAATCTCCGTTCTCTTTTTCCAATAAATATTCCGGCTCATAAGAAAGGGCTCCCTTTCCCGAGTTTCCTACGATCGCCAACCGGTCTAACACTGTGATCCGATCCACGGAAATACCGTTTTTTTTGAGCATTCGGTTGACAAGAATATTTCCCCACGCATCCGGCAGACTATCTGCAAATACACCAAACAATCCTCCAAAATAAGTCTTTGACGGAACGAACACACGCTTCTCTAAGGGAAGCGAAAACGGGCTGATGGGAAATCCTGTTTCCAGCCAGTCATCTGCATATTCAAAAGCAATTTTACCATTTTCCATAGCGGCCAGTGTGCCGACCAGTCTGTCATGATATTTCACCAGAAGCGTTTTATTTATTTTCATTGATGACCTCCTGAATATTACGATACACCGCTTTTGTGAACATATCCTTAATATCGTCTACACAATCAAGCTCCATCGCAATCTTCGTCAATGAAAGAAGCGATATCATACCGGTTGTCTCAAATCGCTTGACAGAGCCATAGCTGACACCGCTTCTTTCGCTGAGTTCTTCCTGTGAGATTCCTCGACGCTTTCGTATTTTCTTTGCACGCTTCGCCAGCTCCATGTCGATTTCTTCAGCCGTTTCCCATACATATTTTCCCATTTTTCTACCTGACCTCAATTTATGATTATCTGATCTTCTTTAATTATAGATAATATTTTATCTAATTTCAATAAAAATATAAAAAATAGATAACATATGAGCAATTTTTCAAAGTATCTCACATGTTATCTATTTCACTTTACCTCTTGATCAGCAGCACAGCGACATCATTCACATTCGTACCGGTCGCGCCTGTGATGATCAGTCCGCCTGATCTTTCCAGTGCGTGATAGGCATCATTTTCCTCTAATGTCTCAAAAATACTGATGCCTGCCCGGGCAAGTACATCTTTTGTCTCACCGTCACAGTAACCGCCTGCGGCATCTGTCGGTCCATCGGTTCCGTCACTTCCCACGCTGAAAACTGCGGTATCTTTAAGACCTGCGATCTTGTCCGCAGCCGCCAGCGCAAGCTCCTGATTGCGCCCACCTTTTCCATGTCCCGTCAGCCGGACAACGGTCTCTCCACCTGCAATGAAAGCAAGGCTTTTCTTAGTCTCCTGATGAGACTTTGCGATCGCACTGAGAAAAGCCCCGGCTTCCTTTGCCTGGCAGTCCAGTTGGTCTGTCAGCAAAACGGTCTTATATCCTAGTTCTTCACAGGCATTTTTCGCAGCCTCACAAAGATTACTGACACTTCCGGTGATGACCGTTTCCACATTGGTCAACTGCTTCGGTGTCTCATTTTCCAATAATCTTCTCGCATCATCGCTCAGTTTCAACTGATATTTTTCCGCGATCCGCACTGCATCCGCACAGGTGCTGCTGTCCGGATAAGCCGGGCCGGAAGCGATCATATCCAACGGGTCGCCCAACACATCACTCAACACGATACTGTATACATGCGCCGGCTCACACAGCTTGGCAAATCTTCCGCCCTTCACGGCAGAAAGACGCTTGCGAATCGTATTCATTTCCCTGATATCAGCACCACAGGCCAGAAGCTGTCCGGTAATATCCGCCAGTTCCTCTTCTGCGATCAATGGCTTTTCAAAAAGCGCTGAACCACCTCCGGAGAGCAAAAACAGTACCGTATCTTCTTTTTTGAGCCCGGATACCAGATCCAGTGCCGCCTGCGTTCCTCTGAAAGAGTTTGAATCCGGGACGGGATGTCCTCCCTCAAAGCAGGTCATTCCCGGAATCTCACCTTTTACATGGCTATATTTCGTGCACACCACTCCGGCTGTGATCGCATCCTGCAACACTGAAGCTGCTGTATTTGCCATTTCCCAGGCTGCTTTCCCTGCTGCAACCACATAGATACCACCAGTGTCAAATTTCTTATCATTTAATGCCTGTCGTACCGCCTCATCCGGCAATACCTTTTGAATAGATTCCCGGATAATATACTCTGCATCCTGTCTCAGATTCATGGTTTCTCCTTCATTTTTACAACTCCCTGTATACATTGGAAAACATAATTGCCCGGATCTGCAGCCTGTCGCCTGCACGCTGCCGCAGATAATAGTCAACCCGCTCTTTCACCGCATCCATAACCGGACGCAACATGTGGTGCTCGTCCAGTATCCGCAGCGCATCCTCCGTCGTGACCGTATCATAAAGCTGCTTTAAGATCCCCTGCGGGACATCCGCGCGCACCCCGGCAGACACAAGCAGATCGATACGTGCGTCCGCCTGTCTGGAATGGGTGTTAAAAATGCCACCGGAGAGCTTGATCAGCTTTCCGATATGCCCGACCAGCAATACTTCCGTAAATCCAAGCGCAGCCGCCATGTCGATCGCATCACCGATAAAATTGGAGCATTTCACCGCCGCATCTACATCTATGTTATGATCTGTCTGCAATTCACAATTCAAAGAAGCACTCCCATTTTGCATGTTGCCCCGGCTCATGGCTCTCTCTCTCAAAAAGTCCAGTCCGTAATTACCCGGTACTAAGATCACATCCGCATGTCCTTCTGCCCGACGCACAGACAGTTCCGTGCGGATGGTAGACTTTAATGCATCCTCGCTCATTGGCTCCACAATTCCACTGGTGCCGAGCACCGAAATGCCGCCCTCGATACCGAGCTTTGGATTAAATGTCTTTGCCGCCAGTGTGACGCCTTCCGGAATCTCGATTGTGATGCGTATACCACCATTGTAATGCGCACGTTCCATCACACGCGACACTTCCCGTGTGATCATCTCCCGCGGTACATGATTGATGGCTGCGACTCCCACCGGCTGATCCAGTCCCGGGCGCGTCACGCGTCCCACGCCGATGCCGCCCTCAATTTGCACACCCTGCTCATCTGTCAATTCTGCAATTGCATAAACATAAATGCCGTCCGTAATATCCGGGTCATCTCCGGCATTCTTTTTTACACCACAGCGCACCCTGCTCTCTTCCCAGGTAATATGCTCGATATCCAGCTGAAGTTCGACGCCTTTCGGCGTCATGAAATCTACCATGGATACCTCATCCCCGCAAAGAAGCATCTGCGCAACGGCCGCTGCCGCCGCTGTTGCACAGCTGCCGGTCGTATAGCCGAAGCGCAGTCCCTGTTCGTTTTTCGGTAATGTCGTGCTCATGCATGCCTCCTGTGCTACAAGTTCATATATTTCAAATAATTCTCTTCAAACTCCGGCTGTTCCGCAAGCACTACCTGTCTGCACTGCACCAGCAAGTCTTCGCAAGCCGACTCAAGCTGTGTGCATCTGCCTGCAAAAACTGCACCGGAAAGGCTGCTGTTTCCGACCGGACGTATGCACCCCCGGAATGCTTCCGGCAACAGTCCGATACGGATCGCCGCATGTTCATCCATACTCACGCCAAATCCTCCGGCAAGATAGATCTGTGATACTTCTTCCGCATGCACATCAGCCGCTGCAAGCAGCGCCTCGATTCCTGCACGGATCGCGCCCTTTGCCAACTGGAGCGCGCGAACATCTCCCTGCGTAAAGATGATCTGTTCTCCAGATGCGGTTTTCCCGAGCGGAAAACCGCTCTCCCGATATTGCTCTGCAAGCAATCCTGTCTCATCCAGAAGCCCCACGCGAAGCAGTTCACTGACAAGCTCCAGCACACCGCTTCCGCAGATGCCCACAGGAACATCATCGTTAATCGTATGAAGCGTCAAGCGCCGTCCTCGATTTGCTTCAAAATTTAAACTGTCCGCTTGTTCCGCTGCCAGACTTCCACTCATGCTTTCTTTTACATTTTTGGAGCTGTCCTCTGTCAGCTTCACGCCACAGATCGCACCCGGCACACTCGCACATCCGCAGCAGATACCGCCGCCCTCAAACGCCGGTCCTGCTGCCGTGCTCGTCACATAGACCTGTCCGTTATGGCGCAGTGCCATTTCCCCGTTGGTTCCCACATCAAGAAGCAGCACTGTCTCATTGCCTTTATCCATCCCAAGTGTCAGCATTCCCGCTACAATATCTCCACCCACAAAGGCCGACACCGCCGGCAGTATGACTACCGGGCAACGGAGACTGACATCTCCCAGAATACGCATGGCATCCGCACAGATCATCCTTTTATTTGCCGGGACAAAAGGTGCCCGTCCAAGTGTCTCACAGGAATAGCCCATGAGCAGATGTACCATTGTCATATTGGCAGCGATCACAATCTTTTGTACATCCTCTGCCTGCACGTTTGCCTGAATCAGTAAGCGCTCCAGCAGTGCACGCACATCCTCCTGCAAAAGTTCCTGTAGCCGTGCACGTTTTCCATGATTCGAAGCCTCCATTCGGCTGAGTACATCCGCGCCGAAATCCCGTCCGGAATTGACCGCTGTGACTGTTTTATAAACTGCACCATCCGACCATCCGTAAATGCAGGCAGCAAGCGTCGTTGTGCCTATATCCACCGCGATACCATAGCCGTTTTGATCTGTGGTTGAGTATTTAACCCTTGAATATGTTTGGGTTTCTCCGGCCTTCTCCGCACCGATCTCTGCTGTCTGTGCATTACCCGTCGTATCCACCTCTGCTACCGCGACGATCTGCTTTCCGGTCTTCGCCAGCACCCGGATACGCAGGTCTGCCACCGGGCGCGCTGTACACGCCAGACGTACACCTGACGCGATCTCTCGCTCAGACAAAAATGTCCGGTCTTCCGCCGTCACAGGCAACTCACCACTCATCACGCGAACACGGCATTTCCCACATCGGCCACTGCCGCCACATGGCGCATCAATACGCACACCGTGCTCCCGCAGCGTGTCGATCAGAACACTTCCTGCTTCGCACTCAATTTTTTTTCCCTGATCCTCCACCAGTATTTTGATCATACTTTTATTTGTCATAGTATCAACCGAATCCTGCATTTGCTCCATATTCCGTGGGCTGCGTGTATATTTTCGCATCCCGCAATCCTTTTTTTTACATTTTGCGCAGTCATATCCCGCCGCAAACCGGTCGCAGTCATCGGTGAGCTCCAGCACATAGCACATCGATTTTTCCGGCACCAGCATGTGTGCTTCCGTCACACGCACACCCGCCAGCCGGTCTGCATCCAGCGTTTCACAAATGATTCCCTGCATTTCGGGCGAAAGCTCATTCGGTGCCTCCAGCCGCTTTGTGACGCCAACGCCCTGTTCTGCACAAAAGATGCGGATCTCATCCTGTACCTTTTCATCCATCGCAAAGAGCCACGCACTCAGCATCGCGTCTGCCACCAGCGCACGCAAATGTTCTCCCTGCGCAACCAGTTCCCGCACATACTGCTCCCCTACTCGTCCAAGAGAAAGTAATACCGCAAGAAATAACCCGGTATCACATTGCCTCCACAATACCACCGGCTTCACCATGCCACGCAATTGTTTAAGCTCTGCATCATAGATCTCTTTGATCTGTGTTTTATCCGTCCGCCCTTCCCCCAGCAGACCACATACCACCGAAAACTCCGGCTCACAGACTACATTTAATTGATATATTTTTTCACTCATATTTCCACATCAAGTCCCAAAAGATTTGCCAAAAAATATAGCCGCACGACCAAATTACTTATTTCTCACAAAAATATAGCCGTACGACAATATATAATATTTTTTATTATACTTTTAGTCGTACGGCTAAGTCAAGGTATGGATATTCTCTTTAAATACTTTTTGTCAAACATCTTCGTTTGTTCAACTCATTATGACTCTCATTCACTGATTCTTCCCGTATCCTCCAGAAAGTCCCGCCGAAATTGTGATGGCGTAATGCCCTCGGCTTTTTTGAACACCTTGGTAAACACCCGGTAATCACCATAACCGGACTGCTCCGCCACTTCCGCCACGGAAAGTGACGTTGAAAGCAACAGCTTTTTCGCCTTCTCCATGCGGATATTTGTCAGATAGGCGAGAAATCCCACACCAATCTCACTCTTAAAAAGCTGACTGATATACTGCGAATTCAGATGAAACTCCTCTGCCAGAACGGACAGACTCATCTCCTCCGAAAGATGCTCCTGCAGATACCGGGTGATACCGTTGATCGTCCGCTCCTCCTGCTTCTGTGGTTCCTCCACAGTTGACATCCGCCGTTCAAACAGAGAGATCTTCAAGTTATCGATACATGTTCCAAATTCCTCATAGTTCACAGGCTTTAGGATATAGTCCGTGATCTGCAGCCGCAGTGCCTCCCGACAATAGGAAAAATCATCGTAGCCGGACACGATCACAAAGGCGATGTCCGGATGCTTGATCCGTGAGAGCTGGATAACTTTCAATCCGTTCATGATGGGAATGTTGATGTCCATGATAACGATATCCGGACGCAGCGTGTCAATCTGAGTCAACGCCTCCATGCCGTCAGCTGCCTCACCGACCACTTCGCAGTCATGTGCTTCCCAGTCAAACAGTCGTTTGAATCCCTCTCGGATCATAATCTCATCATCTACCAAAAGTACGCTCAGCTTTCTCATTGTTTTTCCTCCTTCATCGGTAGCAGCAGATGGGCGGTCACACCACCTGCCGGATTTTCCGTGTACCAAAGCCCGTATTCCCGTCCACAGAGCAGTTTGATCCGCTTCTGTACATTCAAAATACCGATGCTGTTTCCCTCCAGCTTTGCCGGCTGTTTTGCATAATCCTGAAGCATTTGGTCGATCACTGCCTTCTTTCCCTTCTCGAAACCGCTACCGGTATCGCAGACCAGAAGTTCCATCATGCCATCCGCTTTTTTCCCGGCCGAGATACTGACCTTTCCCCGATAGCCTTTATTTTTCAAGCCGTGAAGGAGACTGTTTTCTACAATGGGCTGTAAAATGAAGTTAGGCACCTGTACACCACCGAGATCCGGATCGATATCATATTCGCATTGCAATTCAGGATAGCGATAACACATCAGTTCCATATATGCTTCCACCAGCTCCAGCTCATCGTCCAATGCCACCATCGTTCGGTCCACCTTTACACTGAGGCGGAAAAAATCCACCAGGCGCATCAGCAGATCTGCCACTTTTTTGTCCCCGTTCAGCTGTGCCTGGATTCGGATCGTATCCAGTGTGTTGTATAAAAAGTGAGGATTGACCTGGCTTTTCAGGTACAGCATAGACAACTTCTGCTCCGTAAGCTCCGCACGAAGAATGTCCGGATTTTCAAGCGTCAGGTAAAAAGCCAGCGTCATCAACGTCATACCCATACCACTGATCAGCCATGTGGGATGGAACGCCTGCAGCAGAGAAACACCCAACTCGATCATAAGCGCCGTACCGATGGCAAGCTTCTTTTTTGAGTCAATCTGCTTCCAGTTTCGCAGCAGCAGCCAGCCTCTTGGGCTTTCCGGTCTCTTCCTCCACCAGGATCGCAATATACTGATAAAACAGATACACGATCAGCACCATCGTTCCGATAAAAAACCGATGCAGCATTTCGTTTAATAGTCGCGGCACGGTATCCAAATGGTTCACTGTATAGACAGTTGCAGCATCAAACACCAAATGGATCAGCATGACGATCAGCAGCGCAGAAAATGTTTTATGTAGCAGGGTGTATTTATGTCCTGCCGAAAAATAGATATAGGCAACAAAAGCCAGCACAAGAAACAATGCAATCTCCATTCGAATCATGTGATTTTCCCCCTTTACCATTGATTATAGCTGTTTCATCTGTGGAAGGCTAGGTATATATTGCGGCAAAATGTGTCAATTCTATAGATTCTCCTGCAACAGAAAAGACAGCCTGTTTTCCAGACTGTCTTATCTTTTTGTCTATGAAATTGTCTCTTACGATCCGTCAACTCTCCAGTCGCTTGTTCACCGGGATCAGGATCAGGTAGATCAGCACTGCATATGTCAGCGACAAAAATGCAACTGCCAGATTCGGTCCAATATATTCTATATTATCAAGACTTGCTAAAATCACAACGCCTGCTGTCAATGCCATAAATATACCGGCCGGGATCACCGCCTTATGCACGATATGAAACACTTCTTTTTTTCCCCTTACGCCTGAACACAGAACGACAGCTGCGCAGATTAAAATAATACCTAGTAATGACGGCAGGTCAACAAACCACACTAACGCATGCAAGCCCACACCACCCGTAATACCAAGCAACAGTATGAGTGTCAAAATACCAAGTACAATGCCTACGACCAACTGGATCGTAGAATTTTTCCGATTGTCTTCATTTTCCTTTAATAAATTCATCATGTTTTCCTCCGCTTTTACAGGATAATTTTCCACCGGTAATTTCTCACCGGAGAGAAGTTCATTCACCGAAATATCCAGAGACTGACACAACGATGACAGGATCTCTGTATCCGGCACACTGTTTCCATTTTCCCATTTTGAAATCGTCTTATCACTCACTCCGATCCGGTCCGCCAGATCTTTCTGCGTCATCCCCTTTTCTTTTCTGCACAGTTGGATAAAAGATCCAATCTTATTCTCGTTCATAAAAACTTCCTCCTTTGTAAAAGCTGCAGCTCTTATCTATGACTATACCCCTTTAAAGGAAAATGCGCAATCCACAAAGCGGAGAATCACTCTCTCCCTCAGAGAATTGCGCATTTTTTCGGTCTTTTCTCTCTATGAACGTTCCCTTTGATCTTCACAAAAGGATCTGTCACTTCTCATTCTCTTCATTTACGATCGCCCGGATCTTTTCTTTGATGATCCTTGTGTTTTCTCCCGCCTGTATGGACAGTACACCTTCGATGATAATCTCCTTCACCAGGTACTCTGCGTCACTCTTCTTTTCCAGCTTGCGCGAGATTGGAATACAGATCCAGTTCGCTATGATCGATCCGTACAGCGTTGTGATCAACGCCAGCGACATTCCCGCACCGATCGCTGAGGAATCCGATCCCATGGTTTTCATCATATTGATCAGTCCGATCAGTGTACCTACCATCCCCCACGCCGGCGCATAGGCACCCAGATCCTGCCAGAAACGGATCTGTTTTTTATCATTATCATACTTATGACTCATTTCCATTTCCAGGATATCCCGGATCAGATCCGGCTCACTGCCATCCACTACAAGACTGATCCCTTTTGCAAGGAAATGATCTGACAATTGACTGCCCATCTCCTCCAACGACAGCAGTCCTTCTTTTCTTGCCAGCTCCGACATTTCATAAATGGATTCCGTAATCCCATCAATATTTGTCGCGCCTCCAAACAAAGCATACCCAAAGCCTTTGACCCCCAAAATAAAGTCTCCAAAGGTATCCGCTGTGATAAGCACTGCAAACAGTGCTCCGCCAACCGTCACGATAAAAGATGGTAAATGTATAAAATTAATGATCGTGTAGATGCCTCCGTTCGTGGCGACACCAAAGATGATCGCCATGAAACACATCATAAAACCTGTGATACCTGCTCTGTTGATCTGCATAAAAAACACCTCCCGCTGATCTGCTCATACAGATCATACGGGAGGAATACCTCTCTACGCAACCTATGAAGCGCAGAATCACCCTACGCTTTGTGGAATTTCACGAAACATCCTGCCCCTTCTAAAAGATCACCCGGATCTCTGTGCCCTCGCCCAGCTTGCTATCGATCTCCAGCTTTGCGTCATGCTGTTCAACGATATGCTTAACGATCGCCAGTCCCAAGCCCGTGCCTCCGGTAGACTTGGAACGACTCTTATCCACACGGTAGAAACGCTCAAAGATCCGCTCCTGATCTTCCTTCGGAATACCGATGCCGGTGTCGGTCACAGAGAGTACGACATGTTCATTCTCCTTCATGACCCAGACCTTGACAGATCCGCCTGCGTTGTTATAACGGATTGCATTGTCACACAGATTGTAAACCAATTCCTCCATCATCTCGCGATTCGCATTAACGACACAGCTGGTGCCGCACAATGAAATGGAAATATCATGCTTCTCCCCGTTGACCTGAAGCATATCCACACAGGTGCGTGCGATCTCGTACAGATCCACCTCCTGCGTCGTCAGGTTCTGCTCCGTCACATCCAATTCCGACAGGCGAATAATATCATTGATCAGCGTCAGAAGCCGCTTGGAATTCTTGTGGATCTCCCCTGCAAAACGCCGCACATCCTCATCTGTCGCCATACCGTTCTCAATCAGCTCTGAGTAGCCGGAAATTGCAGTCAACGGTGTCTTTAACTCGTGAGAGACATTCGCCGTAAAATCCTGGCGCATTTTCGCATTCTTGATGATATCCTCATGCTGCTTGCGGATCCTGGTCGTAAAGGGGATCATCTCTTTGTAGACCGTCATGGAATCCAGATGATCCATATCGTTTGCCATGCGCTCGATCGGCTCCAAAAGCTGCATCGTCAGATAATGTGATAATATCAGACCGATCAGGATCAGACCGATACCGATGCCTGCAATCCAAGGCAGAATTTCGGCAAAGATTGCCCAGATACTGCCGCTCTCCTTACCCACACGCAAAACAGATCCGTTATCCAGTCTGGCTGCATAGTAGAACAGATTCCGTCCGATCGTATCCGAGTGACGGATTGCCTCACCGCTTCCAGAACGGAGCGCCTCGGCGATCTCCGGACGATTTTCATGATTGTCCATATCCTTAGCATCTGCCTGACTGTCGTAGCGCACCGCGCCGTCCGGATCAATGAGCGTAATGCGCACATCCGTATCCGACAGCGTGTATTCCCTGACCTCTGTCATATCATCAAACACGCCTGCATGCTCTAATACATATGTATACGACCGCAGGTCTGCCAGCACCTCTTTTTTAAACAATTCATAATATGCCAGTGTTGCCAGTACCAAGGTCAGAATGACCGACATTACCGTCAACAGCACAAACCGGGCATTAATTTTTCGCTTCATAAAACTTACTCCAACCGATAACCGACATTTCGTACGGTCTTGATATGATTGCCATAAACACCGATCTTCTGACGCAGCGTCTTGATATGCATATCAAGCGTACGGCTCTCTCCTTCGTAATCTGTTCCCCACACCTTGCTCATCAGTGTTTCCCGCTGCAAAACGATCCCTGCATTCTGCATAAAAGTGCGCAACAACTCAAACTCCTTGAAGGTCAGTTCCACCGGTTCTCCCTTCACACTCACACGGTGTTTCTCCAGATCCATCACCAGGTCCTGAAACTGAAGAAGTGTATCTTCCTGTGATCCGTTGCTGCGGCGCATGAGCGCCTTGACACGGGAAATGAGTTCCATCACACCAAAGGGCTTCGTCAGATAATCATCTGCCCCCATATCCAATCCTTTTACCTTATCGATCTCCGTGGTCTTCGCCGTCACCATGATGATCGGCAAACGCCTTGTCTCCACGCGTGCGCGCAGATCTTTTAAGATCTCCAGACCGTCCTTATCCGGCAGCATAATGTCCAACAGGATCAGATCCGGCAATGCACGCTCCATCCGCTTATAAAAGGCAGCGGCACATTCAAAATCCTCCACCTCATAACCGGAATTTTTCAGGGAAAAGCTCTCAATTTCCCGAATATTCTGATCGTCCTCCACCACATAGATTGTTGCCATTTTTACCATCTCCTTTTTATTCCAGCGCGTAGCGTTCCTTGTAGCTGTTGTACATCTGCGCAAACCGCGGATCCTCAGTCTTGATCTGACCAAGATATTTGTGCACATCGTGCTCTTTTTCATCCATCTGGATCACCGCCACCGCAATATTGGAGCAGTGATCGGCAATCCGCTCATAGTTGGTCACAAGATCCGTCAGTGCAAAGCCGAGCTCAATCGTACACTTACCCTTTGCCAGTCGCTTAATATGACGGGATCGGATCTCCTCCTTCAGATCGTCGATGACCTCCTCCAAAGGCTCCACACATGCAGCCTCTGCCACATTCTCATTTTCAAATACATCAAAAGTGAGCTTCAAAATATCCTGAAGCGCACTTGAAAAAACGGCAAGTTCGGCAGTCGCCTTTTTGGAAAACTGCGCATGCTCCTTGTGCATGCGTTGCGCGTTCTGTGCCAGATTGACCGCATGATCCGCCATGCGCTCCAGATCGCTGATACTGTGCAGCAGAGTCGTCAGCACATGATTATCATGTTCTGCCAACGGCTTTGCACAGAGACGAACGAGATAAGTGCCGAGCACATCCTCATAGGCATCCACACGCTCCTCCAGATCACAAATACGCTTAATCTTCTTTTTATCATAATCCTCATTGAGCTGAATCGCAAGCATCAATGCCTCGTTCACAAGCTTTGCCATCTCATTTGCCGCCGCCTTTGCCTGTGCGACCGCAAATGCAGGACGCTCCAGAAAACGCTCATCAAGGAGCTTCATGCCGGCTTCCTCGTGCACCTTGTTTTGTCCCTTCTCCCCTGCCTGCTCGCCGTGATCCGGAATGGTGAGCACTGCCAGACGCTCCAGACCCTTAGAAAACGGGAGCAGCACAAGCGTCGCCGCAATGTTAAATGTCGTGTGTACAAGTGCAATGCCCGCGCCGTTTGCCGCCTGATCCAAAAAAGCAAACTGCAAAAACGCGTTCAATGTATAAAAAACGATCATAAAAATTGCCGTTCCGATGAGGTTAAAATACAAGTGCACCAGCGCTGTCCGCTTTGCATTTTTGCTGGCTCCGATACCGGAGATCATAGCGGTCACACATGTGCCGATATTTTGTCCCATGATGATCGGAATCGCTGCGCCAAAGCTGACTGCCCCCGTCGCACACATCGCCTGCAAAATACCGACCGACGCGGATGAGCTCTGGATGACAGCGGTCAGCAAGGCTCCGACGATCATTCCGAGAATCGGATTTTTGAAAGCAATAAACAGATTTGTAAATTCCGGCACATCGGCAAGTGGTTTCACCGCCCCGCTCATCGTCTCCATTCCGAACATCAGCACTGCAAAGCCAAGCATGATCGTTCCGATATCCTTCTTTTTTTCATCTTTCAGAAACAGCAGAAAAATAACGCCAACCATCGCCAGAACCGGAGAAAAGGAGCTTGGCTTCAGCAGTTGTATAAAAAAGCTGTCGCCCTCAACTCCTGCCAGACTCAGGATCCATGAGGTGATTGTCGTTCCCACGTTGGCACCCATGATGATGCCGACCGCCTGCGACAACTTCATGATACCGGAATTGACAAAACCGACGACCATGACTGTCGTTGCGGACGAGCTCTGGATCACGGCTGTCACACCCGCGCCCAACAGCACCGCGCGGATCGGTGTGCTCGTCAGTTTCTCTAAAATCTGTTCAAGGCGACTGCCTGCCATCTTTGCCAGACCGTCGCCCATCGTGTTCATTCCATACAAAAACAGTGCCAACCCACCAAGCATGGTGAGCAATCCGAAAATATCCATGTTTCGTACTCCTTATCCTTTTACATAAAAAATCTGTATATTATCTTTTTTATCGTAAAGCATCTATGTAAAATACAGGAGTAATCAATGTAAAATTTATGTAAAGTTTTCTGCTGCAGCTACCTTTACATCACATGTTCCTTATACCAGTATCCAAACCATACCGCACCGACACATGCTGCAGCAATCAGCACAATCTTACACAACAGAATCATTCCAGCCATATCTGCGACCTCCTACTTTGATTTATTATATCCAAAGTATGGCGCAGTCATGTAAAATCTGTTACCACGGACAGGTAAATTTTACGTAAAGAACGCGTAAAAGACTGCCACCACGTTACACGCAGTGGCAGCTTTCATACACACGGATATCCTATACGTGCTCGCCGGTCAGCGAAAAAATGACCCACTCTGCAATGTTGGTTGCGTGATCTCCAATGCGCTCAAAATACTTTGCCGCCATGAGCAGATCGGTTGTCTGCTCGCCGTCATCACTTCCGGATCGGATTTCCCCAATGATCTCTGTCTTTACTTTATTAAAGAGATCATCCACCACATCATCCATGCCGATGACTTCCTGAGCCAGCTTCAGGTCACGGTTCACATAAGCATCCACGCTTTTTGTTACCATTACAGTAGTCTCTTTCGCCATCTGCTCAATGTCCGTAATTTCTCTGATATACGGCTTTCCCGCCATGAGCAGTGTCAGCTCCGAAATATCTGCCGCATGGTCACCGATGCGCTCCATGTCCGTGATCATCTTCATCGTCGCAGACACCACGCGAAGATCGCTCGCCATCGGTTGCTGCATCAAAAGTAATTTATAACAGAGCTGTTCAATATTGCGCTCCTGAGCATCGATCTCCATATCATATGCAATCGCTTCCTCCGCACGCTCCGTATCCTGTGAAACAAGGGCTGCGATCGCAGTCTCGATTGCTTTTTCGATCATGCTTCCCATCGTGATCATCTGATCATTCAGCTGCTCCAACTGCTTTTTAAAGTTTGTTCTAGGCATATGTATACTCTCTTTCTTCCTTTATTATCCATAAGATCAACCGAATCGTCCGGTGATATAGTCCTCCGTGCGCTTGTCCGAGGGCATGGAAAACAGTTTTTCTGTCCGGTCATACTCCACGACCTCACCCAGCAGGAAAAATGCCGTTCGGTCGGATACACGGGTTGCCTGCTGCATGTTATGTGTCACCATGATGATCGTGTACTCTTTTTTCAGTTCCAGCACCAGATCTTCAATCTTTGATGTAGAGATGGGATCAAGTGCGGAAGTGGGCTCATCCATCAGAATGACTTCCGGATTGACCGCCAGTGCTCTTGCAATACAGAGGCGCTGCTGCTGTCCGCCGGAAAGTCCGAGCGCCGATTTTTTCAACCTGTCCTTTAATTCATCCCAGATCGCCGCCTGACTCAGGGATCGTTCCACGATCTCGTCCAGTTTCGCCTTATTTTTAATCCCGTGCGTGCGCGGCCCGTAAGCAATATTGTCGTAAATACTCATCGGAAAGGGATTGGGATTCTGAAATACCATACCAACCCGCTTTCGTAACAGATTCACATTCATTCCATCGAAAATGTCTACATCATTTAAAAGCACATCTCCGGTGATCCGGCAGTTTTCCACCAGATCATTCATCCGGTTTAACGTCTTTAAAAAAGTTGATTTTCCGCAGCCGCTCGGTCCGATAAACGCCGTGATCTCATGCTCCGGCAGATCCATACTGATATTTTTCAGTGCATGGAAATCTCCGTAGTAGAGTTCAAGATTTCTGACTGTAAATTTGTCCGCCATATATTTTCTCCTTTTGTTTTGCTGCGATTTATTGTAAAGGAGACATGTAAAATCCATCACCATCCACACGTAAAAACCATGTAAAAAAAGCGTAAAACACTGTCCGCTCTCTGTACTTTTCCAGAGAACGAACAGTGTTTGTAATTATACATTCAGTCTTTCTATTTCTCAGCGGATAAAAACTGCCGAAGCTGCCCCACATTCGCCCTTGCATCCCTGACACCCACATCATAGAGTGCCTGCAGCTTGTCCGGATTCTTCTCTACACGGCTGATCTTTACGTGCTGTGACGGTCGAAACACAAATATCTTTCCCTCCCGCTCCAGTTCTCCCAGACGCGCAGTCGATACATTGTACATCTCATGTCGGTCGCGCACCTTTCTCGCAAATTCCGGATAGCTCCGGGCATATGCAAGGTGGGTCAAAAGTCTTGGCATTGCCTTTTTCACATACCCGGCAGGCTTAGTCAGCACGACCACGAGTCTGTCATAACCCATCTCAATAAATTTTTCAAATGGAATGCTGTCTGTGATCGCCCCGTCCAGATATTTTTTCCCGCCTATCTCCACCGGTTTTGAGACAAAGGGCATGGATCCGGAGGCGCGCAACACATCCATCTGATCAAACACACTGTCTATCTTTATGTACTCGGCCTCCCCGGTCTCCACATTTGTCACCACCGCATAAAACGGTACATCTGATGCCCGATAGGTCTCATCGTCAAACACATCCAGCGTGCGGGGCACGCGATTATACGCGTAATCAGTATCCACGATATTTCCGGTACGAATCAGCGGGCGCAGACCAAGATAATTTGGATCTGCATTAAAACGCTTATTGTACCGTATCACCCTGCCCGCCTGTTTACTCAGCAGGTTGACACCAAAGAGCGCCCCTGCCGAAACGCCGATCACACCGTCAAATGTGATCCCCTGCTCCATAAATACATCCAACACGCCTGCGGTATACATGCCGCGCATGGCACCGCCCTCTAAAACCAGTCCTGTTTTCATATCATTACCTACAACAGCATTTTCACTCAGCTGCCTTTCAAAATGTACTATACGAATCACTTATAACAGTATAGCAGTTTTTCATTTCATTTCAAATCATGTTGTGATAAAATATGTTAAAAATATCCCTTTGAGGAGGTTTTACATATGACACGAAGAGAACATGAGATCACAGACTTGAACCGTATCACTGAAATCTTAGACAAATGCAAAATCGTACATCTGGCATTCATTGACCAGGGAAAGCCGTATCTGCTTCCCATGAACTACGGGTACACGATGGAAGACGGTCGCCTTACCTTATATGTTCACAGCGCCACAGAGGGGCACAAACTGGATGTGATCCGTGCAAACCCTACGGTCAGCTTCGAGATGGAATGCGATCTGGAGCCCTTTGAGGGAAAGGTCGCCTGCCAATATGGTCTTGCCTATTCTACCGTTTTCGGAATGGGAACCGCTGAGATTATTGAGGACCCGGCAGAAAAAGGAACCGCACTTTCTAACCTGATGAAGGTACAGACCGGCAAGGACTTTTCCTTCGATGAAAAAATGGTCTCCATCGTCAGCGTCATCAAGATCCGGGTCACAGAATACGCGGCAAAGCACCGCGCTGTACCGGAGGGACTGCAAAAATAGAAACGCGCGCCGTCAGACGCACGGATAGAAAACGTGGACCGCATGCGCAGTCCACGTTTTTGTTTGCTACTACCACCTTCAGCTTATTCCAAACTATTTCTTCGTTGTCTTGCTCACCACGCTGCTCCACTTGCCGTAAGCCTTTACCTTTTGTCCCAGTCCATCCGTATAATTCTTATACGCACGAACCTTTACATAGTACTTCGTGCCGCCGCTCAACTTCTTGATCGTGTAGCCGGTCTTGCTCCCCAATGCCTGAACAGTGGCTGTCTTAGATTTCGCAAAGCTCTTGCTTGTGCTGTACTGGATCTCATAGCCGCTGACAGAAGCCTTCTTCCAGGTGAGTTTCAATGCCTTCGACTGTGCAGTTACCTTCACACCGCTCACCTTGCCAACCGTCGGTTTTTTCACCGTATTTCCCTCAGAATTTGCGAATGTGATGTCTGCTACTGTGAAAGCATAGGCCTGATTAGCAGCTACCGGATCATCCTGCGCATGATAGGTCAGAGTTACTCCGACCCGTCCATCCCCCGGCACAGATCCGATCTCCAAAGGATTTCTTCCCTGACTGTCCTTCGCCGTAGACTTGCTTCCGACATTCTCCAGCTTATTGCCATTTACAGATATGACCTGAAAATCCAGATCCTTCAGATCAAAATCTCCGATGATCTGCGAACCGTTTGTCACGTTTTCGTATGTTTTTCCGCCGATGCGGATGACTAAGACCGTGCTCTCTCCCTCCTCCGCGAATGTCATCACGGGAGAAAACAGACTCATCACACAGATACAAAATGCCAACAGAATACTTCCAAGTTTTTTCTTCATAAACAGATCCCTCCTGATGTAATAAAAATTTCTTGTGCATTTGCACTATATATGATATATAATCTTATCATGAATTTAACATCATTTCACAAAATTACCATATATGGCATTTGACTATTATGGAAATCAAGGAACATATATCTTTAAGCGAAGGAGGCTTCTCATGAAATTCAGCGACTACCTGAACCGGTACATGGAAATGCTTGGCTGCTCTGTAAAGGAATTGGCAGATGCGTGTGAGTTGTCGTCTGCTGTGATCAGCCGCTACCGCACCGGCGAACGCGAGCCTGCCCCGGACAGTGACCAGTTTGAAAAACTTGTTTCCGGAACAGCCTTGCTGTTTGCGTTGAAAGGTATGGCAGACATGTCTGCCGAAAAAGTCCGTGCGGAATTAGAGACCTCACTGAACCTGAAAAACACCACTTATGAAAATTTCGTCACAAATTTTGACTGCCTGATCTCTGCACTGAACATCAACATGAAGGCTTTGGCTGCGGCTTCCAGCTTTGATGTCTCCTACCTGTACCGTATTCGCTCCGGTCAGAGACATCCCAGTGATCTGAATGCATTTTGCAGCAATCTTGGCCGGTACATCGTATCCCACCACAATACGCCCGCAGACAAAGAGATCGTGGTATCCTTAACCGGTTGCACGCCTGAGCAGCTGCAGACAGACACCGATTTTATCAATCAGATACAACAGTGGCTCTGTCATAGTGCTGTCACACACACCACCGGTGATATGGAACAGTTTCTGAACAATCTGGATTCCTTCAATCTGGATGAATATATCCGCGCGATCCATTTTGATGAACTGAAGGTTCCGACCGTGCCTTTTCAGGTCTATTCGCCCCGTTCCTACTACGGAATCGAGGAAATGCGCAAAGGGGAGCTGGATTTTTTCAAGCATACGGTTCTGGCAAAATCCATGGAGCCGATCTTCATGTGCAGCGATATGCCCATGTCAGATATGGCAAAGGATATGGAATTTAATCGGAAGTGGATGTTTGGGATCGCCATGTCCTTAAAGAAAGGGTTGCATTTAAATATCATTCACAACATTGACCGCCCATTTCACGAGATGATGCTGGGACTGGAGAGCTGGATTCCCATCTATATGACCGGTCAGGTATCACCTTATCATTTGCCGAATGTGTCCACGCAGGTATACCATCATTTTAACTATGTATCCGG
>JBJEML010000114.1:11398-88121 GCA_051879675.1 Lachnospiraceae bacterium | reverse complement strand
TTTGCTACGATTTGTTTCATCATAACATGTTTACTCTTGACCTTCAAGTTACTTGAAGGTTTATAATGGCGATCAGAAAGGAAGTTCGCTGTAGCAAATTACGGCAAAAAAGGGGAACAGGTGATGGTTATGGTTAGAAACATGTTATTTCAGACATCTGAAGAGGTGCGGTTTGGAAAAATACTTGCTTTCATCATTCCAACCTATCTGACTTCGTTGTTTAATACGCTTTATTGCATTGTAGACGGTGTTTTTGTTGCGTCTTATGTGGGTACGGATGCGCTGGTGGCGGTCAACATATCTTATCCCATCGTAAATGTGCTGACAGGGATCGCGCTGCTGTTTGCGACCGGCGGCAGCTCGCTGACGGCGCTTTTTATCGGAGCCGGGAAGAAAAAGGAAGCAGACCGCATGTTTTCCGTCAGTATTTTGAGTGCCTTTTTGATCGGTTGTCTGATTGCGGGACTGATCCTTTGGCAGCTATCCCCGATCCTTGGATTGCTCGGTGCGACAGAGATCACTTTGGAAAACTGCAGGATCTACAGTATGTTCTGGCTGCTTGCGACACCGGCTGTGCTGGGGAAGGAACTGCTCACCTATTTTATCCGGGTGGACGGTTCGCCATCCTATAGTTTTTTTCTGGCGCTCTCCTGCGGAATTCTAAATATTGTGCTTGATTACGTGTTTGTGGGTCGGCTTGGAATGGGTATATACGGTGCGGCGCTGGCAACGGTGTTTGGAATGGTGGTTTCCTGTGTGGTCGGACTCTGCTATTTTATAAAAAGTAAATGTCATGCACAGACCGGATGCAGCTTGCATTTCACGTTTCATGGATTAACGATGCGGCTATCTGTACGCTGTATGGTCAATGGGGTCTCCGAATTTGTGAATCAGCTGGCGATCGCCATCACAACGATCGTGTTCAATCTGACAGCAATGCGGTTTGCCGGAGAGGATGCAGTTGCGGCGGTCGCGATCATCATGTATCTGCAGTTTTTATTTATTGGTGTGTATTTTGGATACTCTATGGGGCTTTCGCCTCTGCTCAGTTATGCATACGGCGATGGGAAACTGGCGGTATGCAAAAAGCTGGAGCAGTACTCGATGCGTTTTTTGACGGTGACGCAGGCCATGATCTATCTGTTGACATTTTTTCTGGCACCGCTTGGAGTGTCCTTCTTTGCAGATGCGAAAAGCGTCGTGTATGAGCTGGCTGTTTCCGGCATGCGCATTTATGGACTGGGCTTTCTGTTTGCCGGTCTCAATATCTTTTCAGCAGTGCGTATGATGGCTTACGGGAAAGGTTATGTATCCGGAATGATCACATTTTTGCGGTCATTTGCGCTGCTCTTGTTGTTTTTGATCGTGTTGCCCCGTTGTCTGGGACTGAACGGGATCTGGCTTGCGGTTCCTGCGGCAGAAATTTTTACATTTTTTCTTGCAACAAAACGGGTTCCTTTTTACACTAATCCTATGTAGACATCAGTTATGACAATACTCCGGAGGATGTTATGAAAGAAGAGGAACTGGTTCGCGCGGCGAAAGCCGGTGATGCGGGCGCTTTTACGGAACTGTATAAGGAGATTTATCGGGATCTGTATCATTTTGCATATTATATGTTAAAGCATGCGGAGGATGCAAAGGATGCGGTGGGTGATGCAGTCATGGATGCGTGGGCATCTATTGGAATGCTGAAAAAAGAGGAAGCATTCAAGAGCTGGATGTTTTCCATCGTGTCCAACAAGTGTAAGGCAAAGCTGCGTGAGTATGTAAACCGCCCGGGTGAACTGACGGAAGTGATCACGGATACAATGCAGGCGCAAGAGCATATGACGACACCGGAAGAGCTGCAGCTGCGGGAGGAATTTTTAAAGCTACCGGAGACGGACCGGCTGATCATCGGACTACACTTGTTTGCCGGCTATAAGACGAAGGAGCTGGCAGAGGCACTTCATATGAATGCAAATACAGTCCGTTCCAGGGAGAGCCGGGCGCTGAGGCATCTGAGCGAGGTGCTGGGGCGAGACTGATCCGGCCTGACCCAGGAACGGCTGCAAGGAATGTTGTAAGAAGAGAAATGTTGTAAGAAAAGGGATCGCGTAAGAAGAAGGATCGCGTAAGAAGGAAGAAGGAGGACGGGTCAATGGAAGAAAATAAAATGCTGGAAAAATTGTGGAGTGAGGCGGAGGCGGTAGATATTCCGCCGGAATTGGAACCGGAGCAGATCCGGGCGCGTATCGAGGAGCAGAAGGCGACTGCCGGTATGCACACATCGACCGGACAGGCGAAGAAAAATGCGTCTGGGAAAAAAAGATTTCACCGGCACGGCTACGGCAGCAGAGTGGCAGCTGCTGCGATCGTTCTGGTGGCATCGCTTGGTGTATATGGTGTGGCTGACAGTCTGGGTGTGTTGCCTGTAAAGTCTGCAAATGAGGAAATGAAGGTGGAAGGCATGGTGGCATCCGAGGGAAATGCGCAGGCAGGGGACGCTGATAGACAAAACGTTGAGACAACACAAAATGCCGCAGATACGGTCTCTGATCAAAACGAGCCCGAGATCGTAAAGACACTGGGCGATTACCGATTGGCGGACAGTTACGAAGATGTCTCTGAGATGTTAAATCGTCTGGGGGATGATCGGAAATATAATTATGCGGTGACATATGGCACGGCAGATGGTGCGACCGATGACTTTTTGTCCGGAGAAGTAATCACAAAGGAGGAGTCAGCTGCAGACGTGGCGGGTGATGCTCCCACAGGTGCGTTGTCCAATGCGGTCGCAGACCTTGAAGCACAAAAGCAGCAGGCATCTGAGCGGTCAGATTATTCCACCACCAATCTGCAGGTGACAGGCGTGGATGAGAGCGACATTGTAAAGACCGACGGACACTATATCTATATTGCGACGGGTGACAAGGTGCAGATCGTGGATGCCAGCACAGGCACGCCGCGCCAGCTCGGCAGCATTATGCCGAAATTGTCCGGGAACATGGATCGCATCCGTGAGATGTACGTGGCGGACGACAGGCTGATCCTGATCGTGCAGACAGAGGATACGGACGGAATTGCGCCTGAGGATCCGGTGTTTTATGCAAAGAAAGAAGTCATGGTAGATATGGCCTATGCACTATTTTCCAACAGCTATCATACACAGGTGCTGACCTATGACATCACAAATCCTGCGACTGCCAAGCTTTTAGGCACATTTACGCAGGACGGTGCGTACAACACGTCCCGTAAGATCGGTGATCAGCTATATCTGTTCACAGACTATGGCTATCCAATGGTCTCCCTTTATCGGAACTATCCGGATGGCAGGCTGGATATCATGAAGGAGAAACAGTCCGTGCAGGCAGAGGAAGCACAGGAAATACAGGATGCGAAAGAAAGCGGAGAACTTTCCGAAGAGCATGTGAAGAGCAATCTTCCGAAGATTCAGGGGGAGACGATTCCGGAGAATTGCATTTATCTTCCAAGGGAAGAAACCGATCACGGTCTGCTGATCGCGTCCGTGAATGTGACGGAACCGGAGAAGGCAACAGATAAAAAACTGATCTTCAGCGGCTATTCTACACTCTATGTGACAAAGGATACGATCCTTATGTATTGCCCGGATTATGATCCGGTAAATGAAACAGACCGCACGAAGCTGACAAAGTTTACGATAAGAGACGGATTCATCCGGGCAAACTGTGCGGAGGCTGTGCCCGGTTCTATTCAGGATACATTTGCGATCCATGAAAACAAAGATGGTTATCTGTATATCCTGACGACGGCTTACACAGCAAATGGTGTGACAAACCAGCTGTTTGTATTGGATGAGCGTTTAAAGATCCATGGAAAGATCGAGCACATTGCAGACGGTGAGAATGTCTATGCGGCGCGCTTTGTGGATGAAATCGGCTATTTTGTGACTTATCGAAACATGGACCCGCTCTTTACGGTAGATTTCAGCGATCCGGCAAACCCGACACTGATCGGCGAACTGGAGATCCCCGGGTTTTCCGATTATCTGCAGTTCTGGGATGATACGCATCTGATCGGCGTGGGCGAGGAGCGGAAGGCAAAAGACAGTGAATTCATAGGCATCAAAGTGTCTTTGTACGATATATCCGATCCGACGAACGTGAAAGAGAGCGCAAAGATTGTCATGGATGATGCCTGCTACGCTCCGGCACAGTACAATTATAAGGCACTGCTTGCAGACAGTGGGAAAAATGTCATCGCTTTTCTGACGCAGGATAAAGGCGATACTTATCAGATTTCGCAGAGGATCTTTACCGTGCAGGACGGAGAATTGAAAAAAGCTGCAACAGACCGTATTTCCAAGGAGGAATGGGATTACAGCACGGACAGCTACCGGAATCTCTACATCGGCGATAAGCTGTACCTTGTCCGTGAGGGACTGGTCATTGTCTATGACATGGCAAACGGTTTTGAGCGTACCGCGACCTGCAAGCTGACCTGACGAAGAAAGAATCTTAAAATTTTATAAAATTCCACACAATAAATGCTATACGTGGTATAATCAATCGGGCAGGAGAAGACCTTCTGCCTGATTTTTCGTTTAAAAAAAGAGATTTAGAATAAACCGCGAATTTATGAATAGTCATGAATAATTGAGAGGGGAAATGATATGAAGAAAAAAAAGCTTTGGCCGGTAACGGTGCTGCTGAGTCTGGCACTGACTGTGACAAGTGCATTTCCGGCATTGGCCGCATCCGCAACGGATGCAGTAAATTTCAATACGACAGGAACGGAGGTGTCCGGCGCAGGAAATACTTCAGCAGAAAAAACAACACCGACCTGTGACCCGGTGCTGGCGCGCAGAGTGATGGTGGCGCTGGGAGTCGTGACCGGCAGTCAGACGACGACGGCAGGATTAAAGAAAACGGTGACACGCCAGCAGTTTTCAAAAATGCTGGTACAGCTGTCACCGTACAAAAACAAGGTGGGAACGACCGTAAAAACATCCATGTACGCGGATGTGAAAAAGACGAGTGCGTATGCACCCTACATAAAGATCGCGGTTAATAATGGCTGGATGAAGGGAGATCTGAAGGGAAAGTTCCGTCCGAAACAGGCGGTGACCCTGCAGGAGTCGGTGTCTGCGGTACTGGCGATGCTCGGCTACAGTGACTCTGATTTTCAGGGAAACCTCTCCAGTGCAAAGATGTCCTTTTACAAGGCACAGAAGCTGAATAAGAATATAAAGAAAACTGCAAAAGGGAAAATGGCGTATGCAGACATGTGCTGTCTGCTCTACAACATGCTGGTAACGGCGAATAAAAACGGTACGATTTACGGGCGGACGCTCGGATATGAGCTGGACGCCAACGGGGATGTGTCGTATCTGCCGCTGGTCTATGATGAGCTGGACGGACCGGTGATCGCAGGTGCAGACTGGCGTTCGCAGATTCCGTTCAAGACAGGAAGTTCAACGATCTATATTGACGGGGCAAAAAGCAGTGCTGCCAATATCCATGAATATGATGTACTGTATTATTCGAAAAAACTGAACAGTATTTTTGTGTATCAGGAGCGTGTGACCGGGCGGCTGAACGGTGTTTCACCGGATCGATATACGCCGAGTGCGGTCACGGTTGCCGGAACGAGTTATACGCTGGCAGACCAGAATATCGCTTACGAGGTGTCTGCGATGGGCAGCTACGGGATCGGTGATTATGTAACGCTTCTTCTGGGTAGGGAAGGTACTGTCGTAGGAATGGGTAATGCTGCGAAGCTGAACTCCTTTATCGGCGGAATTGTGTTGTCCAAGACGGAGAAGGTGAGCGATGATAAGAACTCAAATGATGTGAAGAAATACATAACCATGCTGGATACGCTTGGTGAGACACACGAGTATGAGGTGAGTGATCTGACACAGTTTTCCGAGCGCACACCGGTCGAGATCTCTTTTGATAATGGCAAACCGGTTGTGAACAAGGTGTCTCTGAACCGTCTGAATGGAATTGTGAGTGCTGATGCCGGAAGCTACGCGGGTTACCGGTTGTCTGAGAGCATCCGTATTCTGGAGTACGACAACGGCGGAAGCTACAGCAGTGTGACGCGCAACCGCCTGGCTGGTCTGACGATCAACGCAAGCAATATTCTTTATTACCATGTAAATGCGGATAAGGAGATCACGGATCTCATCGTGCGCGGTGTGACCGGAGACAATTATAAGTACGGTATTCTGCTCTCTGCCAGTGAGATCGCGAACGCACAGACAATGACCTTTATGGGTACCTACAGCTATCTGATCGGTTCACAGACCGGTATGGCTACAAGCGATGGGCAGATCTTTGGAATGCAGGGCTATTCAGGCCCGGCGCAGTTTGCCTTTTCAGGGGACGGAACGGTGACCGGAATCAAGTCGCTTGGCAGTATTACTGTGACTTCCATCACGCAGACAGAGGTGTCCAATGGCAAGAACGCTTATACGCTGGCAGATGATGTGGGTGTGTACCTGAAAAAGGGTTCAAGCTACTATGCAACGGAGCTGTCAAAGGTGATGAGTCTTGGCAATTACGAGCTGACAGCTTACTTTGACGGAACGACCGGAGGCAGAGTACGAGTGATCGTTGCCAAGGCAAAATAGGAAGGATCGGTATATGAAAGACAAGATTTTTAATTTTCTAAAACGGCATAAAAAGGGATTGATCATTCTTGTGGTGCTCGTGGTTGTGATCTTTGTGATCGTGCCGAAGGTCATCGGAAACAAGGCAAATGAAATGCTGCAGGGAATGTATCAGACCGAAAAACCGACGGTACAGGATCTGCAGAAGACGCTGACCGGAACCGGAACGATCGCGCCGAATGACCAGTATTCGATCACTGCGATGGTGCAAGGCGAGATCACGGAGGCACCCTTTGAAGCGGGCGATATCGTGAAAAAAGGACAGCTTTTGTATCAGTTTTCCACGGAGAATGCGGAGGACGCGGTACAGTCTGCCGAGCTGGGTGTGCGACAGGCAAAGCAGAGCTATGAGGATGCGTTGGATGCGCAGGCACAGAGTAAGGATAATCTTTCTCTCTCTTCCGATCAGGAAGGGTATGTAAAGAAGCTGTATGTCTCAGCAGGGGATAAGATCACGGCAGGCAGCAAGGTGGCGGATATCTATGACAACACGACGATGACGTTAGAGGTGCCCTTCAATGCAGCGGAGGTGGAGCGCTCATGGATCGGTAACCGGGCCAGTGTCTATGTGGGTGACGAGAGTGAACGCCTGAAAGGGACGGTCACTGCTATTTCGCCGACAACGGAGACGTTTTCCGGAAACATGGTTGTCACTTATGTTACGATCGAGGTTCTCAATCCGGGTGCCATATCGGCAGGAATGAGCGGGACAGCGAGTGTTGGCGGTGTAGACTGCAACAGTGAGGGAACCTTCGCGGTAAAATCTGAAGGGACGTTACTTGCAGACGGCAGCGGAACGATCGCGAAGCTGAATCTGAAAGAAGGTAAATACATCCACAAGGGCGATACCTATATTGTGCTGAAGGATGCCACTGTGGGAGACAGCGTCGCAAGCTCAAAGCTTTCTCTGGAAAGCGCCGAAAATCAGCTGTCCAGTGCCGAAAAGAGTCTGGATGATTACAGTGTCACGGCTCCGATCTCCGGAACAGTCATTACGAAAAATGCAAAGGAGGGCGACAATATCAACGCCACCTATGCAAATCCGCTGGCAGTCATTTATGATCTGTCAAAGGTAAAGTTCCAGATGAAGGTCGATGAGCTGGATGTGTTAAAGATCTATGTCGGCCAGGAGGTCCGGGTGACCGCGGATGCGCTGGAAGAAGTAGAGATGACCGGTCATATTACAAATATCAGTCTGGAGGCGATCATGACCGGCGGTGTCACGGAATATCCGGTGACGGTAGAGATGGATGAGGTCGGTGATCTTCTGCCGGGAATGAATGTATCTGCGACGATCGTTTTGGAGGAAGAAAAGAACGCGCTGTGTATTCCTGTGGATGCGCTGATGCGGGGGAATATCGTCTATGTGAAAAATGAAGAGGGACAGGAGACAGATGCTGAGGCAATTGCAGCGGGAGTGCCTGCCGGTTTCCATGAGGTGACGGTACAGGCAGGACTCAGCAGTGATTCGTATGTACAGATTCTCTCCGGACTGACGGAAGCAGACGAGGTCTATGTGCCGCGCGCAGAACTGACGGATATGTACAACCTGATGATGGGCGGCCCTCCGATGGAAGCAGATGAGGAATGATAATTGTTTCGGACAGGTCGAGGAATAAATAAGAGGTGTAGGCATGGCAGAGGATAGAAGCATAGCGGAACACACACATCTGATCGAGCTGCAGGATATTTACAAGATCTATCGCATGGGAGATGTGGAGGTGCGTGCAAATGACGGCATTTCCTTTTCCATCGACAGCGGTGAGATGGTGGCGATCGTCGGAAAATCCGGCAGCGGAAAATCTACGATCATGAATATTATCGGGGCACTGGATGTGCCGACCGAGGGAAAATATTATCTGGATGGCGTCGATGTGGGTTCCATGACGGATAACGAGCTGGCAGTCATCCGAAACAAACAGATTGGTTTCATTTTTCAGCAGTATAATCTGCTGCCGAAGATGAATCTGCTCAAAAATGTAGAACTGCCGCTGCTCTATGCCGGCGTGAACGATGTTGACCGGAGAGAACGCGCACTTGCGTCGCTGGCAAAGGTCGGACTGGGGGATGTGTGGAAAAAATATCCAAATCAGCTCTCCGGCGGACAGCAGCAGCGTGTGTCGATCGCGCGGGCGCTTGTGGGCAGACCTTCGCTCATACTGGCAGATGAGCCCACCGGAGCGCTTGATTCGCGGACGAGCCGGGATGTGTTGGACTTTTTAAAGGAGCTGAATGAGGAGGGTAACACGATCGTTATCATTACCCACGACAATTCGATCGCTCTGGAGGCAAAGCGGGTGATCCGGATCCATGACGGCAAGGTGATCTTTGACGGCATGTCAGAGGAATATAAAGAGAGGATGAACGGAAAATGAAAACATCACAGGCATTTTTTATGGCATTTTCCAGTCTCGTCAGCAATAAGATGCGGGCATTCTTAACGATGCTCGGTATGATCATCGGCGTTGGCGCCGTGATCGCGATGATCTCCCTGATGGACGGAATGATCGGTTACACGATGGGTTCCTTTTCCGATATGGGTGCGGATACGATCTCTGTCAGTCTCATGGGAAAGGGATCAAAGGTGCTGACCGATAAGCAGATGTATGAGTTTGTCGATACGCATGGGGAGGAGTTTTGTGATCTGTCACCGTCTTCATCATTGCAGACGGCAGTGCGCTTCGGGGATCAGACAATGAAAAATGAGACGATCTCCGGTGTGAGTGAGAGCTATGCAGGCATCCAGGGACTGACGGTCAGCAGCGGGCGGTTTCTCGCCTATGCCGATATGCTGTCTCGCAGCAAGGTGTGTGTCATTGGCACCTATGTGTGCAACGAATTGTTTGACGGCGCGGACCCGGTCGGAAAACACATCAAGATCGGTGCGGATGACTATACGATCATCGGTTTGCTCAAGGAAAAGGGTGATTCCACAAAATATTCTATGGACGACTGCATTTATGCGCCGTACACTCTGATCGGCAGAGCTGCGGGCAGTGCACAGCCCTCCGGATATACATTAAAGATGACAAATTCGGAAAATTCCACGCAGGCGCAGCAGGAGCTGGAGGATTTTCTGTATGTTTTTTATCATGATAAGGACTGTTATATGGTGACGAATATGGCCAGTCTATTGGATATCATGGATGATATGATCGGCGTGATGGAAAAGATCCTGGTGGGAATTGCGGGAATTTCGCTTCTGGTCGCAGGTATCGGTATTATGAACATTATGCTGGTGTCTGTCAGTGAGCGCACGCGTGAGATCGGAATCCGCAAATCACTCGGTGCGAAACAGAGAGATATCATGAAGCAGTTTGTGATCGAGGCAGCAGTGCTTTCTACGATCGGCGGAGGAATCGGTATAGCGATCGGCGGTATTGCTACAACGACGCTCGGAAACCTGATCGGCATGAGCTGTTCACCTTCAGGAAAAGCAATCGCGATCGCGTTCGGCGTGTCTGCAGGTATCGGACTCTTATTCGGCTACATGCCGGCGAAACGTGCAGCGCGTCTCAATCCGATCGATGCGCTGCGAAGTGAGTGATATGCGTAGGATAGCGGGGACGGTTCTTTTGCCACGGTATTGGTGATAAAACTACAGCACCGTGGCAAAAGAACCGTCCCAAAAAAGGAGAAATCGGTTATGGCATTACATCTGATTCTGGGGAATTCCGGAGCTGGAAAATCACATTATCTGTATGAGCATGTTTTATCTGAGGCCGGAAAGCACCCGGAGCGGACATACTATGTGCTTGTGCCGGAACAGTTCACGATGGCGACGCAGCGGGAATTTGTCAGACGCCAGGAAAAACATGCAATCTTAAATGTGGATGTGCTCAGTTTCAAACGTCTGGCATATCGCGTGTTTGAGGAGCTGGGCAGGGATACGCTGCAGGTGCTGGAGGACACCGGGAAAAATCTGATCCTGCAAAAGCTGGCGGGCGAGCTGGAACCGAAACTCACGGTTTTACAGGGAAGCCTGCACAGAATCGGCTACATTGATGAGATCAAATCGTTTCTGACAGAGCTTACACAATACCGTATCGAGCCACAGACACTGAGCGAGATGGCGGGACAAAAAGATGTCTCGCCGCTTCTTTCTGCAAAGCTTTCCGATATCCGTCTCTTGTACGAGGCGTTTTTAAAGGAGATTGATGGCGACTACCTGCTGGCGGAGGAGGTTGTGGAATACCTGGCAAGGCTTGTGCCGGATTCGGAATTGTTTTCGAATGCTGTACTTGTGTTTGACGGGTTTACAGGATTTACACCGGTACAGCAGACATTTTTGCAGGCGGTATTTCCAATGGTGGTCGATTGCTATGTGGCGCTCACCATTGACGCGAGGGAGGATTTTTACAGTGCAAACCATGTAGAACAGCTGTTTTTTCTGTCTAAAAAGACGATCCATATGCTGATTGCACTGGCACATGAGGCCGGTGTCACGGTTGCGGAGCCGGTGGTGTTAAAGGACGGCGAAAAACATCGCTTTGCAAAAGCTCCGCTCCTGTATCATCTGGAGCAGAGTCTGTTTCGACTGGGACAAAAGCCCTGCATGGAAGAGATGGAGGGACAGGACCAGCTGCACATTGCGGGCTTTCTGCGACCAGTGGAGGAACTTCGTTTTGCGGCCGGGGAGATCCGGCGACTGGTTCGGGAGGGCTATCGCTATCAGGATATTGCAATCGTATCCGGCGATGTGGAGATGTATGCGTCCTATGCTCATCAGGTGTTTTCGGAATACGGGATTCCTTATTTTCTGGACCAGACAAATCCGATCCTGTTTCACCCACTCATCGAGTGTGTGTGCGGTTTGCTGGAACTGGCGAAACACGATTTTTCCTACGAGAGCGTGATGCGTGTTGTAAAGTCAGGACTGCTTCCGATCGAGACCGGGCAGGCAGATCTTCTGGAAAACTATGTACTGGCTTATGGAATCTGTGGGCGGAGCTGCTGGGATCAGCTCTGGGTGCGTTGTCCTGACTGGATGGATGCAGAAGGGCTGGAGGCCTTGAATGAAAAGCGCGCACAGCTGATGGCAGTTCTGGACCCTTACATGGATGTGATGACAGCGGCGGATGCGACGACAACGGCGCGCACGCGGGCACTTTATGACGTGATGGTGGCATTTGAGCTGGAGCGCAGTCAGGAGGATGGGCGGATCTGGCGGATCGTCATGGATCTGTTCGACAAACTGGTGGGGCTGCTCGGTGAGGAGGTACTGCCCCCGGAGGAATATATGGATGTGCTGGAAGCCGGTTTTGAGGCGGCGGAGGTGGCAGTGATCCCTCCGGGATTTGATCAGGTGCTGATCGGTGATATCGAGCGTACTCGCCTTGAAAATATCCGTGTGCTGTTTTTCCTTGGTGTCAACGATGGTGTGATTCCGAGGATCAACGGCGAGGGTGGGATCCTGAGCCAGCTGGAGCGTGAGACGCTGGCACAGGCGAACTACGAGCTTGCGCCCACGGCACGTGAACGCGCGTTTATCCAGCGCTTTTACTTATATCTGAACATGACAAAGCCATCTGAGCGATTGTACTTGACGTTTGCGGGCTGTGGTGCCGACGGTGCGTCCAGACGCCCTTCTTATCTGATCGGAATGATCCGGCGCATGTTCCCGAAGCTTTCGGTGACAGACGGCTCCGTAGTCTCGCCGATGGATCGCATCGAGGCGCCGGAGGCGGCTTTCCGCTTCCTTACAGAGGGGATGGATGCGGCAAAATGTGGGGAGACCTCGCCCGAGTGGCGCGCGCTGTTTGCGTGGTACGGGGGGAACGGGCAGTGGCAGCAGCCGTTGCAAAAGCTGTTGTCCGCAGCGTTTTACCGGTTTCATCAAAAGCCGCTCTCTTCGGAGGTGAGTCACCTTCTTTACGGCAGTGTACTGGAAAACAGTGTCACGCGTCTGGAGCGCTTTGCAGCATGTGCCTACGAACATTTCCTGACATATGGTCTGCAGCTTCGTCCGAGGGAGGAGCACACGTTTGAGGCAGTGGATTTCGGCAATCTGGTGCACGCGGCGCTGGAGCACTATGCCAGAGGATTGGCGCAGAGTGACTACGACTGGTTTTCTGTACCTGAGGAGAAGCGCAGACAGCTTGGCAGAGTGGCGATGCAGACGGCGATGGAGCAGACCCGCAATGATGCCTTGTTTACCTCTGCAAAAAACCGTTATCTTGTGACACGTATGGAGGAGCTTTTGCACCAGACGGTGGATACGCTGACAAGGCAGGTGCGAAAGGGACGTTTCATGCCTGCGGATTATGAGCTTGGCTTTGGTGTGGCAGACAGTCTGGATGTGTCGGAATTTGTGTTGAGCGACGAGGAAAAAATGCGTCTGCGCGGGCGGATCGATCGCGTGGATGTGATGGATACGGGAGCAGACACGTATGTAAAGATCATTGATTACAAATCCGGGCAGACGAAATTTTCATTATTGTCGATGTACCATGGTCTGCAGCTGCAGCTGGTGGTCTATCTGAATGTAGCGATGGAGCTGATGAGACAAAGGCCGCATACGGGCGAGATCCTGCCCGCCGGGATCTTTTACTATCATGTGGATGAACCGGTCATTGAGACAGAGGGTGTTCCGGATGAGGAACAGATCTGGCAGAGTGTGTTTGAAAAGCTGCGTCTTGACGGTATCGTGAACGGGGATCCTCAGATCATCGAGGCGATGGATGAGACGTTTACAGACAAGTCCGATGTGATCCCTGTGAGCCGCACAAAGAGCGGAGAGCTGTCCAAGACTTCAAAGGTGTGTTCCACGGAGGAATTTTCCAGGATCAGTGCCTACGTCAACCATGTGATCGAACATCTTGGCAGGCGGATGCTGGCGGGTGAGATTACTGTAAATCCCTATGAGCTGAAGGGGAGTACTGCGTGCACGTGGTGCAATTATCGCAGCATCTGCGGTTTTGATGAGCGCATGGACGATTGCGGTTATCGCAGACTGCAGCAAATGAAATCCGATGAGGAGATCTTCGTGGCGATGGAGCAGGAGATGGAAGATACCGTCAAAGAAACAGGGATGACGGTATCAAAGGATGAGCCGGATGAAAAGGAGGTGCGCTAAACGATGGGTGTGAAATGGACCGATCAGCAGCAGCAGGTCATTGACCTGCGCGACCGGAATCTGCTTGTGTCGGCGGCGGCGGGCAGCGGAAAGACTGCCGTGCTCGTGGAGCGCATCATAAAAAAGGTGCTTGACCCGGAGCATCCGGTGGACATTGACCATCTGCTCGTTGTGACCTTCACGAAGGCGGCAGCAGCAGAGATGCGCGAGCGCGTGGCAAAGGCGATCGAGGCACGTATGGATGTGGAAAAGGACAACGCGTATCTGAACCGTCAGTATACGCTTGTGCATCACGCACAGATCACGACCATTGACAGCTTTTGCCTGTATGTGGTGAAAAACTATTCTCTGTGCATCGGACTGGAGCCGGGTTTTCGCGTGGGTGATCCGGGCGAGCTTTCCCTCATGCAGGAGGATGTACTGGCAGATGTTTTCGAACGATGGTATGAGGCGGGAGAATCGGAGTTCCTCGCATTTGCAGATAATTATGCAAGTGCAAAAAATGATACAAACCTTGCGCAGATGGTGAGAAGACTGTACGATTTTTCCACCAGCTATCCGTGGCCGGAGGAGTGGCTGCAGCAGATCCCGGAGATTTATGCCCCACAGTCACTGAGTGCTGAGGCACTCGGAACTTCGGACAGCTGGCTGCAGGAACTGATGCGCTATCTGCACGCCGTGATCGGCGGAGAACGTGCAAGACTGTTACTCGCAAAACGGTTGTGTCTTGCGCCGGACGGGCCGGATATGTATCTGGATAATATTGAGTACGTGCTGGAACAATTGGACGGAGTGGATGAGATCACGGACTACGATGAACTGGGGCTTGCAATCGCGAAGCTTGATTTCGGGCGACTGGCAGTGCGTCGCGGATTTGACGGTGATAAGGCGGCACAGGAGCTGGTGAAATCGTTGCGTACCGATGTGAAGGACGAACTGCAAAAGCTCTATAAGAAGTTTTTCTCCCTGCCGCTTTCCACGCAGCTGGAGGATCTGGCATATACAGGAAGCTCCGTGCGCGTACTGTCCCGGCTGACACTGGATTTTGCAAATGCATACCGCAGGAAGAAAGAGGAACTCGGACTTCTGGATTTTTCTGACATTGAACATATGGCGCTTCGCATTCTGGTCGATGAGAAGACAAAGGAACCGACCGCAGTTGCACGAGAGTTTCAGGCACTCTTTGAGGAGGTCATGATCGACGAGTATCAGGACTCCAACTATGTGCAGGAGGCGATCCTCACTGCGGTTTCAGGAGGCGGCGGAAGGGACAATCGTTTTATGGTCGGGGATGTGAAGCAGAGCATCTACCGCTTCCGTCTGGCAAGACCGGAGCTGTTTATGGAAAAGTATGACACCTATTCCACGGAGGATGCACCGTGTCGGAAGATCTGTCTGGACCGGAATTTCCGCAGCCGCCCGCAGGTGCTGGACAGCGTCAACGATCTGTTTTACCGTATCATGAAGCGTGACGTGGGCGGCGTGGAGTATGATGCTGCTGCGGCCCTCTATCCGGGGGCGGATTATCCGCGGACATCGGAACCGGATGCTTACAAGACACGGATCCTTCTGGCTGACAGCGGAGCGGAATCGCTGGAGGAGAACGGTGCTGACAATGCAAAGGTGCTGGAGGCGGCAATGATCGCGGAGGAGATCTGTCGTGTGAAGGCGCATCAGCAGATTTCTGACGGTGCGGGCGGTTTTCGTCCCGTGAACTATTCGGATATTGTCATTTTGCTTCGATCTCCGGGATCCTGGGGCGATGAACTGGTGGAGCAGCTCTCCGCGCGCGGCATTCCGTCGCATCGGATGTCCGTGAGCGGCTATTTCGCTACTTCTGAGGTGCAGACGGTGCTCAGCCTTTGCCATGTGATTGACAATCCGCTGCAGGATATTCCATTGGCGGCAGTGCTGAAAAGTCCGTTCTTTGACTTTACCGATGAGGAGCTTGCAAAGCTGCGGCTGGCGGGCTCGCATGCATTTTTTTATGACCATGTGACAGACTATGTCGTGAATGGTGAGGATGAAGATCTGCGGGAAAAGTGTGCATATTTTCTGGAGAAACTGGAGGATTACCGCGCGCGTTCACGTAGGTGTCCGGTGCATGAACTGCTGGATCAGATTTTGCGCGAGAGCGGTTATCTGAATTATGTGCGCGCACTTCCGGCCGGCGAAAAGCGCCTGGCAAATGTTGAAATGCTGCTGCAGCAGGCGATCAGCTTTGAACGCACGAGCTATAAGGGGCTGTTTTCATTTATCAGGTATATGGGGCAGCTGCAAAAATACGAGGTGGATTTCGGAGAGGCAGATGTGACGCTCGAACACGAGGATGTGGTGCGTATCATGAGCATTCACAAGAGTAAAGGATTGGAATTTCCGGTTGTGTTTGTCAGCGGTCTGGGCAGAAAATTTAATAAAAAGGACAGTACGGATGCAATGATCCTGGACAGTACCTATGGCGTGGGGCTGGCGTGTGTGGAGGGCAAAAAGCACAGAAAGCGCACGACGCTTCTGCGTGAGATGATCGCATCGCGCATTGCGGGGGATAATATCGGCGAGGAGCTGCGTGTGCTCTATGTGGCGCTCACACGTGCAAAGGAGCAGCTGATCCTGACGGGTGCACTGCGCGATCCGGAAAACGCGCTTCTAAATTATGAGCTGCAGTCACAGGAGGAGGCATCCTATCTCGACCGGCGTGAGGCAGGCTGTTACCTGGACTGGATCATGCCGGGTGCATATCGCCATCCGGAGCATTTATCCATCGAGAGGTATACGGCAGAGGATTTCACACTGGTCGAACAGCTTCAGGAGGCAGAACGCTACACCGAAAAGGAGCAGTTGCTGGAGTCGCTGGAGGAGGTAGATGAGACGCTCTATGCGCTGATCGATGAGCGGTTACAAAGTGTCTATCCGTACGAGGAGGAAGTGTCGCTGCGCACAAAGATTTCTGTATCAGAGCTGAAGCACCGGAATATGATCCTGGAGCCGGGGGATGCGGAGGCGCTTGCATGGTATGCGAAGGAGGAGACATCGGAATCCTATGTTCCGCTCTTTGTCAGAGGCGAACATAAGGCTGCAGCGGATAGCCCCCATCAGGGTGCCCTGCGCGGTACGGCAATGCACCGCATGATGGAATGTCTGGATTACGGTGCGCTCACAGATGCGTTTTCCCGGGAGGAAGTGACGCGTCAGCTTGAGGCATTGCAGAGAAAGGGCCGGATGGCTGCAGATGCCGCTGTGCTTGTGAATGAGGAGAAAATCTGGCATTTTCTGCAGACGGATCTTGCGGCAAGAATTATGCAGGCGCATAAATCAGGAAAGCTGTTTCGGGAGCAGCCGTTTGTCATGGGACTTCCGGCGAATGAAACAGATCCCCTGATACACAGTGAGGAGCCGGTGCTCGTACAGGGGATTATCGATCTCTATTTTGAGGAGGCGGACGGGCTGGTGCTCTTAGATTATAAGACGGATTCCGTGAAAGAGGTAAAACAGCTGTTGGATCGCTATCAGACACAGATGGATCTGTATGCGCGCGCGCTTGCGGCGGCGACCGGAAAGCCGGTAAAGGAAAAGCTGATCTATTCGTTTAAACTGGAAGAGATCATAGAGGCATGAGGATATATTTGCTGAGATGGCAGATTTATGATTTCGATGTGATAAAGGAGAGAAAACATGAATTATATACTTGCATCACAATCACCCAGACGACGGGAGCTTTTTGGGAAGCTCGGATTTGCGTTTGCGGTTGAACCGGCAGTCGGCGAGGAAGTGCCGTGCGGAGAGACACCGAAAGAGATCGTGCAGGGTCTCGCTGCTGCAAAAGCCCGAGAGATTGCGGCATATCATACAGGTGAGGCAGATACGGTTGTCATCGGGGCTGACACGGTCGTTGTCTGCGATGGGATGATCCTGGGTAAACCGAAAAGCCGGGAAGATATGGGGGCGATGATGAGGAGGCTTCAGGGGCGTGCACACGAGGTGTACACCGGGGTTGCGCTCTGCTACGAGAAAGATGGTAAGCCTTGTTGCAACAGCTTTGCGGAGTGCACGAAGGTGCATTTTTATCCGATGAGTGAGGAGGAGATCGTTTCATATGCCACCTGTTCCGATGGTCTGGATAAGGCAGGCGGTTACGGTATCCAGAGCGATGCTGCCATTTACATCAGCGGGATCGAGGGTGACTATAACAATGTGGTAGGATTGCCCCTCGCGCGGCTCTATCATGAACTGGCGGGATTAAACCTGATTTAATCGTTGCTATTTCCGAAATTTTCCGCTAAGATGAAAGAGGAAAAAAATACCAATTTATGTTTGTACAGGAGGAAAAAAATGAGTTCATTCAGTGAGCAGGATCTGCAGATTTTTTTGGACAATCAGTTGCAGCTTTTTCCGGAACCGGTTGCAGAGACGCTGGAGGAGGCAGAGTATTTTTTAGAGGACTGTATGGCAATTCTTTGTAAAAATAAAAAAGAAGTGAAACAATATTTTGAGGAGGAAGGTGTCGACCTGTGTGGCATGTCTGCGGAGGAACTGTTAGAGCAGCCTGAGGTGTTCGCACTTTCCGGCGGCCGTTATCTGGTCGTGGAAGCATAACATGCTATGTAGCAAATAGTTTTTTACCAGAAGGAGATTTTAAATGGGAAATTATGACGTGATCATTATTGGGGCAGGGCCGTCCGGTATTTTTTGTGCCTATGAACTGATCCACACGAAACCGGAGCTGAAGGTTTTACTGATTGAAAAAGGGCGGCGGATCGAAGACCGGGCCTGCCCGAAGCGAAAGACAAAGGTGTGTGTGGGCTGTCAGCCGTGCAGTATCACTACAGGTTTTGCAGGTGCAGGAGCATTTTCGGACGGAAAGCTGTCACTTTCTCCGGATGTGGGCGGCACATTGCCGGAAATTCTGGGCTATGAGGAAGCTTCAAAGCTGATTCGGGAGTCGGATGAGATCTATCTGAAATTCGGTGCGGATACGAGCATCTATGGCGTTGATAAGGAAAAAGAGATCCGTGAGATCCGCAGAAAAGCGATCAATGCAAATCTGAAGCTGATCGAATGTCCGATCCGGCATCTCGGCACGGAGGAAGGTTACAAGATCTATGCCAAGCTTCAGGCTCACTTGCTGGAGCGCGGCGTGGAGATGAAATTCGGTACGATGGTCGAACAGATCATCATTGAAGACGGTACGGCAAAGGGTGTGATCACCGACAAGGGGGAACAGCTTTTTGCGGATGAGATCGTCTCTGCCGTCGGACGTGAGGGTGCAGACTGGTTTTCCCATATGTGTAAGCAGATCGGTGTGGAGACTGAGGTCGGAACGGTGGACATCGGCGTGCGCGTGGAGGTACGCGACGAAGTGATGGAGCTTTTGAATAAAAATCTGTACGAGGCAAAACTGGTCTACCATACGCCGACTTTTGATGATAAGGTACGCACCTTCTGTACAAATCCGTCCGGTGAGGTGGCGACCGAGTATTATGATAACGGACTTGCGGTTGTCAACGGACATGCATACAAGTCAAAAGACATGAAGACGAATAATACGAATTTCGCACTGCTCGTCTCAAAGAATTTTACCAAGCCGTTCAAGACACCGATCGAGTACGGAAAACAGATCGCGCAGTTATCCAACATGCTTTGTGACGGAAAGATCATGGTTCAGACCTACGGTGATTTTAAGCGCGGCAGACGCACAACGGAGGAGCGCTTGTGCCGGAACAATCTGATCCCGACGCTCAAGGATGCAGTGCCGGGTGATCTCTCGCTCGTGTTCCCGCACCGGATCATGGTGGATATCGAGGAGATGATCGAGGCACTTGACAAGGTGACACCGGGTATCGCCAGTGAGGAAACGCTCATGTATGGAGTGGAGGTGAAGTTCTACTCCAATAAGGTGGTGGTAAACCGTGATTTTGAGACAAATATCAAGGGTTTGCGTGCGATCGGTGACGGCGCATCCGTGACAAGAGGACTGCAGCAGGCATCTGCCAATGGACTGTCGGTAGCACGCAGTATTCTGGCAGGTATGTAACGAAGGCGATACATGAGAATAGGCGGAAGACAGTGAGGAATCTTTTCTGTCTTCTGAAGTTTAGGGAGAAAACGATGGGAAGAATGGGTTATCGTTTGGCAGCGGCTGCAGTGGCAGCCATGTTGGCGATCGGCAGCAGCGGTTGCCGGATCGGAGACGAGGAGGTTACGATCAGCCGGGGCATGGCGGATGATGAGGTTTTCCTGATCGATGGAAAAGTGTGTACACTTCCGGTGATGAAACTGTTGCTTATGAATAATATGAATCTGCACGGCGAGAGCTATGGTATTGACCTTCTGAAAAATGAGGATCTGAAGGTTCAGAAGAAATTTGAGCAATATGTGAAGAAAATCAGCATGGATGAGATCACAAGGATCTATAGCATGGTTGCACTCGCAAACGCGCAGGGTATCACGCTGACGGATGAACAGAAGGAACTGGCGCAGTGGGCGGGCGAGGATTGCTTTAAGTCTCTCACGGATGCCGAGGTAGCATACCTCGATATCACGCAGGAAGATGTACAGGATATTTATGAAAAATATGCGCTGGCAGAAAGTTTGTACCGGAGTCTGATCCGGGATGTCAATGAGGAGGTCAGCGACGATGAGGCGCGTATCATGGAGATTCGTCAGATCTATACGACGGATGCGGAGCAGGCGCAAAAGGCATTGGATGAACTTGAGGACGAGTCAGAGTTTTCTACGGTAGCTGCCAATTATAATGAGGCGGACGAAATTTCATTGACACTTCAGCGGGGGATGCTTCCGGAGGAGGCAGAGGCGGTTGCTTTTTCCATGGAGAATGGGGAAATATCCGAACTGATCGAGACGTCTCAGGGTTACTACATTTTCTGCTGTGATAATAAATATGATGAGCAGCAGACGGAAATCCACAAAAAGGATATCGTCGAGCAGCGCAGGCAGGCAGCATTTCACTCCGTGTATGATCCGTTTGTGGAAACACTTTATTCCAAACTCAATGAGAGCGTCTGGAAGAACATATCAATTCGTGAGATGGAGCAGTTTTCCTACGCAGATTTTTATGTGATCTATGAAAAATATTTGAATGAAGAAAAATTGAGTGAAGTGTAGAAAGCAGATAAAAAGAGGCCCTAATCGGCCTCTTTTTTCAATACAGATTTAAGAATCCTCCCTATGATCCTCTCATTGATCGGCAGAAAATGCGATGCGACCGGTCCAACGCAGAAAGCACAGATGATCGTACCGATGCCGACGAGTCCGCCGAGCAGATAGCCGATAACCACAAAGCAAACATCGACGGCAATTCGCGTGATGCCAAATTTACTGTGCAGCTTGTCACTGATGACCACAGCGACAAGGTCATTGGGGCCGGTACCGGCATCTGATTTGATCACGATGGTCATACCGTAGGCGAGAATTACGCACCCTGCTACAAGCATGAGCAAACGTCCGATCAGAGAACCCATATCTGCAAGGATCGGGGCTAAAAAGAAGGAGTACATGTCGATGATCGGCCCGCCGCAGATCATGCATATGATCGTGCCCAGCTTGACGTATGTGCGGTCAACAATGAGCAGTACAAGAATGATCAGAAAGCAGACAGCGATATGTACACGACCGTGTGAGAGAAATGTAAAACCGGTCAAATTTTCTAAGCTGTGAAACAGTCCCTGAACAAGTACATTGAAGGGATCAGAACCGAGATCAGCGAGTAAAAACAGCGTTACTCCGAGATGGGCGATCAAAAGTCCAACGAGTAAGATGATGGCGCGGAGCACCGTTTCTTTGAGTGTTCGTTTCATAAAATAAGTTCTCCTCAGTATGTGTTTGAATAGATATTCACATTATAGAGGATAATCCTATGAAGTGCAATATTCAATCAATAGGTAAACCATACAAAACAGATTCCCAGGATGGCGACAGACAGCCATAAAATACCCGCGAAGCGTTCGGCTTTACATGATGAGGTCAGTCTGTACACTACCACAAAGGCAAGCAGTACACTGATGACGAACACGCCGATATCCAGTGAAAGATAATTTTGCCCGAGAATTCCGGTGTACGTATAAAATAAGACGGGGATCGAAAATGTGCCGACCAATATGCCTGCGGGTAACGCATGGTTGATGCTGGGAAGCGTGTCTTTAAGCATATGCCTCATATACACCGAATAGAGGAGCATGGGAAAAAAGCACAACTTCATGTGTTCCCGGGTGGATTCGCTGACCGGAAAGAAAAATCCCACAATATGATTATGACCGGACCAGTCGTAGACAAAGTGTGCGAGGGTGCCGGTGATGATGACAAATAAAGTGCCGATGATGCAGTAACGTTTCAATTTTTTCATACTGACAGAATATGCAGACGTCGGTACAAATATACATAACAAACGATAAATTCTTGTCATTTTTTGTTGTGCTTCCGGACAATTAAGAATATAATAAGTGAGGAGTGTCAATTGTGCATGCGTTTCTTAGATAAAGCATATGTAGTTACACATATGATAAGTGATAGGAGATAAACCTATGAGTAAGACAACATCAGATAGCGAAAGCTACCAGAGCAAGCTGACAGAAGTCCTGCTGGCGGATGCATATTATACATATGAACTTGATGTGACGACAGGTATGATCATGAAAGATATTATCGGTCGTGACGGATATAACTATACGAAGTCGGCGAAATTCGCGTCACCGTGTCGGTTTGACGATATGGTGCAGCGGGCACTTTACGGAGATAGAAGTTATGTTGAATTTACGATAGATTCCTCCGTCCGGAAGCTATCGTGCAAGGCATTGCTTGAGGCATACCGGGCGGGAAAGCGCCGTGTGGAGGTGAAGCTCCATTCCAGACAGCCGCATGCATACCATCGATTGACCTTTTTTCTTGAACGTGACAGCCGGACAGATCATGTGATGGCGTATGTACTGTGTCAGGATATCACGGACATGGAAAAACAGTGGATCAGGGAAAATTCCAGCGCCCAGAGAGAGTTGGAGGATACGGACAGCATCCTTTCCTGTGCAGGTGTCGGCATCTGGCACATCACGTTGTTTGACAACGAAAAGCCAAGCATGAAGGCAAGCTTCAAGATGCGAGAACTACTCGGTATCGGCAGCGAGGAACTTTCCGGAGAAGAGATCTATGAAAAATGGTACGCAGGAATCAAACCATCCTCTCTGCCATCTGTTCAGGTAAGTGTTGCGGAAATGATGGAAAAGGGAATTTCCGAGAATACATACGTGTGGGTGCATCCGACACTGGGAGATCGCTATGTCAGATGTGGAGGCACTGCACAGTACATAGAGGGAAAAGGATATATCCTGCGCGGATATCACAGCGATGTCTCTGAGACGATCAACAGTGATATGAAGCAGAAACAGCAACTCGCAGACGCTTTAGAGGAGACGAGAAAACAGAAGCAGCTTTTGCAGCAGGCATTGGATAATTACAAGCAGGCTGATTATGACAGACGAAGAGATTTTCTGACCGGTCTGCGCAATCGTCAGGATATGTATGAGCTTTTGCAGGACAACCTGTCCGGAAAGCGTGACGAGATCAGCGCAATGTTTATGATGGATATTGACAATTTTAAAATGCTGAATGACAATTACGGTCATGTGACCGGTGACGAGTGCCTGAAAAAGATCGGCGCGGCGCTGATCGATTACGGAAAGGTCAATGACATGTTTTTTTACCGTTACGGCGGTGAAGAGATGCTGGGAATCAGCTTTGGAGGTCAGAAAACGCCGGATGAGATCGCAGAGGAGCTGGTGTCGCTGATCCGTGATCTGAACTTTCGACGGGATGATCTGGAGACCGGTGTAGTGACAGTCAGCCTTGGCTATACAAGTGATAATCAGCACTATGAGAAAATGATCGACAAGGCGGATAATGCAATGTATCGAGCTAAGAGCAACGGCAAAAACAGAGCCGTTTGCTTTGAAAAAATGGCATAAATAAAAAGGAGGCTAATCATGAGTAATGAAACAAAAGAGGGAATTTACAGCGTCAAGGAGATGGGCGCCGGAAAAACGCTGCTGCTGGGCTTGCAGCACATGTTTGCAATGTTTGGTGCAACGGTTCTCGTGCCGATCCTGACAGGACTGGATGTGGCAACAACACTTCTGTTTGCAGGTCTTGGAACACTTCTGTTCCATCTGATCACAAAGAGAAAGGTTCCGGCATTCCTCGGATCTTCCTTCGCATTCTTAAGCGGATACGCAGCGGTGAAATGCATGGAGGGAATCACGGACGCAGCAGGCAATACGATCGAAAACGCAGAGCTTCTTCCGTATGCATGTGTCGGTGTGTGCTTTGCCGGACTGCTTTACTTTGTACTGGCGGCGTTTATTAAGGCATTTGGTGTAGCAAAGGTAATGAAGTGCTTCCCGCCCGTTGTTACCGGCCCGATCATCATTGCGATCGGTCTTACGCTTTCCGCGTCAGCGGTTACCAACTGTTCTACAAACTGGTGGCTTGCACTCGTTACGATCCTGGTGGTTGTCATCTGTAATATCTACGGAAAAGGCATGGTAAAGATCATTCCGATCCTGATCGCAGTGGTCGTTTCGTATCTGCTGGCAGCAGTTACCGGAAATGTTGATTTTACAGGCATCCGGGATGCTGCATGGATCGGTTTCCCGATCAAGTATGAGAATACCGTGTTTTCTGTATTCGGGGATAATTTCAATCCTTCATTTTTCATTACTTCAATCGTTACGATCATGCCCATTGCACTGGCAACGATCGTGGAGCATATCGGTGATATTTCCGCGATTTCATCGACAGTGGGACGCAATTACTTTAAAGACCCCGGACTGCATCGTACCCTGGTAGGCGATGGTGCGGCAACGATCGTTGCTTCGCTGTTCGGAGCACCTGCCAATACGACCTATGGTGAGAATACCGGTGTGCTTACACTGTCAAAAGTATACGATCCGTTTGTCATTGAGCTGGCAGCCGGATTTGCGATCCTGTTCTCTTTCTGTCCGAAGTTTGCAGCAGTGATCAGTGCAATGCCTGCAGCCACGATCGGCGGAATTTCACTGGTGCTTTACGGTATGATCTCTGCAGTCGGTGTCAGAAACATCGTTGAGAGTCATGTGGATTTTTCCAAATCCAGAAACGTCATTATTGCGGCATTGATCCTGGTTCTGGCGATCGGAATCAAGTACTACAATGCTTCCGGTGACATTTCCTTTATGATTGGTCAGGTCAAGATCAGCTTCTCCGGTATTGCAGCCGGTGCATTGATCGGTATTATTCTGAATGCCATCCTTCCGGGCAAGGACTATGAATTTAATGAGGGTGTATAGATTACCTTATTTTACCAGTTTTTTTATCCCGCTCTTGACAAGTCAGGAGCGGGGTGCGATACTGTCAAGTGTTCATGAAAACACTATTCTTAGGAGGAAAAGCAATGAAAAAGAAATTAATCAGTTTACTGGCAGTCGTAGCATTGACGGTTGCTACGCTGGCCGGCTGCGGCAGCTCAGAAAAGCAGGGCGCAGATGCTTCCACCGTGAAGGCAGGATTTATTTTCCTTCATGATGAGAACTCTACTTATGATCTGAACTTCCTGAACGGAGCAAAAGCAGCTTGTGAGAAAATGGGTATTGAGTATGTTGTAAAGACCAATATTCCCGAGGGTCAGGAGTGCTACGAGGCAGCATGTGAGCTGGCAGATGGCGGTTGCAACTTCATTTTTGCAGACAGCTTCGGACATGAGGACTATATGATCGAGGCAGCAAAGGAATATCCGGACGTACAGTTCTGTCATGCGACAGGAACAAAGGCTCATACCGAGCAGTTGGACAACTTCCACAATGCGTTTGCATCTATTTATGACGGACGTTATCTTGCGGGTGTCGTTGCAGGTATGAAGTTGAATGAAATGATCGAAAACGGCGAGATCACTGCAGATCAGGCAAAGATGGGTTATGTCGGTGCGTTTACATATGCCGAGGTTATTTCCGGATATACTTCATTCTTCTTAGGCGCACGTTCCGTTTGCCCGACTGTGACAATGGAAGTAACCTTCACCGGTTCCTGGTATGATGAGACCGCTGAGAAGGAAGGCGCAAACAAGCTGATGGAGGACGGCTGTGTACTGATCAGCCAGCATGCGGACTCCATGGGAGCTCCGACTGCATGTGAGACAAAGGGTGTGCCGAACGTTTCCTACAACGGAAGCACCGCAAGCGCTTGCCCGAATACATTCCTTGTATCTTCCAAGATCAACTGGGAGCCGTACTTTGAATACGCAATGGGTTGTGTAGCGAATGGCAAAGCAATCGATACTGACTGGTGCGGTACGCTCGAGACCGGTTCTGTTGAGCTGACCGAGCTTGGTGACGCAGTGGCAGAAGGAACAAAAGAGGCGATTGAGAAGGCAAAGGCTGATCTGATCGCAGGAAAGGTACATGTATTTGATATTTCCACCTTCACAGTAAATGGTGCTGCATTAGAAAGCTACGAGGCAGACGTTGACACGGATGCTGATTACACACCGGATCACGAGGTGGTAAGCGACGGTTATTTCCATGAGTCCGGATCAGAATTCCGTTCTGCGCCGTACTTTGATGTACGGATTGATGGTATCAACCTTCTGGATGAACAGTACTAATTTTAAATGATATTGTATGGGACGGCGCAGCGATCTTCAGCGCGCCGCCCTTTTTCTATTGAGGGGGAAAAACATGGAGACAAAAACAGCCGCAGTTTCAATGAGAAATGTCACGAAAACCTTCGGCTCCGTAATCGCAAACGATAAGATCAGTCTGGATATTTACAAGGGCGAGATCCTGGCGCTGCTGGGAGAAAACGGAAGCGGAAAGACAACGCTTTTAAACATGCTCTCCGGTATCTATTTTCCGGATGAGGGGCAGATTTTTATTAATGGAAAGGAAGAGGTCATCCGGTCACCCAAAGATGCGCTACAGCTTGGCATCGGTATGGTACATCAGCATTTCAAGCTGATCGACGTGCTGTCCGCAACAGAGAATATCATTCTGGGACTGGAAGGAAAGCTCAATATCAAGGAGGCTTCCAGAAAGATTGAGGAGATCTGCGATAAATACGGATTTGAGGTCAATCCGAAGCAGAAGATCTACGACATGTCCGTTTCGCAGAAGCAGACGGTGGAGATCGTAAAGGTATTGTACCGTGGCGCTGATATTCTGATCCTGGATGAACCCACTGCCGTGCTGACACCCCAGGAATCCGAGAAGCTGTTCAACGTACTTCGGAAAATGCGTGATGACGGAAAAGCGATCGTCATCATTACACATAAAATGCATGAGGTGGAGTCCCTGTCTGACCGTGTGGCGGTACTCCGTGATGGCAAATATATCGGAGACATGGCGACAAAGGATACAAACGTGACGGAAATGACGAACATGATGGTCGGTCATGCGGTGACGTTAAATATTGACAGACCGGAACCGGTAGATCCCAGACCGCGTATCGAGGTCAAGGGACTTTCCGTGCGCGATGAGGAGGGATTCTTAAAGCTGAATGATGTTTCCTTTACGGCAAACAGCGGAGAGATTCTCGGCATCGCGGGTATTTCCGGATGCGGACAGAAGGAACTGCTGGAGGCGATCGCCGGTCTGCAGGTGACGGAGAGCGGTACGATCGCTTATGTACAGGATGACGGAAACCGGGAGATGCTGATCGGGCAGGATCCGTTGAAAATTGCAGAACTGGGCGTTTCACTGTCCTTTGTCCCGGAGGATCGTCTGGGCATGGGTCTGGTAGGAAACATGGATCTGACGGATAATATGATGCTGCGTTCTTTCCGGCACGGACGTTCGCCTTTTACGAACCGGAAATCCCCGAAGGAACTGGCAGAGCGCGTGGTAGATCATCTGGAGGTGGTGACACCCGGACTTACGACACCGGTTCGCAGGCTTTCCGGCGGAAATGTGCAGAAGGTACTGGTAGGGCGTGAGATTTCATCGGCACCGACGGTTCTTCTGACGGCGTATGCGGTGCGTGGACTGGACATTAATTCCTCTTATACGATCTATGAGCTTTTAAATGAGCAGAAGAAAAAGGGCGTTGCGGTCATCTTTGTCGGAGAGGATCTGGATGTGATGGTCGAGCTGTGTGACCGGATCATGGTACTCTGCGGCGGAGAGGTCAGCGGAATTGTGGATGCCAGAAAAACGGATAAAAATGAGGTCGGTATGCTTATGACCAGAGTAGGAGGCAGCGAGAATCATGACTGATAACAGGGATGGGAAGAAAAAGGAACCGCGTTTTCATATCGTAAAGCGAGACGCGCTCCCGTGGTATAAGGCTGTAGGTATCCGTATCATTGCCATTGTTCTGGCATTGGTGCTCTGCGGGATCATTACGACAATCACGACCGGCATTGATCCGATCAAAGTATACGAGTCCATCTTTGCCGGAGCATTCGGCACGACGAGAAAAACATGGATCACGCTGCAGAATACATCCATTTTGCTGTTGATCTCACTGGCGCTGACACCGGCTTTCAAAATGAAATTCTGGAATATCGGAGGCGAGGGACAGGTGCTCATCGGCGGTCTCGCATCCGCGGTGTGCATGATCTACCTGGAAGGAAAGGTTTCCAACGCAGTGATGATCCTCTGTATGGTCATCGCCAGTGTCGGAGCCGGTATGATCTGGGGTCTGATCCCGGCATTGTTTAAGGCAAAGTGGAACACCAATGAGACACTTTCCACGTTGATGATGAACTACATAGCGACACAGCTGGTTGCCTTTTTCGTTATTTTAGAGGAAGTGCCCAAGGGTTCCGGAAAGATCGGTATCATCAATCAGAACTCCAATACCGGCTGGCTGCCGCAGTTGTTCGGTTCCAAATATCTGCTGGCGATCGTAGTAGCAGTGATCATTACCCTGTTTATGTATATTTACCTGAATTACAGCAAGCATGGCTATGAGATCTCCGTTGTGGGAGAGAGTGAAAATACAGCCCGTTACGTCGGCATCAAGGTACAGAAGGTCATCATTCGCACGATGATGCTGTCCGGTGCCATCTGTGGTCTGGCGGGTCTGCTGCTGGTGGGCGGCATCAACCACACGATCACAACGACGATCGCAGGCGGCGAAGGCTTTACCGCGGTTCTGGTATCATGGATGTCCAAATTCAATCCCTTTACGATGATCCTTTCCAGCATCCTGATCGTCTTTATGGAACGCGGCGCGGGAGAGATCTCTACCAATTTCGGATTGAATCATTCTTATTCGGATATTCTGACAGGAATTATTCTGTTTTTCATCATCGGCTGTGAGTTCTTTATTACCTATCAGCTGCAGTATTGCAAAAAGACAGAAAAAGCGGAAAAGGAGGTGGCATAATCATGTGGAGTTTTTTACTTGCATTTATTCCCAGAGCGATCGTACAGGGTATTCCACTGCTGTATGGCTGTACCGGAGAGATCATCACGGAAAAGTCCGGTAATCTGAATCTGGGTATTCCGGGCGTGATGTATGTAGGTGCGATCAGCGGTGTCATCGGCTCCTTTGTATATGAGAATTCGACTGCAACCATGAATCCGTTTTTGGCGATCGCCATTCCGATGTTCTGCTGCCTGCTGGGCTCTCTTTTGATGGGACTGTTGTACTGCTTTTTGACGGTAACACTGCGTGCGAATCAGAACGTGACCGGTCTTGCCATGACGACCTTCGGCGTGGGCTTCGGAAACTTTTTCGGCGGTTCCCTGATCAAGCTGGTGGATAGTGACGTGCCTTCCATCGCCCTCAGCGCGACCAGCAGTTATTTCAGCAAGTCTCTGCCCTTTGCGGGAAAGCTGGGATGGTTTGGAAAGCTGTTTTTGTCCTATGGATTTTTGGCGTATTTAGGCGTGGCGATCGCGCTGGCGGCTTCGTATTTTCTGAATCGGACGCGAAAGGGCCTGCATTTGCGCGCCGTGGGAGAGAACCCGAATACGGCAGATGCTGCCGGGATCAATGTGTCAAAATACAAATATGCAGCAACTTGTGTGGGCTGTATGATCGCAGGTCTGGGCGGTTTGTATTACGTGATGGATTATGCCTGCGGCGTATGGTCCAACAACGCGTTCGGCGACAGAGGATGGCTTGCGATCGCACTGGTGATCTTTACGATCTGGCGTCCGAATATCAGCGTGTTAGCGTCCTTCCTGTTTGGCGGACTCTACATCCTGTATCTCTACATCCCTACGGGAATGGAGCATATGGAATATCAGGAACTGTATAAAATGATTCCGTATGTGGTGACACTGGTGGTGCTGGTTGTGACCAGCATGCGCAGCAAGCGTGAAAATCAGCCGCCCGCAAGTCTGGGCCTGCCGTACTTCAGAGAAGAGAGATAGATATAAAAAGAGAAGCGGTGTACCGCTTCTCTTTTCTATTTCAGTTGATCTGTCTCTAAGTTTTTCGTTAAATCTCTTATAGGAAGATATATTTTGCTACAAAGAGGATGGTCAGAACATACATGAGCGGAGTAATCTTCTTGGATTTTCCGCAGAATAAATTGATGACCACATAAGAGATCACACCGATTGCGATACCCTCTGAGATACTGTACATGAGCGGCATGGCAATCAGGCACAGATAAGCGGGAACCGCTTCGGTCAGATCGTCAAATTTGATATCAACGATTGCCGTTACCATCAAAAAGCCTACAAAGATCAGCGCCGGAGCCGTTGCGAATCCGGGGATTGCTGTGAAGATCGGGGCAAAGAAGATGGCAAGCAGGAATAAAAGTCCGGTTACGACAGAGGCAAGACCGGTCCTTGCACCGGCACCTACACCGGCAGAGCTTTCCACGTATGTCGTTGTGGTAGAGGTGCCAAAGACAGCACCTATCAAAGTTGCGATTGCATCAGCCAGTAATGCAAACTTGATGCGGGGCAGCTTCTCGTTTTCATCGAGCATCTTAGCTTTAGTCGCCACACCAACCAGTGTGCCGATGGTATCGAACATATCAACAAACAGGAAAGCGAACAGAATTACGATGAAGTTTGCAATGCTGACACCTGAGAAATCAGCTTTTAATACCTGCCCAAAGGTCTCACCGAATTTGGAAAAATCCGTGATGCCAAAGGAAGGGTACAGGGAGTAGAATCCTGCATCCGGTGTCACCTGGTACAGACCGATGGCTTGTGCCAGCATACCAAGTACCCATGTTGCAACGATGCCGATCAGAATAGATGCCTTCAACCCCTTTGTGTATAAGATGATCGTAATGAACAAACCGATCAGTGCCAGTATGGCACAGATTCCTTCTGTGTGGAAGCTTGTTCTGAAATTCACATAGGAAACAAGTGTGGAATCGTTGTTGACAACGATATGGGCACCCTGTAAACCGATGAAGGCAATGAAAAGTCCGATGCCGGCACTGACGCCTTTTTTTAAGGTGCTCGGGATTGCGTTAAAGATTGCTTCACGTACATTTGTCAGGGATAATACGATAAAGATGACACCCTCAATAGCTACAGCGGCCAGTGCGACTCTCCAGTCATAACCCCAACCGATACATACGGTGTATGCAAAATATGCATTCAGGCCCATGCCGGGAGCCAGAGCAAACGGATAATTTGCCATTAAAGCCATACACATCGTGCCGACAAAGGATGCCAGACAGGTCGCGATCAGTGCAGCGGTCGGATCAATGCCGGCAGCAGCAAGCATGCTGGGATTTACTGCAAGAATGTACGCCATTGTCATAAAGGTGGTGATACCTGCAATGACCTCTGTGCGGACGGTTGTATTGTTTTCTTTGAGCTTAAAAAATCGTTCCATTGTGTTACAGTTCCTTTCGTTGTTATTTTATCCTCTTAGAATTTCTTATTTTCCTTCATATGTAATGACAGATTCTACATCATATTTACTCAGTCTCTCGCGTCCGTTCAATCCTGCGAGTTCCATGAGGAAAACAATCTTTACGACTTCGCCGCCCAGTTTTTCCACCAGTTTTGCGGCAGCCTCAATAGTACCGCCAGTGGCGATCAGGTCATCCACCAAAATAACCTTCTGGCCGGGTTTTATGGAGTCTGTGTGCATCTCGATCTCTGCCGTGCCGTATTCCAGCTCATAGGAAGCAGAAACGGTTTCACGCGGCAGCTTTCCTTTTTTACGAATCAGTGCAAAGGGTTTTTTCAGTGCATAAGCAAGCGGCGCGCCAAAGATAAAGCCTCTTGACTCCGCTCCGGCAATGACATCGCAGGGGGTATCGCCTATGAGTGCCAGCAGCGAATCGATCGCCAGTTGAAATCCTTCCGCATCCTGTAAAATACCGGTGATGTCGCGGAACATGATGCCGGGTTCGGGAAAATCCGGTATGGTAATGACATAGTCCTCTAATTTTTTCATTGGAATCGTCCTTTCTTTATTATGTATAGTTTTTATTTATTTTACAATAAAAAAGTAAATAGGTGAAGCATAAAATACATGATGCTCAGTTTGCATTGACATACAGGAAAAAATCCGTCAGAATAATCTTAAATTCATTGGAGGACATGCCATGCCATGGCATACAATTATGAAAAGGTAAGATAGCAAATATAAGAAAGGTCTGTTAAAATTATATGCGCAGCATGCAGTTAGCTCTATGAAAGGTGCATATATGGATTAAGGTGTTATGAAAAAATATGGTATTTTGGGGAAATATAATACAAAGGTTAAGGGAACCATGTTCGATTCTGCACAGCTGCGGCAGCTGATCTATCCGCTCATTATTGAGCAGGTGCTGGCCATCACAGTCGGAATGGTGGATACAGTTATGATCTCCTATGCCGGAGAAGCTGCCATGTCAGGCGTATCGTTGGTGGATATGATCAATAATCTTTTGATCAGTATTTTTGCGGCGATCGCAACCGGCGGTGCGGTGGTGATCTCACAGTATCTGGGAAGCGGAAATAAAAGCAGAGCATCACAGGCTGCGTCACAGCTCATCACCGTTGCAATGGTCATAGCGATGGGATTTATGGTACTGTCCATTCTTGGAAACAGACCGATCTTAAGTTTACTGTTTGGTTCTATTGAACCGGATGTTATGGATAGTGCCAGTATCTATTTTCTGATCTCGGCATGGTCTTATCCGTTTCTGGCTGTTTTTAATGCCTGTGCGGCAATCTTCAGGTCTATGGGAAATGCAAAGATTTCCATGAAGATCTCAGCGGGTATGAATATCTTTAATGCGATCGGTAATGCCATTTTGATCTTTGGCTTTTCCATGGGCGCGGCAGGGGCAGCACTCTCCACGTTTGCAGCCAGAATGCTGGGAGCGATCACGATCCTTATTTTGGCAGCCGGATCCGGAAATGAAGTGCGCGTGAAGTACCGTGAGCTTTTGAAGTGGGAAAAGGATATGGCACGGAGGATCCTTCATATTGCGATCCCGAGCGGTGTGGAAAACGGACTTTTTCAGTTGGGAAGAGTGCTTGTTGTGAGTATCATTGCATTGTTTGGCACGGCTCAGATCGCGGCAAATGCAGTGGCAAACACTCTGGATTCCATGGGGTGCATTGCAGGACAGGCCATGAACCTTGCAATGATCACCGTCGTAGGTCAGTGCATGGGTGCCGGCAATAAGGAGCAGGCGATCCACTACACGAAAAAATTGTGGAAGATCACATATCTGATCACAGTTGTCATCAACACCTTCATTTTGCTGGGCTTACCGCTTATATTGAAGTGCTTTTCACTCTCGCAGGAGGCTTATAGGTATGCGTATATCTTAGTTATGATCCATGATGGAATGGCAATCTTTTTATGGCCTACATCATTTACGATGCCCAATGCCCTGCGTGCGGCCGGAGACGTGAAATTCTGCATGTTTATTTCTATTTTCTCCATGGTAGTTTTTCGTATTTTGTTCAGTGTGGTATTCGGCATTTGGCTTGGCTGGGGTGCAATCGGTGTATGGACAGCGATGGTCATTGACTGGATCTTTCGGGCAACGCTGTTTGTCTGGAGATTTGTGCAGGGCAAATGGCTGGAATATAAAGTCATCTAATGAGAACCGGGTTGTGGTCAGATGCTTTGGTCAACAGATGTAATTGAACAAAAAAAGTGTTGCGGTGCGCTGCGCTTTCTGCCCAGATCTTTCCGTGATGCTTTTTCACAATACTTTCTGCGATGGACAGACCCAGTCCGTAGCTGTTGGAGTGTGTCCGGCTTTTGTCCACGCGGTAAAAACGCTGAAAGATCTGTTTCAGATCAGCATGGGAAATAGTCTCTCCATAGCTGGTCACGGAAAGCAGACAGTGGTGACGCTGTGTTTCCAGCCGGACAAGAACCTCTGAGCCGCTGTCACTGTATTTGAGTGCATTGTCGAGAAGGATGTCAATGACCTGCTTCAGATGTGTCGGGCTTCCGTTTACCCATACATCATCCGCGAGCTCACTGTGCAGTGTCAGAGAATGCTCAAAATACAGTGGTTCAAACAGGCAGAGTGCATGCTCAATGAGCTCGCCAAGGTTCACGTGTTCCATGGCAAGCTGCAAGGAGCCGCTGTCCGCACGCGAAAGTTCTAATAATCCTTCCACAAGTGTACGCATCTGCTGCGCCATTGTCAGTATGTTATCGGAAAAGTGTTGTTTCATGTTTGTGTTGTATTCGGGCGACTGCAGGAGTTCTGCGTTTGTCAGAATGACCGTCAGCGGTGTTTTCAGCTCGTGAGAGGCATCCGCGACAAACTGTTTTTGCTCGTTCCATGCGCTTTCCACCGGTCTTACTGCCCAATGGGCAAACAGCATACTGATGATGAAAAACACAAAAAAGCCCGCAATACCGATGAGCAGACAGTTGCGGATCAAAGATGTACGCATGCTTTCTTCACCGGAAATGTCAACAAAGACCAGACATTGGCCCTGTGGCGTGTCCGTGCAAAGGTAACGGACATGCAAGGCGGGAATCACACCTGAACGCTCGCGAATTGCTTTCGGAGCGTTTTTTTTCATTATGTCTTGCGTGTCTGCCGAAGTATCAAGAGCGGTCTGTATAAGTTCTTCCAGCGTATCGGAATCTGATATTGGAAAATGCAGATCCTTTGTCTCGATCACTGTTCCATCCTGATCCATCCGGAGCAGGAAATAGGGCTGGCGTACTTCCGGCTGTCTGCCGGGGTGTTTCGCGCCAAACGGCTCTGATGCCAGTTCGTGGAGGGTCTGCATACTGTTTCGCTCCAGATTTTGTCCGGTCAGATGGATGATCGCGCACAGGATCACCACCAGAATGATGGTGATGATCGTCATATTTATACAGATAAATTTTCGTCTGAGTTTCTTGATCAAGGTGTCATCACCTCCAGATGATATCCAAGTCTGCGAATGGCTACGATCGATACGTTTGAACGGATCGCGGAAAGCTTCTTTCGCAGAAATCCTACATATACTTCTACATGATTTTCCACTGCATTCGAGTCATAGCCCCATACGTGAGCGAGAATCGTCTCCTTTGAGAGATTGCGCGCCGGATTTTGAAAAAGAAGGCGTATGATCTCAAATTCCTTTGCGGACAGGCGGATGTTCTCCTTTCCGCAGATCAGTGTACCGGAGGAGAGGGCGAGAGACGTGTTTCCAAAGGAAAGTTCATCCACCTGGGAACCCTGCCGTCGAAGCAGTGCATTGACACATGCCAGCAGTTCACGTGAGTCAAAGGGTTTGGAGAGGTAATAGTCTGCGCCGGCATCCAGTCCCTCGATGCGATCCTCCAGACCAGATCTTGCGGTGAGCATCAGGATCGGTGTTCCGCATTTCATGGATCGCAGTTTTTTGGCAACCTGATACCCGTCGAGTCCGGGCAGCATCACATCTAAGACCACAAGGTCATAAATACCGAGCCCGGCATATTCCAGTCCGCTTTTTCCGTCATAGACCGCTTCAGCTTCAAATCCTTTTGCCTCCAGCAATGTTTTCAAAGATTCTGCAAGTAGTTTTTCGTCTTCAACAATCAGTATTTTCATCAGTTATTTCCGTTCCTTTTCAGATATCGGGGTTTGCTAATTATGCAGGCTTGTTAACTTATTTGCACTCATTATATCCAAGAATTTTAAGATTGGCAATGTCGTGGATGCCGTGTATTTGCGTGGATTCTGTGATGTTTTTGTAAATTCTATGTCTGCCCAGCATTTTTTCAGCGTCATTTCAGCAATCATGCTTACAATCAGTTTCAGGTCGGGTGCGGGTGTGTGTCAAAACGTCAGAAGCCGCATTGCCGGGACAAAGAAAAATTGTGACTGTGAAGGTACTGAACAGTTACGAGAGCTTGCGGAAAGGAAGTGAGATGAGATGCAGGAAAACCAGCAGATCGTATTTCGGCATGAGTTAAAGCACGTCATCGATGCGTCGGATATGATCGCCATTCGGCAGCGACTGCGGGCGGTTGCGAAAACGGATGAGAATGCGACGGATGGAAAGTATCTGATCCGGAGTCTTTATTTTGACAATCTGTCAGATCAGGCGCTGCGGGAAAAAATTGATGGTGTGAACCGTCGGGAAAAATTTCGGATACGCTATTATAACGGAGATACCTCCGAGATCCATCTGGAAAAAAAGGGAAAATATAACGGTCTGGGGACGAAGGATCGCGCAGTGATCAGTGCCAAAGAGGCACAGAGTATTGTAGATGGAGATATTCAGTGGATGCGGGATGACGACAGACCGCTCATACGGGAGCTCTACGTGAAAATGAAAAACGGAGGCTTTCGGCCGAAAACGATCGTTGACTACACGCGGGAACCTTTTGTGTATGGCCCCGGAAACGTGCGGGTGACGTTGGACTATAACATCCGGACCGGGTTACAGTGCACGGATTTTTTGAATCCGGACTGCGTGACCGTTCCGGCGGGAGAATCTGTGACGCTCCTGGAAGTAAAATGGGATGAATTTCTTCCGTCCGTGATCCGGGATGCCGTGCAGCTTGGCAGCAGGCAGACCACATCATTTTCAAAATATGCGGCATGCAGGATCTACGGATAACAGCCTTGTAACAGACGGAACAATTTCGGGCAGATGATGCGGTTCCTGCTGATGTTATAAGATCAATCAATTCAAAAAAGGAGACAAGAAGGATATGACTTTCAATGATATTTTTAAATCAAGCTTTCTGGAGAATGTGACCAGCGTGAGTGTTTTGGATATGACGTTGACATTGTTGCTTGCGTTTGCACTGGGACTGTTTATTTATTTTGTTTACAAAAAAACGTTTACGGGTGTGATGTATTCCGCAAGCTTTGGCGTGACGCTCATCGCGCTGACAATGATCACCGCACTCGTGATCCTCGCAGTGACGAGTAACGTTGTATTATCACTCGGTATGGTCGGTGCGCTCTCCATCGTTCGTTTTCGGACAGCGATCAAGGAGCCTCTTGATATTGCTTTTTTGTTCTGGTCCATCGCGGTTGGTATTGTGCTGGCAGCAGGTCTGATTCCGCTTGCAGTATTCGGAAGTGCAGTGATCGGAATCGTGCTCATCGTATTTGTCAACAAAAAATCATACACGAATCCCTATATCGTTGTGCTCCAGTGTGAGGATCACGACAGTGAAGTACATGCGAAGGAGTATTTGGATCAGCACACAAAGCGGTGTGTCGTCAAGAGCAAATCCGCTCAGAAAGGATTGGTAGAGCTGAATCTGGAGATCCGTTTAAAAGAAGATAACACCGATTTTATCAATGAGCTTGCCGATATGCCGAAGGTGCATAGTGCAGTTTTAGTCAGCTACAATGGTGACTACATGGGCTAATAAGAATGCACGAATTTGTAAAAGAGAATGAATCTTTGTATCGAAACTGTGGGGTGAGTTTGCGGTTTCGTAAAGGAGGAATATATGTCAACCCATAAATATATAGACAGGATCTGTGTCATCGCGCTGGTGATCGCTATGGTTGTGACCCTGCTTTTTATGAATGGCAAAGTCTTTGGCATCACGGCACAGGCAACTACCGGTTATGAAAATCGACTGTTTGACACCTCAAGGGTACATCAGATCGATATCGAGATGGATGACTGGGAAGGCTTTTTAGAGACATGTGAGAACGAGGAATATACGACGTGTACCCTGGTGATAGACGGAGAGTCCTACAAAAATGTCGGTATCCGGGCAAAGGGAAATACATCGCTCAGCAATGTTTCACAGATGGGCAGTGACCGGTACAGTTTAAAAATAGAGTTTGACCATTACAATTCGGCAGAAAATTATTACGGTCTGGATAAACTGTGTCTGAATAATATCATTCAGGACAACACCTATATGAAGGATTATCTGACCTATCAGCTCATGCGTGAGGCGGGAGTTCCCTCACCACTGTGCAGCTATGCATCTATCACGGTAGGCGGAGAGGATTGGGGACTGTTTCTGGCGGTAGAGGATGTGGAGGATGCATTTTTAGAGAGAAATTATGGATCCGATCACGGCGAATTATATAAACCCGACAGTATGAGCATGGGTGGCGGACGCGGAAACGGGAAGGACTTCAATATGGAGGATTTTGACCCGGAAAACGCACCGGAACAGCCGCAGATGCCTGACGGAGCGCGTGCACCGGGTGGACAGAAGCCTGCAAAAGATTTTGGCGGACGAGGCGGGATGCATGGCGATCTTGCCGGCAACAATGGTGAAAACGGCGGTGGAAAAAATGGAATGGCGAGGGGCAGCGCGGATGTCATGCTGCAGTATATCGATGATGATCCGGACAGCTACGCAAATATTTTTGACAATGCCAAGACGGATATCACAAAGGCGGATCAGACGCGCCTGATCGAATCTCTGAAAGCATTGAGCGAAAACAAGCAGATTGATGAGGTGGTCAATGTCGATGAGGTCATTCGCTACTTTGTGGTTCATAATTTTGTCTGCAACGGAGACAGTTATACCGGTTCCATGATCCATAATTACTATCTTTATGAGGAAGATGGCGCGCTCTCCATGATTCCGTGGGATTACAATCTTGCGTTTGGAAGCTTTCAGTCACAGGATGCGACGACATCGGTCAATGAGCCAATCGATACACCTGTTTCAGGCGGGTCGATGGAGGACCGTCCGATGATTGCATGGATCTTTGCGGACGAGGAATACACACAGCTCTATCATCAGTATTTCAAAGAGTTTCTGGATCAGGTAGACATCCCGGAAATGATCCGGACAACAGAAACACTCATCGCGACTTATGTAGAGAAAGACCCGACGAAATTCTGTACCTTTGAGGAATTTGAGAAGGGTGTGGATGCACTGGAGCAGTTTTGTGAGCTGCGGGTGCAGAGCGTGCAGGGACAGCTCGCCGGCACGATCCCGTCTACAACGGATGGGCAGTCCGCGGATGATGCAGAACTGATCGATGCGTCCGGACTTTCCATCTCTGACACGGGTTCCATGGGAATGGGAGGCATTGTGTAGAAAACAGAACTATGCTAGAATACAGTTATTGCATTTCATATGCAAACGTAATAAATCAGGCAAAGATGAAGTGGAGAAAACACAATGATGAAGTCAGCAAAAGATTTGCGTCAATTATTGGAGACGATCGATCACCGTGGGTATCCTGCCTATAAGGAGACCCACGGTGTGTGGCGTTTTGAAGAATTTATACTTGGTATTGACCATGTACAGGGCGACCCGTTTGCGGCGCCTTCCAGACTGCATGTGGAGATTCCGGCAAATGTGGCAGGTATTCCGACGGACATGTATGATACACCGGAAAAAAAGATTGCACTGGAGGACCATCTGCTGCGCCGCTTTGTGCGTGCTTCCGGTAAATTTTCCTTTCAGGCGAAGGGCTCCGGAAAGAGCGGAGTGATCGCTGTGATGCGCCCGGGACAGGAGGTGCTGGCGCGAAGCGCGGTAGAGATCTGCAAGGACGGTGGTTTGATCGCCCGGTTTGAGGTGGGATTTCCGGCAAACGGGCGCACGATCAATGCGCGTGAACTGGTAAAGATCCTATATCAGTTTTTGCCGCAATGTGTAGAACAGTCGTTTTTGTACCGGAATATCGACGCGAAAGAGGCACAGACGGCGGTGCGGCTGGCAGCAGATCAGGCAATTTTGCGCAGACAGATGAAAGAGCAGGGCTTGCTGGCATTTGTGGCAGACGGCGCTGTGCTGCCACGTGCATCCGGGGTATCGGACAAGCCGATGAAGCAGGCAGTACCATTCCGCTCACCGGAATCTCTGCGCGTAACGTTACAGCTTAGCGGTGGACGGACGATTGAAGGAATGGGCATTCGACGTGGGATCACGCTTTTGGTAGGCGGTGGTTATCACGGAAAATCGACACTGTTAAAGGCGTTGGAGCGCGGTGTCTACGCACATATTGCAGGAGACGGAAGAGAGTATGTGCTGACCGATGCGGATGCGGTGAAGATCCGCGCGGAGGATGGACGAAGTATCTGGCATACGGATATTTCCATGTTTATCGGCGATCTGCCAAACAAAAAATCAACGGATTGTTTTGACAGTGAGGATGCCAGCGGCAGCACTTCGCAGGCGGCGAATGTCGTGGAGGCGATCGAGGCGGGGGCATCTGCGCTGCTGATCGATGAGGATACGAGCGCGACAAACTTTATGATCCGTGATGAGCTGATGCAGCGCGTGATCGCGCGGGACAAGGAGCCGATCACACCCTATATCGAGCGTGTGTGGGAGCTGAAGGAGGACTATGGCATATCCACGGTTCTCGTTGCCGGAAGTTGCGGTGCCTATATTGACGTTGCGGATACGATCATCCAGATGGACAGCTATCTGCCGTATGATATCACAGAATATGCAAAAGGTCTGGCGGTGGAGTACCCGTCGGTGGCTCAGGCACCCGGACGGCAGAAAAATCCCGATTTTGACAGACGCCCGGAGAAGCATCCGGATGTGTATTATAAGGGTCAGATCAAGCTGAAGGTGCAGGGTATGGAAAGTATCTCTGTCAGTAAAGAGACGATCGATCTGCGCTATGTGGAACAGCTTGTTGACAGCGGGCAGCTGCAGACACTGGGGCTTGTGATGAGATATATGGAAGAACAGGGATTTGATGAGACGCATACCGTGCAGGAAGTGGTAAATTCCTTGTACGAAAGAATGGAGAGAGAGGGATTTGCGGCGCTCTTTGCGCGGCGCGGACAGAGCAGCGACCTTCCGGGGAATCTTGCGATGCCCCGGCGAGAAGAAGTGTTTGCGTGTCTGAACCGGTATCGCCGGATGTTGCAGTGACGTGTAAGATTCAGAGTGTGGCTCTGAATCTTACACATTTTCGCTTCTGTCTAAAACGCACAAAATACAATTTGAATACTGTCCGTGCCCGTGCTAAGATAGATTTGTAGGTATTATAAACTATACAAATCTATGGGTGGAGGTATTTTACAATGAAAAAAATTATCAACAGCGTAGAAACAGTAGAAGATGAGATGATTCAGGGCTTGATCAAGGCTTATCCGCAGTACCTGAAAAAGGTCGACGGATACAATGTGGTTGTCCGTGCAAAAAAGAAAGAGGGAAAGGTCGCTCTGATCAGCGGTGGAGGAAGCGGACATGAACCGGCACATGCAGGATACGTTGGGGAAGGTATGCTGGATGCGGCTGTCGCAGGAGCTGTTTATACTTCACCGGCTTCTGATGCGATCTTAGAGGGTATCAAGGCGATCGCAACGGATGCAGGTGTGCTCATGGTCATCAAGAATTATACCGGAGATGTCATGAATTTCGAGATGGCAGCAGAGATGGCAGAGATGGAGGGCATCAATGTCAAGCAGGTCGTTGTCAATGATGACGTGGCAGTAAAGGACAGCTTATATACGGTCGGACGCCGCGGTGTGGCAGGAACCGTATTTGTACATAAGATCGCAGGTGCTCTGGCAGAGACCGGAGCAAGTCTTGACGAGGTTCAGGCGGTAGCCCAGAAGGTAATTGACAATGTGCGCACGATGGGCGCAGCGACACTTCCCAGCACGATTCCCGCCAGCGGCAAGCCCGGATTTGAACTGGCAGAGGATGAGATGGAGGTGGGTATCGGTATCCACGGTGAGCCGGGAACACATCGTGAGAAGCTGATGACCGCAAATGAGATCACCGATCATCTGTTAGAGAAGATCCTGGCTGACATTGATTACAGCGGCAGCGAGGTGGCAGTGATGGTCAACGGCTCCGGCTCTACGCCTTTGATGGAGCTTTACATCATCAACAACCGTGTCGCAGACGTGCTGGCAGAAAAAGGTATCAAGGTTGTACAGACCTTTGTTGGCGAGTATATGACTTCCATCGATATGGCCGGTTTTTCTATTTCTGTTCTGAAACTGGATGACCAGTTGAAGGAATTGTTGTCAGCAAAGGCCGATACGCCTGCAATGAAGGCATAAGGTATCTGTGAAGAACTACAACAGATCAAATATAAAGGAGTGACTGGAAAATGACAGACCGGAAAAAAGTGGTTGAGATTCTGCTTGGCATGGCAAAGGCAATGGAGGAGAACAAGGAGCTTCTGACGGATCTCGACAGTGCAATCGGAGACAGCGATCACGGCATCAATATGGCGAGAGGCTTCGCTGAGGTGGAAAAGCAGGCAGAAAGTCTGGAACAGAAGGACATCGGCAATATTTTAAAAACGGTCGGGATGACGCTTGTATCAAAGGTTGGCGGCAGCTCCGGACCGTTGTACGGAACCGCTTTTATGAAGGCGGGAATGACGATCGGTGCCAAAGATGAGATTGATATGGCAGATTTTCTCGGAGCACTGGAAGTGGGCATTGAGGGTGTCAAGGCACGCGGAAAATCCACGACCGGAGAGAAGACGATGCTGGATGCAATGGTGCCTGCGCTGGATGCAATGAAAGAGCAGCAGGCAGCAGGGGCAGATGCAAAGCAGGTGCTGGAAGCCGGGGTACAGGCAGCGGAAGCAGGCGTGGAGGCCACCAAACCGATGGTGGCTACCAAGGGGCGTGCAAGCTACCTCGGAGAGCGCAGCATCGGACATCAGGATCCCGGTGCAACGTCCTTCACACTGCTGCTGAAGGAAATCGCGAAAGTATTTTAAAGGAGATACTTATGGTAGGAATCGTAATTGTTTCTCACAGTGAGAAGCTGGCAGAAAGTATTGTAGACCTCACAAAAATGATGGCAGACAGCGCAACTATTGTAGCAGCCGGAGGGCTTGAGGACGGGACATTTGGAACGAGCTATGACCGGATCAAGACAGCTATTGACAGTGTGTATTCGGATGACGGCGTGATCATTCTCATGGATATGGGCAGTGCAGTCATGACGACGGAGATGGTGCTGGAGGAATACGATAGCGATAAGGTGCGTATGGTAGACGCGCCGATCGTGGAGAGCGCAGTCGCGGCATCTGTCAGTGCGATGTGCGGCAGTGATCTGGAGACCATTCTCGAGGAGATTGAGGAAACAAAACAGACCGCAAAGTTTTAGCGTTAAAAAAATAACGCGACCGTATAAAATGAGTTGTGCCCTCCTGAGCAGACCGGGTAAATTGCCAAATCTGCTCAGGAGGGAATTTTTATTTGACACATGATGACACATCAATAGGATGTGCATAATGCACAAAACCTGTGTCGGGAAATGTGCTATTTTGTCGAAAATACAAATGGGGGTTGTATTTTTGATATTTGGAAGTTAAAATATATCTATAGTAAACATATGGAAGCCAAGAGAGTAGAGCAGGGCGTGACGAATAGCAGAGATGTTATATATTCGGTTACGTTCTTTTTTTGACTCTTTTTCGTTAAGTGGAATGAAAGTGGACTGCCTGTAGTATATTTTAAGGGGGTTAAGATGAAACAGCAGTTATACGACGCATTATCAGACAATCCAATCATTATGGCAATCAAGGACGATGCAGGATTGAAGGCCTGTCTCGAAGCGCACGACGAAACCGTTGTGTTCGTGCTGTATGGGGAAGTTTCAACGATTGCAGAGATTACGGAACAGCTCAAAGCGGCAGGAAAGCAGGTCATGGTGCACATGGATCTGATCGCAGGTCTGGGCGCAAGGGAGGAAGCAGTTGATTTTATTGCAAAATATACGAAGGCGGATGGCATTATATCCACCAGATACGAACAGATCAGGCGGGGAAAACAACTGAATCTGAGTACGATCTATCGTATTTTTGTGATTGACTCCAAGGCGTTGTCAAATCTGAACCGTCATATCGGTGATTATGCAGACATTGTGGAGATCCTGCCGGGGTTGATGCCGAAGATTATCACGCGGATGAAGAAAGAGCTTGGGGTGCCCATTATTGCCGGCGGTCTGATCGCGGAAAAAGAGGATGTGATACAGGCGCTGGATGCGGGGGCAATCGCAATTTCAACGACGAACGAGGATGTGTGGAACATGTAGAATAGGGGAGGTAGAAGTGGTATGTGTTATGCAACAAAACGAAAAATAGCTGATTGCGTGAAACAACTGATGAGAAAAAAAGAGATCCGCAAGATTACTATTCAGGATATCATGGATGCCACAAACATGAGTCGTCAGAGCTTTTACTATCATTTTAAGGACATCTACGATGTGTTGGAGTGGATCGAGCGCTATGATTTTGCAAACCGTATCTCCTGTGAGAAAGATCAGACAATGGAGGAGTGGACCATGCATTTGTTTCATGTGCTGGATGAGGAACGGCCCTTTTTCGAACGCGTGGTGAATGAGATCGAGTGGCCTAAGCTGCTCCCCGTCATCTCTGCGCCGATCCGGGAGCAGATGCGTACAATCCTCATCCGCTATAACCGGGCAGGCGGCAGCGAAGCAGATCTGAACTTCTGCGTTCAATTTGTGACGACTGCATACTGCTATTACCTGATGGATTATATTTATCACAGAATACGCAAGACGGACAAAGAACTGAGTGAAGAGGTGCACAGCTTCCTTGCAATGATGGATACACAACCGATGATCCATACGCTGGATCTGTCGCATGCAGAACCGCGACTGGTAGGATAATAAAAGGGGCTTCCATTTGGAAGCCCCTTTTGAGTGGATTTAGATAGCTGCAATATCTTTGGTGGCAATGATGTCTACCCCGGTGTCAGCAGCGTTTGCAACGATCACATCACCGATCTTTACCGGAGCAGCAACCGTTACGTGCTCGATGCTCGCCATGATGTCCATGATCTTTTCTTTTGGAATGTCATGGGCGGTCTTTACGGACACCATTGGAATGGTGCCGCCTGTTACATAGACGGAGCTGGTCACAATACGGGTCGGATGCGTGACCTCTTTTCTTGCGTAATCATCGCCGCGTTTACATGTATTTCCGGTGACGGACAGCACTTCACCGTTTTCCATTTCTACTGTCATGAGGCAGCCCATCGGGCAGCCGATACAGGTCAGGTTTCTACTTTCCATGGTTTACGCCTCCTCAATCTTCACAGTAATGTTTTCTAAGCCGTCAAAGCCTTCCAACTGCTCCTTCTTCAGCTTGATCTCCTCCATCTCGCCCGGCGCCATGATCTGGCGTTTTCTGTGGATGATCCGCTCGTCATTTAAGTAGGCGGAGATATAGCAGTTTTTATAGACAGCGCCAACGCGGAAGCGGACGATCTGCTCGTCTGCCATGCGGTTGACATGGAGCATTTTCGGCACGGTGTAGCGCACACCATCGACTGCCTTGATCGGAATCTCTTTGCTCTTTTCGCCGAGTGTTCCGCCTGCCTTTACATAAGCGGCTGCATTGCGTCCGGCAGCGGCAGCTTCCTCGGATACAAAGTCAACCAGATCGTGTACATGAAGCACGTTTCCGCAGGCGAAAACACCTTCTACACTGGTCTCCAGACTTTCATTAACGACCGGACCTGAAGTCACAGGTTCCATGTCAACGCCGATGCTGCGGGAGATCTCGTTTTCGGGAATCAGACCGCAGGAGAGCAACAGAGTGTCACAGCTGTATTCTTCCTCTGTGCCCGGAATCGGCTTGCCCTTTTCATCGACTGCTGCGAGGGTGATACCTTCCAGACGCTCTTTTCCTTTGATGTCAACAACGGTGTGGCTGAGCTTTAACGGAATACCAAAGTCGTCCAGACACTGTACGATATTTCTCTTCAAACCGCCGGAATAGGGCATCAGTTCCGCAACAACCTTTACTTTTGCACCCTCCAAGGTCATACGTCTTGCCATGATCAGTCCGATGTCACCGGAGCCGAGGATGACGACTTCACGACCGGGCATAAAACCTTCAATGTTTACCAGACGCTGCGCAGTACCTGCAGAATAAATGCCGGCGGGACGGTAACCGGGGATATTTAATGCACCGCGGGAGCGTTCGCGGCATCCCATGGCAAGGATAATGGACTTGGCCTGAATGTGGAACAGTCCGTCAGTGCGGTTCATGGCGGTGATCTCCTTGGCGGGAGAGATGTCCATGACCATGGTATTCAGCTTGTATTCAATGTTCAGTTCCTCAATCTGGTCGATGAAGCGCTGTGCGTATTCGGGACCGGTCAGCTCCTCCTTGAATGTGTGGAGACCAAAACCATTGTGAATACACTGGTTTAAAATACCGCCAAGCTGTGTATCGCGTTCCAGGATCAGAATACTGTCTACGCCTTCTCTTTTCGCTGAAGCGGCTGCCGCCAGACCGGCAGGGCCGCCGCCGATGATTACGATATCATATGAACTCATAGTTTATGCCTCCTCAATGCTTTTCTTGCTGTAGCCGACAACCATATTGGATCTTCCGCCGTTTTTGGTGATCTCAAGCTGGGAAATGCCAAGCTCACGGGAAATGATCTCCATTGTTCTGGGAGAGCAGAAGCCTGCCTGACATCTTCCCATACCGGCACGGGTTCTACGCTTGACACCGTCTAAGGATTTGGCGCCGAGCGGCCGGTTGATAGCATCCATGATTTCACCCTCCGTGATCATTTCGCAGCGGCAAATGATGTTACCATATTCCGGTTTCTCCGCGATGAGCTGTGCATATTCTTCCTCAGAGAGGGTCTTTGGATCAAGCACTCCTTTTCTGGTTCCGTTGAAATTCGGATTTTTCTCGGGTTTTAGCAGATCAGCAACAATGTCTGCCACCTTGATACCGATCGCAGGAGAACTGGTAAGCCCCGGAGACTCAATACCGGCTGCGTCAACAAAGAACGGAGCATCTTCCAGTTCCTTGATGATGAACTCATGATGATCCTCATGCGCACGGTTTCCGGAGAAAGAGGTAATGACCTGACGCACCGGAACAGTCGGAACGGATTTGGTAGCTGCTGAGATGACATGTGCCAGTCCCGGAGCAGTTGTGTTGGTTGCATCTCTGTCTTCGTGATCATCAGCGGTAGGACCGATCAGAGTATTTCCGTGAACAGTAGGTGTCACAAGAATGCCTTTGCCGTACTTTCCGGGCAGCTGGAAGATCGTGTTGCTTACAATGCCTCCGGTGGTCTTGTCCAGAAGACAATATTCGCCGCGTCTGGGTGTGATGTGGATCTTATTTTTGCTTACCATGTTGTGGAAGATATCAGCGTTGACACCGGCTGCATTGACGACGACCTTGGTGAGGATATCGCCGTTGTTTGTGGATAACAGCCAGCCTTTCTCCGTTTTTGTGATCTTCCGTACAGCGGTATTGAAGCGGAATTCCACACCGTTGGTGTAGGCGTTTTCTGCCATGGCGATGTTTAATCCGAAAGGACATACAATCCCGCCGGTCGGGCAGTAGATCGCTGCGATTGCCTCATCGGATACGTTGGGCTCCATCCGGTGAAGTTCTTCTTTTTCTATGATGCGGCATCCGGGGACTCCGTTTTTTTCTGCATGTGCAAAGAGTGCTTCCAGATTCGGACGATCCTCCTCAGAAAAGCACAGGATCAGGGAACCGTTGCGTTTAAAGGAGAAATCCAGTTCTTTTGACAATGGCTCCATCAGTTCGTTTCCTTTTACATTTAATTCTGCCATCAGGGTGCCGGGGGTACAGTCGATCCCGGAGTGTACGATTGCACTGTTTGCCTTGGATGTACCTGCGCAGACGTCTTCTTCCTTATCCACTACACAAATATTTAAGTTATAACGGGACAGCTCCCGTGCACTGGCGCTTCCGGTCACACCTGCACCAATGATTACTACGTCATACATAATTTTCCCTCCTGAAAAAAGCCGCGCTTCAGAGATACCGTTTCCGGTATCTCCTAGCACGGCTCTCATCTCTTGCTAGATATTATATTTTCTATGTTCCTAATGAATTACCAAGGAATGATGTTGAATAAACCAACTGCTAATAAACCACCGATGACCGGTCCAACTACAGGGATCCAACCATAACCAAAGTTGGAAGATCCTTTACCCTTGATCGGTAATAAAGCATGAGCGATACGAGGTCCTAAATCTCTTGCAGGGTTGATCGCGTATCCGGTCAGACCACCGAGTGACATACCGATGGAAACGATGAGACCAAATACATATAAGTTGCCGATGCCGCCTGCAGCGTCAACATTGCCGAAGCCCTTGATAGCGAATACGAGTACAAAAGTACCGATGATCTCGCTGAGCAGGTTTAAGCTGGTATTCGGAACGGAAGGTCCGGTAGAGAATACGCCAAGCTTTGTTCCGGGATCATCAGTTGCGTCGAACTGTCCCTTGAATAGAACGTATACGCAGCAAGCGCCCAGGAAAGCACCAATAAACTGAGAAACAATGTATCCGGGAACCAGACCCCATGCAAGGCTGCCTTCAGCAGCGAGTGCGATAGTAAGTGCAGGATTGAAGTGTGCGCCGGAAGCTGCACCGAAGATGCAAGCGGGAACCATAACTGCAAGACCCCATGCAAATGTGATCTGGATAGATCCTGCGCCCTTCATACCTGACTTGTTCAAAGTTACGTTAGCAACAACGCCATCTCCTAAAAGGATCAACATAAATGTTCCGATTAACTCTGCTATATAAGGTAACATATAAAATTCCTCCTGTCATGATGTTTTTTCGTTTTTCCGTAGATTACTGAACAGAATCGATTAGTCTTCCTTTGCCCAGTTGAATGCGTAGGTAACTGCCTTCTTCCAGGTTTTTACTTTCTTTGCCGCCTCATCTGCTGCAATTTCAGGTGTGAAAGTACGGTCAATTGCCCAGTTCTTGATGACGTCTTCTTTGCTTGCCCAGTAGCCAACTGCCAGACCTGCCAGATATGCAGCACCCATAGCGGTGGTCTCTACACATACCGGACGGTTTACGGGAGCCTGAATGATGTCTGACTGCATCTGCATCAGCAGATTGTTTGCGGAAGCTCCGCCGTCAACCTTCAGTGCTGCCAGATCAATACCGGAATCAGCCTTCATGGCTGCCAGTACATCATTTACCTGATAAGCAAGGGACTCTAAAGTGGCACGGATAATGTGATACTTGTTGACACCACGGGTCAGACCTACGATCGTTCCTCTTGCGTACTGATCCCAGTAAGGAGCACCCAGTCCGGTAAATGCAGGTACAACGTAACATCCGTTGGTGTCTTTTACCTTGCGTGCCATGTACTCGGAATCAGGAGCGGAATCAACGAACTTCAGCTCGTCACGCAGCCACTGGATCGCAGCGCCTGCAACGAAGATAGAACCCTCTAATGCGTAGGTAACCTTGCCGTCAAGTCCCCAAGCGATCGTGGTAACAAGGCCGTTGTTGGAGAATACAGGCTTCTCACCGGTGTTCATTAACATGAAGCAACCGGTTCCATATGTATTCTTTGCCTCGCCTTCGTTGAAACAGGTCTGTCCAAACAGAGCAGCCTGCTGATCACCTGCAGCACCTGCGATCGGGATCGGTCCACCGAAGAATTCCGGAGCAGCATCGCCGTATACACAGCTGGACGGCTTGGGTGTCGGGAGCATGGATTTCGGAATATTTAATTCTGCTAAGATATCCTCATCCCACTCTAAGGTATTGATATTGAACAACATGGTTCTTGCTGCGTTTGAGTAGTCGGTCACATGAACATTGCCCTTTGTCAGTTTCCAGATAAGCCATGTCTCGACTGTACCAAACAGTAATTCGCCCTTCTCAGCTCTCTCACGTACCCCCTCTACGTTGTCGAGAATCCATTTTACCTTGGAACCGGAAAAATAGGCGTCGATCACAAGTCCGGTCTTTGAACGGAAGGTATCGGTAAGACCTTTTTCCTTCAAAGAGTCACAATATTCGGAAGTTCTGCGGCATTGCCATACGATTGCATGGTATACAGGTGTTCCGGTGTTCTTATCCCAAACGATGGTGGTCTCACGCTGATTCGTGATACCGATGGCTGCAATGTCTGCTGCGGTAGCGTTTACATTTGCCATTGCTGCCTTTGCAACCTCTAACTGTGTAGACCAGATCTCTTCAGCGTCGTGCTCTACCCAGCCGGGCTTGGGAAAATACTGTGTGAACTCTTTCTGAGCCACGCTGCACATCTCTCCCTTCTCATTAAAGAGAATACAGCGGTTACTTGTGGTTCCGGCATCCAATGCCATTACGTATTTTGCCATAAAAATTACCCCTCCATTTATAGTTTTTTTGTTAAAATCAGTGTATCGTTTTTAATTGTTGGTGTCTATAGACAAAAACTCGTGATTGTATAAACATTTTTTTGATTCCTTTACATTTTTCAGAGATTGACAAAATTCCTTTCAATAGCATATAGTGACAAATCATGCATTGCAAATGAGTGAAAATATGGTACAATTACATAAATGTCAATTGTTTTGAACGGACTGGGGGATTGGACGGTCATGAGGGAAATAGAGATATGAGAGCACTTGAAGATTACAATAGACAAAGAGAAAAGAAATTCGGTGCGTTGGTTGGCGTCTGCATGAGAAACCTGGGTATCTGTTACGGTGTGATCAATGTGATCTGGTTTTTGATGACATGGATCAGTAAGGGTTATCGTAAGGGGCTTTTTGCAGAGTGTTTTTTGCCGATGCTCATTCCGTTTGTGATCTATTGGATATACGTCCGGATTGTGGTGGCAAAGGAAAAGGAATTGCTGCATATTGTTTCCTATATAGTATTAAATGTTTATCTGGTGATACTGTTGTCACATCCATCAAAGCTTGCCGTGTTGGATGGTCTTCTGATCGGGGTGATCGCAACCTTTCCTGTCTGGACAGATCAGACTTGGGCAAAGATACAGGTGATCCTTTTTGCAGTGGGTGTTGTGGTTCGTCATGTGATGATTTATCTCACAGGTTACCGGGTGGTTGACAACGGGAGCCTTATGAATCTGTTCGGAATGTTTTGTATTGGCGGGCTGGTATACTATAATGCAAAGTATGTGCATGATCAGACGATGCTGCTGGGTGATGCGACACGCATGGATGCGGCCACCGGCTTGTACAATCACGAATGTTTTTATGAGGAACTGGAGAAACGGATGGAGGCGTTTGCCCAGATTCCAGAAAAGGAGCGTGAGGACGCGTGCTTTTGTCTTTTGATCGCAGATATTGACAACTTTAAAAAGGTGAATGACACCTATGGTCATGCCTTCGGTGATGAGGTGTTACTCGGATTGGCAAATATTTTTAAAAACTATTGCGGCAGCAAGGACTTTGCGGCGCGTTACGGAGGAGAGGAGTTTGTTCTGATCGTGGGCGGATGCCATAAAAGAGATGCTCTGACCCGTGCCAACACGATCCGGCGGAGATTTGAAGACACTGTTTTCACGGATGCATCCGGCGAGGAGCATCAGTTTACGGTGAGTCTTGGTGTGGCAGAGTATGATAAGCCGTGGAATACCGCCAGCAAGTTTTTTGATCAGGCAGACCAGGCATTGTATCAGGCAAAGAATACCGGAAAGAACCGTGTGTGTTCTTCGTAGGAGGTGCGTGATATGAGCGAAGAAGCGAGAGAACTCCAAAGAAAAGAGGAAACAGAGCAGCCGACACGCTGGTACTGTGACACAGACTGTCGGGCGGCGAACCGCCCATGTCGTGGTGAGAAGGGCAAAGATCCGACTGCCAAAAATCTGTGTCCCTATTATGAGGATATGCTGTTTTAGGACAGTTGAAAGGCAGGATAGAATAACCGGGTGTCAGGTGTGCTACAGCCGCTGATCGGATGTGATGAACATGAAACAAAAGGAATTGTCATTAGAGGATCATGAAACGATAGAGCAGGAACGACCACTCCAGCAGGTACGCATTTCGGTGCGCAACCTGGTGGAGTTTTTGTTGCGCTCGGGAGATATTGATAACCGAATGAGCCATGGCATGCAGATGAATGCCATGCAGGAGGGCACGCGCATCCACAAAAAGCTGCAGCGTGCGATGGGCAGTTCCTACAGTGCAGAGGTGCCGTTACGGCTGGACATAGAGACTCCGCGTTATGTGCTTACGATCGAGGGGCGCGCCGATGGCATTTTTACGCGGGAGGACATTCCCTGTATCGATGAGATCAAGGGTATTTATCAGGATGTGGCAAAGCTGGAGGGGCCGATCGCGGTACATCTGGCGCAGGCGAAATGTTACGCATATATTTACGCGCTGCAGCAGGAGCTTTCCAAGATCGGCATTCAGATGACCTACTGTGATCTGGATACCGAGGAGGTCAACCGTTTGTACGAGCAGTACTCCTTTGAGGAATTAGAGGAATGGTTTGATGACCTGATGAAGGAGTACCACAAGTGGGCAGATTTTCAGTATGAGTGGCATCAGACGAGCATCGCTTCCATAAAAAATATGGAGTTTCCGTTTGATTATCGTCTGGGACAAAAGGAGCTGGTGTCGGATGTGTACCGCACGATCCTGCGCAGGAAGAATCTGTTTATCCAGGCACCGACGGGAACAGGGAAAACGGTATCTGTATTGTTTCCGTCGGTACGAGCGGTAGGAGAAGGACAGGGAGAGAAAATATTTTATCTGACGGCAAAGACGGTGACTGCAACCGTGGCGATGGAGACCTTCGCCGTGTTCCGTGCGCATGGTTATCGCGGAAAAGTCGTTCAGATCACGGCAAAAGAGAAGTTATGCAAGTGTGAAAAACCGGAATGTAACCCGGATGCCTGTCCCTACGCGAAGGGTCATTTTGACCGGATCAACGATGCAGTGTTTGATCTGTTGCAGCAGGAGGACTGCTTTTCGCGGGAAGTGCTTCTGGAACAGGCGGACAAACATATGGTATGTCCGTTTGAACTGTGTCTGGATGTTTCCAGTTGGAGTGATGTGATCGTCGGGGACTACAACTATGTATTCGATCCGACCGTGTATTTAAAGCGTTTTTTTGCGGAAGGAAACAGGGGGGACTATCTGTTTCTGGTGGATGAGGCGCACAACCTTGTGGAGCGCGGCAGGCAGATGTATTCTGAACGGATCGTGAAGGAGGATGTGCTGGCGGTAAAAAGGCTCTTAAAACCGTGGAGCAAAAAGGTGGAGCGGGAGCTGGAGCGCGTGAACAAGATCCTGCTGACTTACAAACGGGAGTGCGAGGATTATATGCTGCACGAGTCTGTCAATGATCTGGTGTTTGCGCTCATGCGGCTGGCATCGGAGATGGAGCGCTTTTTGCAGAAGCCACTGACGATACCCGAGCGCGATGAGGTGATGGAGTTCTATTTCGGATTGCGCAATTTTTTGAACATTTATGAGCTGGTCGATGAAAACTATGTGATCTATTCGTCCATGGAGGAGGATGGCAGCTTTGCACTCAAGCTGTACTGTGCAGATCCTTCGGTCAACTTGCAGGCGTGTCTGGACAAGGCGCACAGCACGATCTTTTTTTCAGGGACACTGTTGCCTATTCAGTATTACAAAAGCCTGTTGTCTACAAAGGATGACAATTATGCGGTGTATGCCCATTCGGTGTTTACGCCGGATCAGAGGTTGTTATTTGTCGGCAGGGATGTGAGCAGCAAGTATACGAGGCGGACGACTGAAGAGTTTGTGCGGATCGCTTCTTATATAGAAAAAATCGCACAGGCAAAAAAAGGAAACTATATTGCCTTTTTCCCGTCTTATAAAATGATGCTTGATGTGGAGGAACAGTTTTCGTATCTTGCAGGTGAACACATAGATGTGATCATGCAGATGCAAAATATGCGTGAGCAGCAAAGAGAGGAGTTTTTACAGGAGTTTTCCAAGCAACGGGAACATTCCATGGTGGCGTTCTGTGTGATGGGCGGCATTTTTGGCGAAGGTGTGGATCTGCGGGAGGATCAGCTCATCGGTGCGATCATCGTCGGAACCGGGATTCCGCAGATCGGAGGAGAGAGTGAGATATTGAAAAACTTCTTTGACGCGCGCGGAGGAGACGGGTTTGACTATGTGTATCGTTTTCCGGGCATGAACAAAGTGCAACAGGCGGCGGGGCGTGTCATCCGCACGCTGACGGATGTCGGTGTCATTGCCCTTTTGGACGAGCGTTTTTTGCAGCGTGACAATCAAAAGCTTTTTCCGAGAGAGTGGGAGGACTGCAAAAGCTGTACTCTGGAGAGCGTTGATGGGTTACTTTCGGAATTTTGGGAGAGTAAGAAGGCTTAAGAAAAAATACATTTCCGGCAAAAAGGTTGCAATCTTTGTGATTTCTGATTATTATATAGATATTGTTTTCATTAACTTTACTAAACGGAGGAACAATCATGAGTAATGTGCGTCGCGTATATGCGGAGAAGAAACCTGATTTTGCGGTGGCTGCGAAGGATCTCAAGTCAGAGATCAAAAGCTATCTCGGAATCAAGACGGTGACAAACGTGCGGGTGCTGATCCGCTATGATATTGAAAATATTTCGGACGACACCTATGAGAAGGCAAAGGTGACTGTATTCTCAGAACCGCCGGTAGATGATCTGTACGAGGAGACCTTTGATGCGAAGGGAGCGGCTGTGTTCAGCGTCGAGTACCTGCCGGGACAGTTCGATCAGCGTGCGGATTCTGCCGTACAGTGTGTGCGGCTTTTAAATGAGGAAGAGGAGCCGATCATCCGCTCTGCGACGACCTATGTGATCGAGGGCGAGCTCTCGGAGGAGCAGCTGGAAGCGATCAAAAAGCATTGCATCAACCCGGTGGATTCCCGCGAGACAGGCATGGAAAAGCCGGAAACACTGGTACAGGATTTTCCGGAGCCGGAGGATGTAAAGATCTTTGACGGCTTTAACGATATGACAGAGGCAGATTTAAAGGAGTTGTACGATTCACTGAATCTTGCAATGACCTTTAAGGATTTTCTGCACATTCAGAATTATTTTAAAAATGAGGAAAAGCGTGATCCTTCCGTGACAGAGGTCCGTGTGCTCGATACCTACTGGTCAGACCATTGCCGTCACACGACATTCTCTACGGAGCTGACGGATGTGACCTTTGGTGAGGGCTATTACCGCGCGCCTATGGAGGACACCTATAAGGATTATCTGGAGACGCACCGGAAGATGTATGCGGGCAGAGACGATAAGTTTGTCTGTCTGATGGATCTGGCTCTGATGGCGATGAAGCGCCTGAAAAAAGAGGGCAAGCTGGACGATCAGGAGGAATCTGATGAGATCAATGCCTGCTCCATCGTTGTACCGGTTGAGATAGACGGCAAGACCGAGGAGTGGCTGGTCAACTTTAAAAATGAGACACACAATCATCCGACCGAGATCGAGCCATTCGGTGGTGCTGCGACCTGTCTGGGCGGTGCGATCCGCGATCCGCTGTCAGGACGTACCTATGTTTATCAGGCAATGCGTGTGACCGGTGCGGCTGACCCGACTGTATCCGTAAAAGAGACCATTCCCGGAAAGCTGCCGCAGAAAAAGCTTGTGCGGGGCGCGGCACAGGGTTACAGCTCTTACGGAAACCAGATCGGGCTGGCTACCGGATATGTCAAGGAAATTTATCATCCCGGCTATGTGGCAAAGCGTATGGAGATCGGTGCGGTCATGGGTGCTGCGCCCAGAAGTGCCGTACAGCGTCTGACCTCCGATCCCGGCGATGTGATCATTCTGCTGGGCGGACGTACCGGACGTGACGGTATCGGCGGTGCGACCGGTTCCTCCAAGGCACACAATACACAGTCTACCGCTGTGTGCGGCGCAGAGGTTCAGAAGGGAAATGCGCCGACGGAGCGTAAATTACAGCGCATGTTCCGCCGACCGGAAGTGTCCCATATGATCAAGAAATGTAACGATTTCGGTGCGGGCGGTGTGTCCGTGGCGATCGGTGAGCTGGCTGCCGGACTGCGCGTGAATCTTGACCTTGTACCGAAGAAATATGCAGGTCTGGACGGAACAGAGCTTGCAATCTCCGAGTCTCAGGAGCGTATGGCAGTTGTTGTGGCACCGGAAGATGTAGAGCAGTTCTTAAAATATGCCGCAGAGGAGAATCTGGAGGCAGTTGAGGTGGCAACCGTGACTGAACAGCCCCGTCTTGTGCTGGAGTGGAGAGGCAAGGAGATCGTCAATATTTCCCGCGCGTTTCTCGATACAAACGGCGCACATCAGGAGACGACCGTAGCAGTGGATATCCCGGAGAAGTCCGAGAACTTCTTTCAAAAATATGAGTTACCCGCAGTCGCAGAAGCTCTGGAGCAGGGCGATGTGAAGACTGCATGGGTAGAGACACTGAAGGATCTGAATGTCTGCTCACAGAAAGGTCTGGTGGAGCGTTTCGACGGTTCCATCGGTGCCGGAAGTGTATATATGCCTTACGGCGGACGCTATCAGCTGACCGAGACACAGTCTATGGTAGCAAAGCTGCCGGTACTGGAGGGTAAGTGTGACACCGTAACGATGATGTCCTACGGTTTTGATCCGTATTTATCAAGCTGGAGCCCGTATCACGGCGCGGCTTATGCAGTTGTAGAATCACTGTCACGTATTGTGGCAGCAGGTGGTGATTATTCCAAGGTTCGTTTTACCTTCCAGGAATACTTCCGCCGCATGAGCGAGGAACCTTCCCGTTGGAGTCAGCCGTTTGCGGCGCTTCTTGGTGCTTACCAGGCACAGATCTCACTGGGTCTTCCTTCCATCGGAGGAAAGGATTCTATGTCCGGAACCTTCAATGAGATCGATGTTCCGCCGACACTGGTATCTTTCGCGGTGGATGTGGCAACCAAGCAGGATGTGATCACACCGGAATTGAAGGCAGCTGGCAACAAGCTGATGCTTTTCACAATGGCAAAGGATGCTTACGATCTGCCTGATTATGAGCAGGCGATGAAGCTCTATGATACGATCCATACACTGATCGGTAAGAAGGCGATCGTTTCTGCCTATGCACTGGACGGAAAGGGTATCGTGGCCGCTGTCAGCAAGATGGGCTTCGGTAACAAGCTCGGCGTAACGATCGACAGCAGCGTATCTAAAGAGAAGCTGTTTGCGCCTGCATTCGGCAGCCTCGTTGCAGAGGTTCCGGTAGCATCTGTAGATGCAGTGAAAGAGGCATTTGCAGCAGCAGAACTGGAAGACTATATTGCAGTGATCGGACGTGTCAATGACACGAGATCCTTCGTTTATGATGAGATGACCCTGCCGATGGATGAGGCGATCGCTGTCTGGACCGGAACCCTGGAGAAAGTATTCCCGACGATCGCGGTTGACGATAAGAGTGATGTAAAAACCGGTCTCTACGAGGCAAAGGAGATCTATGTCTGCAAGAACAAGGTGGCAAAACCCACGGTATTTATCCCGGTATTCCCCGGAACGAACTGCGAGTACGACAGTGCTAAGGCATTTGAGCGCGCAGGCGCAAATGTGATCACAAAGGTGTTCAAGAACCTGGACGCAGCCGGTATCCGCGATTCCGTGGACGAGTTCACCAAGGCCATCGCACAGGCACAGATCATCATGTTCCCCGGCGGATTCTCCGCAGGTGATGAGCCGGAGGGAAGTGCAAAGTTCTTTGCCAATGCATTCCGCAGTGAGAAGATCAGCGAGGAGGTCATGAAGCTTCTGAACGAGCGTGACGGACTGGCACTCGGTATCTGTAACGGATTCCAGGCCCTGATCAAGCTGGGTCTTGTTCCTTACGGAAAGATCACAGAGCAGACCGCAGATTCACCGACGCTGACCTACAACACGATCGGACGCCATATCAGCAAGATGGTCTACACGAAGGTCGTTTCCAACAAGTCGCCCTGGATGGCAGGTGCAACGCTTGGCGGTGTTTACACGAACCCTGCTTCTCACGGTGAGGGACGCTTTGTGGCACCGAAGGAGTGGCTGGATAAACTCTTTGAGAACGGACAGGTCGTTACCCAGTACGTGAACGAGTCCGGCAATCCGACTATGGATGAAGAGTGGAATGTCAACGGCTCCTACATGGCGATCGAGGGTATCACAAGCCCCGACGGACGTGTACTCGGCAAGATGGCACACTCTGAGCGCCGCGGCGATGCAGTCGCAGTTAACATCTACGGCGAGCAGGATATGAAGATCTTTGAGAGCGGCGTGGCTTACTTTAAATAATCAGAACAGCTGTTGTTTTTATTCAATCAAGAGCTATGCGTAACAGCATAGCTCTTTTATAATGCCACAATGTGGAGCTGTTTTGCAGTTTTTGCTATTGATATTTTATAACATATATGTTATGATTGCAAATATGTAACAAACAAATTGAGTAAGATAGGATTTGTGGTATGAAGACATCAGAAATAATAAACAATATTTGCTCTCATTTAGGAATTGCAAAATCAGATCTGGCCAAGCGAATGGGCCTACATCCCTCTTCTTTGTACAGAAAACTTTCCAAAGAGAGTATGACTTTTGAAGAACTTCAAAAATGCCTTGATGTTTTAGGTGTTTCGGTTGAACTGCAATTTCAGTATCCGGATGGAGGTATCCTTAGTTCGCAAGCGAATCATGAGCAGCTGATTGACAGGATGGATATTTTGGAAAAGAAACTGGAAGCCGCCGACAAGGTTGATGAATTCCGAAAAAAATCACTAAGAGATTTACGAACAGAACTGAATAGTGCAGTTGGGTATGCAGAGCTTTGCCGAAAACACGGCTCACAGATGGATTCTTATTTGAATAAACTCAGTAATGTTCATAGTAGCATGGAAAGAACGATTTCCTTTGCACTTGGGGACTCATTCAATGACGAAACGGATGAGATCGATGCCGGGCAAATCGAAGCCTTGCAGGGAAAACGTGTTCTTCTTGTTGATGACAATGATCTTAATTGTGAGATTCTTGAGGAAGTGCTATTGGATCACGGTCTGCTTTTTGAGGAAGCTGCTAACGGAAGTAAAGCACTTTCTGCAGTGCAAGAACATGCGCCCGGCTATTACCAATTCATTTTAATGGACATTGAAATGCCGGAGATGGATGGTTTCGAGGCAACATTGAGAATTCGAAAGCTTCCGAATCGAATACGGGCAAACACGCCGATCATTGCTTTTACTGCGAATGCAGTTTCCGAAAACCGTGACAGAGCATTTGCTGTAGGCATGGATGGTTTTCTCGTGAAACCGGTGAATACATCACGTCTGCTTGCCAGTCTGGTAAAATTTCTGTGAGTGTATATTGTAAAATATAGTTCAATAGCTACGAATTCATTCTTTATAGAGAAAAAAATAAATTGCAAAAGGGAGAAAAGTGATGAAGAGACTTACTTGTTTTTTGTTGTCATTAGTCTTAGCAGCAACGCTGCTGACCGGATGTGGAGATCAGAGCGGTAAAGAAGATGCTGCTGTGGGAAACGTCCAGACACAGGAAGAAAAAGAGGAAAGTTCAAAGGGAACGGAAAAGGAAAAGGTTGAAGTCGCCTGCTGGGGTAATCAGATGCTGGATAGCTATACCCAGTACCTCTGTGATCTGTTCCCGGAGGTGGAGTTTGAATTTATTCTGGCCACCAATTCCACGGATTACTACCGTTTCCGTCAGGATCATGACGATATGCCCGACATTCTGACGGTGCGCCGCTTTGCTCTGAAGGATGCGGTGCTGCTGAAAGATTATTTGTATGATCTGAGCAATACCGAACTGGCCAGCACCTATTACGGTTCCTATCTGGACAGCTATACATATGATGACGGCTCGGTGAACTGGCTTCCTACCTGTGCGGAGGTGGACGGCATTATCATCAATAAAACCCTGTTCGATGAGTACAAGGTACCCATTCCTACAGACTACGAGAGCTTCGTCGCTGCTTGCGAAGCCTTTGAGGCGGTGGGTATTCGAAGCTTCGTTTCAGACTTTTCTGCGGACTATACCTGCATGGAGGTTCTGCAGGGAGCTTCGCTCCCCATGCTTCAGAGCATAGAGGGGCGCAAGTGGCGTCAGCAGTATGAGAGCGGTGCGACCCGGGAGCTTTCTGAAGAAGTATGGCTGCCCGTTTTCGAGAACTTCTTTGATTTCAAGGAGAAGGTCGGTTTGGGCGCAGAGGATGCCGCCTATCCCAACAGAACACCCAAGGATTTATTCAGCGAAGGCAAGGCTGCTATGTACCGTGGCACCGGCGCGGACGTTATCACCTTCCCAGGTCGTGGTCAGGACGAGGTACTGCTGTTGCCCTATTTCGGTCAGACGGAGCAGGACAACTGGTATCTGACCTATCCCACGTTCCAGATTGCGGCTTCCAACAAAGGTATGGATGACCCTGAACGTGAAAAGCTGATTCTGGACATCATGACCGCCATGGTCAATCAGCAGGGGCAGGATCATATCTCCTACGGCAAGAACATGGTGCCTTACAAGAAGGATGTGACGCTGGAACTGATGCCGGAGATGGACAACCTGAAGCCCTACATTGAACAGAATAAGCTGTATATCCGTCTGGCATCCAACGAGATGTTCCGTATTTCCAAAGATGTTGTGCAGATGATCCTGAACGATGAAGTGCAGACTGCGAAGGAAGCACTGGACGCATTCAACCAGGAGCTGGCAGGAGAAGAACCGGGCACGGAGATCGTTGCCCACATCGATACCGGCTATTCGAATGATTTTACCCCGGAACACGGGAATCAGGCGGCTTCCGCGATCGCCAATACCATGCGCGCGCTGTCCGGCGTGGATCTGGTGTTTATGCAGTCCTGCTATGTTGCAAACGACATCTACACCGGCGACTATTCTCAGAAAGATCTCGGTTATATTGCAAAGAATGACGGCGGCTGGCCGGGCCTTATGGAGCTGACCGGTGATCAGATTTATACCCTTGTGGAGACGACCCTTTCGATGACCGGCAACCGTGGCGCGGTCTGCAATGACAGCACCCTGTACGTTTCCAGCGGTTTTGAGATGGACATTACAAAAACCGACAGTGGATACACCTTAAACGCTCTGACCATAGACGGTAAGGAACTGGATCGCAATCAAACCTATTCCTTCTTGATCTACGGCGACCGTGATTGGTATATGTCCGAGGTCATGGAGCAAATGGGCGTATCGGAAGTCGATACGACCGGCCCCAAGGCAGAAGACTACCTGACGCAGTGCCTGGTGGAGCAGGGCGGACAACTGGAAGCACCTACGGATTACGTTACCTTGCGATAAGATCAGGCAGGTCGTTGACACGCAGCGTATCAAAGAGATCTGAGGAGAATAGTTCTATGCAAGAGAGAAAACAAATAACGAAATATCTTTTGCCCGTTGTGTTTGCGATGATTCTGGCTGTTTCCCTGGTGTTGGGTGTATTATTCATGCGTAATTCCTTGATGAAGCTGACAGTTGAGGAGCGTTCCAATCAGTTGGAGGAAATGGTAACTCAGATTCAGGCAAATCTCGACAGCGGCCTTAAGACTCATTGGAATCTGGCGGCAGGACTGAATAACGCTGTACAGGGAACTCATTTCAAGAACAGTCAGGATGTGTCTGATAGCATCGAGCATTTGGAAAAAGATTTCTGTACGGATCTGTATGGATGCCGGGTGATGTTTTTGGATGAGCAGGGAACGGCGTATCTAAGCGATGGCCCCGTAGGTATCTGGTATGATATCAGCCATCTGTTAGACGGGGAAAAGAGACATACCTTTGTTTCTGAAACAGACAATATTGATGGGAGCTTTCTGGTCTTTACGCAGGAATTAGATTCCCCCATCACAATGGGGGAATCTAATTCCCGCTTTACTCATATTGTGCTTCTGAAGGATATCCAAACCGTGAAACAGTATTATACCACCGCGACCTACGGCGGTAGTGCGGCAACATATATCATCAAGAAGAATGGAACATTAGCCTATTTTGATGCAGACAATGATGATGTTATTGGTGCCCGGAATATTTACAAGGCACTGGAAGAAGCGGAGTATGTTCAGGGGCGGAGTTTTGACATGATCAAAGAGCAACTGGATAGGGAGGGTATAGTTGCCGCGAATATCCTGCTGAACGAGACGGAGTATTACTACTGCCTCACAGCAATGGATGGCTACGATATGACGCTGATGCTTCTGATTCCTGCGGACTCTGTGGCAGTCAGCACCATGAATATGATGAACGCTACCATTCGGACACAGACGATCTTCATATCAGCTATGGCACTGTTGATCCTTCTTGTGTTCATCAGTTTTGTCAGAGTTCAGCGTAGCGCCCAGTTGGTGAAGTTGGAGCAGGAGACAAATCGGGAACTGAATCATCTGCGCATGGTGGCAGAAACAGCCAATGCCGCAAAAAGTACGTTCCTCAACAATATGTCTCATGACATTCGAACTCCTATGAATGCAATCATTGGTTTTACCAATATTGCCATGAAGCATAGTCCACCTCCTGAAATTAAGAATTGCCTGGATAAGATCAGTGACAGTTCTGAGCATTTGCTTGCGCTTATCAATGACGTGCTGGATATCAGCCGTATTGAAAGCGGAAAGATCAAATACACACCAACACCTGTTGATATTTCTGAGGTTACGGATTCGGTGCTTACCATTATGTATGGCTACCTATCCAATCGAGACATCACTTTCCGAACGGAACTGGAAGAACCGAAAACGCGCTATTTGTTGACCGATGCAGTGCGTGTTCGGGAGGTGCTTGTAAACATTCTTGGAAATGCAGTGAAGTTTACTCATGATGGAGGTACTGTCACCTATGCGGTCAGCTACCATCCCGGAAAAGATGATCAGCACATCATTGTACAATATCGGATAGCCGATACCGGTATTGGTATGGCTGAAGAATTTGTTGACCATATTTTTGAAGAGTTCGCGCAGGAAGATCATGGTGCCCGGACACAGTATAAGGGTACCGGTTTGGGTATGGCTATCACAAAGCGGTATGTGGACTTAATGGGTGGAACGATTTCTGTGGAGAGTAAGAAGGGCGTTGGCTCAACCTTTACTGTTGATCTGCCTATGGAGATCACGGATGCCTGTGAGGTAAAGAAAACAGAGTATGCTGTTGGTAAAGCAGACTTGACCGGCTTGAAAGTTCTCTTGGCCGAAGACAATGAACTAAATGCTGAGATAGCAATCGTGCAGTTGGAAGAACTGGGAATGAAAATTACCAGAGCTGCCGATGGTGAAGAAGCAGTAAGATTCTTTGGTGAAAACCCGCAAGGTACATTTGATCTGATCCTCATGGATATCATGATGCCGAAGATGAACGGTTATGAAGCGACAAAAGCCATTCGTAGTATGCAGGATCGTCCGGATGCCGTTACAATACCTATTATTGCAATGACAGCAAATGCATTTGCAGAGGATGTGCAAGCATCTCTGGATGCCGGAATGAACGGGCATTTGTCAAAGCCGATCGTGATGGATGAGGTTGTAAAGACAATAGCAAGAAATATCAATTAATAATGATTCTTCACGTTATTACAAGAGCCTTGCGTAACAGCAAGGCTCTTATTTTCTAGACGGTATCTATTCAGTACCTTCACAGTCATCATTTTTTTGTGTTAAGTGTAATTATGTGTGACAAAAATGTAATAGCGACATTTCTGGTGACAACAAGTTGAAACCTAGGAAAAATAAAGGATATGCTTAAGAAGGCACCTTCCGGATATTATGATCTGATCCTGATGGATATTCAGATGCCGAATATGAATGGACATCTTGCTAAGCCAATTAATGTCCGCGAATTGTTGAAGGAACTGGCAAACATTCTTGGATAAAACATTTAACTGCCAGAACGACCTATTAGTAATGAGTGCTGAACTGCATGTATAAAGTTGTTGACATCCTGCATGAGAAACGCTATATTAAAAATCGTATAAACAAATAGGAACAGAGTAGAAGTCACGCGTAAAGTGCCAATGGACGGGAAGTTGCTGTTGGACGAAGAGTCGGGGTTGTACATTGTATGACCGGAGATTCGCGGTGTGCCTTCGCATCCGCTGTCAGAAAATATTAGGCATTCATTTCCTGGGAACGGTAAATGGATGCCTTTTTTATTTTCAGGTTTTGGAATGAATGGTGCAAAGAAAATATGATGATGTATACAGAAGCAGAGGCATTTATAAAAAGATCCTATGACCAGGTGATCCGACTGGGGCTTTCGCGCATGGAAGTATTGTTGGAAAAGCTGGGAAATCCACAGGAACAGTTGAAATTTATCCATGTCGCCGGCACAAATGGCAAGGGATCTGTATGCGCGATGACAGCCCAGATCCTGCAGTGCGCAGGATTTCAGACAGGATTGTTTACATCGCCGGTCATCTCTGATTATCGGGAACAGTTTCAGGTCAACAGTGAGATGATCTCAAAAGAGGATTTTTCAAGGCTGGCCCAGACGGTGAAGGATGTTTGCGAGCAGATGGATGATCCACCGTCAGAATTTGAAAAAGCGGTCGCGCTTGCATTTTTGTATTTTAACGAGCGCCATTGTGATCTTGTGGTGCTTGAGGTTGGTCTGGGCGGAACGGATGATGCAACAAATGTCATTGAAACGCCGGAAGTCGCGGCGATCGTGAATATTGATTTTGACCATATGGGATTTCTTGGGGATACGCTTGCAAAGATTGCGGAAAAGAAAGCCGGGATCATAAAAGAAGCCGGGACTGTAGTTACTGCGGAGCAAACAGAAGAGGTCATGGCCGTTTTACAGGAACGATGTGTCGCAAAGAAAGCCCGCCTGATCCAGACGTCTGCTAAGCAGATCAGGGTCAGAGAAAAGAGTCTCCATGGACAGTGTTTTGATTACGAAAAAAAGAACGGCGAAGACAGGAAGCGAATGGAAAAAATAACGCTTTCGTTACTTGGCCATCACCAGTGCGGGAATGCGGCAGTGGTGATGGAGATCGTGGATCGTCTGAGGGCAAAAGGCTATGACATTTCGGATCATGCGATCCGTGAAGGAATGGGAAGCGTGCACTGGCCCGGACGATTTGAAGTGGTATCCAAAGATCCGTTGGTGATCATTGACGGAGCACACAATCCCGATGGAATCCATGCGTTAAGCCACAATCTGAAGGAGTACTGCCCGGACGAAAAATTTGTATTCATCGCGGGCATCCTAAAGGATAAGGACTATCATGAAATGTTGAAACAGATGTTACCGCTTGCGGACAGCTTTGTGACCATCGCACCGGACAATCCGAGAGCAATGTCTGCAAAGAAGTGTGCAGATGCGATCCGGGCATGTGGATTTGACGGAGAAGTAGTTGCACCGACTGATACAAGGCAGGCGGTTGACCTTGCGCTCCAAATGGCGAAGCGCAAAAGCATCGGGGTATGTGCATTTGGATCATTATACAGTGTTGGAGCATTACATGCATCTATTCATATCTAGATGGAGCTTTTTCGGCATAGAGATGGAGTCTGAATAGATAGCGGTCAAATTATAATAGAGGAAGAAAAATCAAATGGATAGTGAAAAGATCAAAGAAGGCGTAAAGCTGATATTAGAAGGAATCGGAGAAGATGTAGACAGGGAAGGGCTGCTGGAAACGCCCGACCGGATCGCGCGTATGTGCGAGGAAATATTCTGCGGACTGGATGAGGATGCGGCAGTTCATCTGCAAAAACAGTTCAGCGCAACAAACAATAATATCGTATTGGAAAAGGACATCACGTTTTATTCCGTTTGCGAACACCACTTATTGCCGTTTTACGGAAAAGCACACGTTGCCTATATTCCGGATGAGAAAGTCGCAGGGCTGAGTAAGCTTGCCAGAACGGTAGAGGTATTTGCGAGAAGACCGCAGATTCAGGAGAATATGACCGCCCAGATCGCGGATGCCATTGAAAAAAATCTGCAGCCGAAGGGTGTCATGGTCATGCTGGAAGCGGAGCATATGTGTATGACCATGCGCGGTGCGAAGAAGCCGGGGACGATCACATCCACCATTGTTACCAGAGGTGTGTTTGAGACAGACTATTCTTTGCAGCAGACCTTTTTACAGATGGTGCGCTCATGAAACGGGTGGATCAAATTTACAATCATCCCATTTTTCAGGAAAAATATCGTGCATTACAGGTGGATGAAAAAGACAGGATGTTTTGTAAGCATACATTTGAGCATTTCATCGACGTGGCGAGACTGATGTATATTTATTCTTTGGAGCATCAGCTTTCAATCTCAAAAGAGGTGATCTATGCGATGGCATTGATGCATGACATCGGAAGGATCGACCAGATCGAAAAGGGAATTCCCCACGAGCAGGCAGGGGCGGATCTATGTGACGTGATCCTGCCGGATTGCGGGTTTACGAAGGAAGAAACAGATACGATCAAAGCGTCTATTCTGCATCACAGAAATGCATTGAATGATGAAGAAAATCCTTATTATGAGATGTTGTACTGGGCAGACAAAAAATCAAGAAATTGTTTTGCCTGTGACATGCGAGAAGAATGCAACTGGGATGAAGAAAAGATGAATTTGAAGATCGAGTATTGAGATAATGATCCAGAAAAGATAATAGAACCGGGATGGGATGAACCGTCGCGAAGATATAAGAAGGATAGAAAATGAGAATAGGAAACAAAGAATTTGACTTAAAAAATCACTGCTACATTATGGGAATCTTGAATGTGACACCGGATTCTTTTTCGGATGGCGGAAAGTTTAATAACCTCGATGCAGCACTGAAGCATACCGAGGAGATGATCCGTGATGGCGCAGATATTATTGACGTCGGCGGAGAATCAACCAGACCGGGACATGTGGTGATCTCGGAGGAAGAGGAGATCGCGCGGGTGACACCGGTCATTGAGGCGATCAAAAGAAATTTTGACATTCCCATATCTATTGACACCTACAAGGGAGCTGTGACACTGGCCGCGTTGCAGGCGGGAGCAGATCTGGTCAACGATATCTGGGGCTTCAAGCATGACAGTAAGGTGGCAGAGTACACTGCAAAATATGAGGCTGCATGCTGCCTGATGCATAACCGGAACGAAGTGGTGTACGAGGATTTTAGGAAGGATTTTATCACCGATCTGCAGAAGTGTGTTGCAATTGCAAAAAAAGCAAATGTAGCGGATGAGAAGATTATTCTTGACCCGGGAGTTGGCTTTGGTAAAACATACGAGATGAATCTGGAGATCATCAATCATCTGGAGATCATGCAACAATTAAATTATCCGGTTTTACTGGGAACATCAAGAAAATCCGTGATCGGTCTGACGCTGGATCTTCCGGCAGATGAGCGGGTGGAGGGAACTCTGGCAACAACCGTGATCGGAGTCATGAAAGGATGCTCGTTTGTGCGTGTGCATGATGTGAAGGAAAACGCACGGATCATCAAGATGACAGAGGCAATTCTGGCAAGGTAGTGATGTGAACATTTAATACAGATCGAAGCACTTGCTGCTGAGATCGTGAGAATGTGATTCAGATAGAGGATTTGAAATGGATAAAATAGAGATAGAGAAATTAACAGTATTTGGGAATCACGGAGTATATCCGGAAGAAAATGTGCTGGGGCAGAAATTCCTGGTCTCGCTTGTCTTGCATGCAGACACGCGAAAGGCAGGTCTGACAGACGATTTGGAATGTTCCATCAATTATGGGGATGTCAGCCGGTATGTGAAGCAGTTTTTTGAGGAAAACACCTTTAAACTCCTTGAAAGAGTGGCAGAAAAGCTGGCAGAGAGCCTGCTGCTTCGCTATTCTTTGCTGGAGGAGGTGGATGTCAAGATCGAAAAACCTTGGGCACCGATCACTATTCCGGTAGAATCGGTCGGCGTGGAAATATCGCGGGGCTGGCACAAGGCCTACATTGCGCTGGGTTCCAATATGGGAGATAAAAAAGGTTATCTTGATGAAGCCGTGGAAAAACTGAAAAATCATCCGCTCTGTCAGGTAATCAAAGTAGCTGATTACATTCAGACAGAGCCTTATGGCGGTGTGGAACAGGACGTATTTTTGAACAGCGCACTGGAGCTTCGGACTTTATTATTCCCGGAGGAGCTGCTTGCGCTTTTGAATCAGATCGAGGCGGAAGCAGGGCGGGAGCGGACGATCCATTGGGGTCCGAGAACGCTGGATCTGGATATATTGTTTTATGATGACTGCATCATAGATACACCGTCGCTTACGATTCCGCACATTGATCTGCAAAACAGAGATTTTGTGTTGCTTCCGATGGCACAGATCGCACCTTATTACAGACATCCGGTTCTCGGATATACGATGGGGCAGCTGCTGGATCAGTTAGATCATTGATATTTTTTTGCAACATACGCCAGCGGTATAAACAGCCCCAAAAGGTAAAAAATGAGGGCGGCGAGCGTGCTGATATATTGCAGCTTACAGGGGATCAGATCCAGAAGGAAAAACACGGGCGCAGATGCGACGGAGGCAAGCAGTGACCAGATACGGCATACATGAAGGATATGCCTCCAGTTGCGATTGTTGAAGTACACACCTGGCATATTCATGTGGAAAATTCCGTCTACAAATACATTGATGCGGTTTTCGTCATAATAGGATGGCAGCCGTTCTGGTGCAAACAGCCAGAAATAGGCGGCAAACAGAACACCTAAGATCTGCAATGTGAGCAGGCTGGAAAAAAGTGTGATGGCACTGCAGCCGAGCCACATCATTAATAGAAATTCTACGACAGCAGCTATTGTCATCGCCAGCCAGACGGGCAGATTCTTTTTGTGAAAACGTCTGCCGCGGGCTGTGGGATTTTCAGAGAGGCTGATCGCTTTCTGTACGACCTGCTCTGTGCGCTCCGCGGAGATCGTTTCTTCATTTTTTAGTTCTTCCCCTTCCAGCAGTTCGGTCACTGTGACACCGAGTACCTGCGCCAAAGGCATGAGCACGGAAACATCGGGAAGACTTAATCCTCGCTCCCATTTGCTGACTGCTTTGTCTGATAAAAATAGTTTTTCTGCCAGCTCTTTCTGGGTCATGCCCAGTGCTTTTCGTTTTTCGATGATAAAGGCTCCGAATTTTTCTAAATTGATCTCATTCATTCGTTTCTCCTCCAATTGATTTCCTGTTTACAGTATAAAGAATAACTTGATTTCTGGCAATCGACTAGCGGTAGAGTTGAACTGTTATAGTAAGAAAAGTGCCTTGCATCCCAGACTGCACGGTGCTATACTCGAAACAAAGCAAACGATTGTTTTGTTATTGCAAAAGAATCTCTTTTCCACAGTTAGGGCGGACAGGACTTGGCGAGCCGTCTGAATCGTAAATCTATTGGTTATCATCTTATATCTCGGAAAATCTTGCTTTTACTTTCAAAACGTTTTAACTAAAGCAGGATTGAGAAAAAGACCAGCACACCAGAACTGGAGCTGGTTTGTCAGGTCTACAATATTAACAAAGGTAACAATACGGATTTGCTTGCAAAATGCCCGACGCTGCGCGATTACATGTATTTTGTAGATCTGGTGAGGGAATATCATTTGAAAAATGATTTTATTGATTTGGAAAACGCGATTGAACAGGCAATCACTCAATGTATCAGAGAAAACGTGTTGAAAGATTTTTTGATAGAGAATCGAACGGAGGTGACGCATGTGATGACACTCGATTTTACTTTTGAACGACGATTAGAACTACAGCGCGCGGAAGCTGCTGAGGAAGGAAGAAAGGAAGGCATGCAGAAAAAAATGCATGAGCTGGTTCGGAAAAAGCTGCTTAAGAACAAATCGTTAGATCAGATTGCAGATGAGTTAGAGGAAACACCGGATGTGATTCGTCCGCTGTACGAGCAAATCAAAGAAGAAATGGCTGATATGAGTTAAGAGTTGCAAAATGCAACTCTTTTCTTTTTGCCACCTTTTTTAAGGATGACATGGCAACTGCAAGACAGATCATGAGTGTGGCTGAGACGATCGGGCGGGACTCCGGGGAGGCGGCATAAAAATGCTTGCGGTACGCATAATCTGTGCGTTATAATACCTAAAGATGGGAGATAATGGATACAGAGGAAAAGGAGCAGTTGTTATGGAGTCATCCAATGATAAAAAAGCAGAGTCGCACGCGAATGCATTTGAGGAAGACAAGAAAAATGCATATGAAGCAGGGATGAACTGGCATATCGCCAAACTGATCAAGGTGGATGAACTGATATCTGCTCTGGCAAAAATTTTATAGCAAACGTAAAGAAACGATAAGAAAACTGCCCGGGTAATCAGCGCTCAGGCAGTTTTCTTATCATCGCTATCTCTTCTTTGTACGGTGCCCATGTGTCCTTGGGGTTGTCCGGGTTTTTGATCCACGGAGTCTCTAGGATCTTGGGGATATCGAGAAAATCCGGATGCCAGACGATTTGTTTTATTGCTTCGAAGCCCAATTCGCCTTTGCCCAGATTCTCATGGCGGTCCTTGTGTGCACCGCGCACGTTTTTGGAATCATTGATGTGAAAGACCGCAATCTGGTCTTTCCCGATGATCCGGTCAAATTCACCGATCACACCGTCGAAATCGTTCACGACATCATAGCCCGCATCATGGGTATGGCAGGTGTCAAAGCAGACACGCAGCTTGTTGTTGTATTTCACACCGTCGTAGATAGCAGCCAGTTCTTCAAAGCTACGACCAATCTCCGAGCCTTTGCCCGCCATGGTCTCCAGTGCGATCACGCAGTCGAGATCGGGTGTCAATACTTCGTTTAAGCCCTTAATGATCTGTGCGGTTCCGGCTTCCACTCCGGCATCCACATGGGAGCCGGGATGCAGGATGAGCACATGGCTGCCCATTGCGATCGTGCGCTCCAGCTCGGTGCGAAGAAAGGTCACAGCCAGCTCATAGGTTTCCGGTTTGACGGTGTTGGCGAGATTGATGATGTAGGGGGCGTGCACGACAAACTCTTCGATGCCGTTCGCACGCATGAGATCCCAGGCTGCCGGAATGTTTAGTTCGGAAATATCCTTTCTGCGTGTATTCTGCGGCGCTCCGGTGTACACCATGAAGGTGTTGGCACCGTAGGAGAGCGCCTCTTTCACGGAATTTAAAAACATATCCTTGCCGGACATGCCGACATGGGAGCCAATCTTGATGTCTGCCATGAATGTATCCTCCTAATGTGCATTGACATAGAAAACAAAAATCAGTAGTCTACCCTCTCTAGACACAGCCCGCACGCCGGCGCGGTAGGCCCGGCGAGCCTGCGGTCCCGGGCTTCGAGGATTGTAGCCATATCCTCCGGCTGTAGCCGTCCGGCACCGACTTCCAGAAGCGTGCCCACGAGGATACGCACCATGTGCTGTAAAAACCCGGTGCCGTGCAAGGTAAAATAGATCTGATTTTTGCTTCGCTTGATCGTGATGGAATCGACGAGCCGAACGGTGGATTTCTTCATCCTCGGATTTCCGCAGAAGCTCTTGAAATCATGTTCTCCTGTGAGATAGTCAGCTGCGCGGATCATCGCGTCTACATCGGGTTCAAAGTCCAGTCTGGTCACGTAGCGGCGGTTAAAGACCGGTTTGCCCTCGCCGACGTAGCAGGTGTAGGAGTAGGTCTTTCCGACTGCTTTATAGCGGGCATGGAAGCGCTCCGAAGCCTCGCGGACATCGACAATTCCGATGTCGTCCGGAAGGTAGCGGTTCAGATAAGCCTTGATATCTGCCTCGGAAAGAGGCGTGTCCAGAAAGACGTTTGCCACCATCGCTTTGGCGTGGACACCGGCATCGGTGCGCCCGGCGCCGATGACCTCCGGAATCTCGTCCATCTCACACATGCGCTGTAAAACAGTCTCGATCTTGCCCTGTATCGTGTCTTTCTCCGGCTGGTGCTCCCAGCCGAAATATCTGGTGCCATCATATGCAATTGTCAATTTATAATTCTTTCTTTTTCCGTTTTTCATACGATAGATTCTAGCAGAGTTTGCAAAAAAAGTCTATCTGAACAAAAAAGTTCCTGTTGACAAAACAATACTTCGTGATAAAATAGTTCAATAACGAAATGGTTTAAAAACTAAACAGTTTAAAGTCGAAACAAATAAAAAGGAGGAAGGAATTTGGAAAAGTCAGATCATATCGGTTATCGGATGCGCTATTTTAACCGGTGTATGAAGCGTCTGGTCGATCAGAAAAACCGTGAAAGAGAGGAGACCTACGGAATGTCCATGACGGATGGCTGGATCTTACGCTATCTGAATGAACATGAGGGACAGGAGGTTTTTCAGAAAAATATCGAAACAGATCTTCATATTAAGAAATCTGCACTGACCCAGCTGCTCAATGAGATGGAGGCACACGGGCTGATCCGGCGCAGCATATCGGAGCATGACAGCCGGTACAAATGTATCTCACGTACGGAGAAGGCGATAGAGATCCATCAGCAGATCATGGATGAGATCGAGGAGCACGAGCGACTCATGAGAAAGGGAATCGACGAGAAGGATCTGGCAGTTTTTTCACGGGTGCTGGATCAGATGATACAAAATATCAGCGGAGAACCGGAACCGGTTCGCAGACCAGATTGGATGTGTAAAAAATGACAGTATATGATGCATTGGAAAAGCGGCATGTGATGCCGCGGGCCTGGGATGACTGGGCAGATTACCGCAAAGCGTGGAGTGATTGGATTATCCGCTACTGCAAGTGGGATACCAGTATTTTGATTGTTGGTGCAGGGGCCTGCAACGATTATGATCTGGAGCATTTTTCAAAATTTTTCGGAAAGATACTGCTGTTTGACCTGGATGAGGCATCCATGCAGGAGGCGTTAAAACGCGTTCCCGCAGCGCGGCGCGACAAGGTGCAGCTGTTTACCGGGGATTTTCTCGGTATTACACCGTATGCCTATCAGGAGTTTTGCCGGGAGATTCAGGCGGAGATCAACCATCGCGGCAAGCTCACGGATGTGACGGAACTGGCACAGACAGCGCTTCCTCTTGTAGAAAAAATGTATGCAGAAGCAAAAATTCAGCGGGAAAAGCTCGTGCTGCCGCAGGCGGATTATGTGGCGGTCAGCGGTGTTCACAGTCAGGTGAATCATATGTTGCCGTGGATCTGGCAGGCATATATGCAGGCGCTCGGTCAGCGAGAGGAACTGATCTTTCAGCGTGCTTCACAGGAAAACGGGCGGATCATGCGTGATATGAATGACAAGCTGTTGGCAGCAGCGGGCAGAAAGCTGTTTGTATCTGCGGAAAAAGCGCGCGTTGGTGTTCCCGGCGGTGTGGAAGGTGCATGGCAGGCACTGGAGGATCTGAAAAAACGACCGGATGAAGCACAGATGGTTGACACGAAAAGCTTTGCGTGGGGCTATGACCTGCGACAGAACATGATCTATGAGATGGAGGGATTGGTGATCGAAACCAAGCCTGCCTGATAAGCAGATCTCAGAGGACGGTTTTTATCGAAACCGTTCTGAAAATGATATGGGAGGTACTATTTATGCTCAAGACGTTAGGAGCACAGATCAAAGAGTTTAAGGCTGCTTCGATCGCAACACCGATTTTTATGACCATAGAGGTATTGATGGAGACGGTCATTCCGTTTTTAATGGCATCCATCATTGATGACGGTGTGGACAAAGGTGATATACACCACATCTATATGGTAGGCGGTCTGATGATCCTGATCGCTGTGATCGGTCTTCTGGGCGGTCTTGGCGGGGCGCGCTATGGCGCGAAGGCTTCCGCCGGTTTTGCCAAAAATTTGAGAGAAGCGATGTTTGCAAATATTCAGACATTTTCCTTTGCAAACATTGACAAATATGCAACTTCCGGTCTGGTGACCAGACTGACAACGGATGTCACAAATCTGCAGAACGCGTATCAGATGATCCTGCGCATGTGTATCCGTGCGCCGCTCTCCATGATCTGCGCAATGGCGATGAGTTACATCATTTGCCCGAGGCTCGCAAATGTATATCTTGTGGCAGTCATCCTGCTGGGAACGTGTCTTGCCATCTTGATGGTAAGAACCCATAAATACTTTTCACAGGTATTTGAAAAATACGATGATCTGAATGCCAGCGTGCAGGAAAATGTGACGGGTATCCGTGTGGTTAAGGCATTCGTTCGGGAGGATTATGAGAAGAAGCGTTTTACGACTGCCAGCCACAATGTGTACGGCATGTTTGTGAAGGCAGAAAAACTGATCTCGCTGAACGCACCGATGATGCAGTTTACGGTGTACAGCTGTATTTTGCTCATTTCATGGATGGGAGCAAGGCTGGTCGTGGCAAAGGGTCTGACGACCGGTGAGCTCATGAGTATGCTGACCTACAGCATGAACATTCTGATGAATCTGATGATGCTGTCCATGGTGTTTGTCATGATCACCATGTCGATGGCCAGTGCGAGACGTGTGGCTGAAGTCATCAATGAAGAAAGTACACTCACAAACCCGAAAAAACCGGATTACGAAGTGACGGATGGAAGTATCTGTTTTGACCATGTATCCTTTGACTATCATGGGGATAAGGAAAACCCGATTTTAAAGGATGTAAATCTGAATATCCGTTCCGGAGAGACAATCGGCATCATCGGAGGAACCGGAAGCTCCAAGTCCAGTCTGGTCAACCTGATCAGTCGTCTGTACGATGTGACGGAGGGAACGGTGTCCGTGGGCGGAAAGGATGTGCGTACGTACGATCTGGATACACTGCGCAATTCCGTAGCGGTAGTATTACAAAAAAATGTGCTGTTTTCCGGCACAATCCTGGAGAATCTGCGCTGGGGTGATGAGAACGCTACCGAAGAGGAATGCAGAGAGGCATGCCATCTGGCCTGCGCGGATGAATTTATCGAGCGTTTTCCCGAAAAATACAACACCTTTTTGGAACAGGGCGGCGCCAACCTTTCCGGTGGTCAGAAACAGCGACTGTGTATTGCCAGAGCATTGTTGAAAAAACCCAAGATCCTCATTTTAGATGACAGCACCAGCGCCGTGGACACGGCAACCGATGCAAAGATCCGCCGCGCGTTCGCCGAGGAGATTCCCGGCACGACAAAGTTGATCATCGCGCAGCGCATCTCTTCCGTGCAGGATGCGGACCGCATTATCGTTATGGAGGATGGTCAGATTCAGGGATTTGATACGCACGAGCAGCTGCTTCAGACAAATGAGATCTATCGGGACATTTATGAGTCGCAGACGAAGGGCGGCGGTGATTTTGACGAGAAGGCAGGTGAGAATTGATGGCCGATGAAAAAGTAAGAGAGGTGAGGGGACCCGGAAGAGGCCCGGGAGGACCGCGTCCGAAGCTGGAGCATCCGATGCAGACATTTCTTCGCATCATGCATTATTTAATGAAATTTTATCCGGTACATATCGTGCTGGTAATTCTTGCGATCTTTGCAAATGTATTGTGTAATGTGCAGGGGACCTGGTTTATGAAGGATCTGATCGATGGATATGTCAGGCCGCTGCTTTTGGCAGAAAGCGCGGATTTCAGTGGGCTTTTGCATGCGATCATGCGGGTGGGAGGCTTCTATCTGCTGGGTGTTGTGGCTGTTTTTGTGCAAAACCGGGTCATGGTTTATGTGACGCAGGGAACGCTAATGCATCTTCGTAATGAGATGTTTGTGCATATGGAGACACTGCCGATCAAATATTTCGACCAGCATCCGCACGGCGATATCATGAGTATTTACACGAATGACATTGATACGCTGCGTCAGATGATCTCCCAGAGCATGCCGCAGTTTCTGAACAGTGCGATCACGATCGTCAGCGTATTTATCAGTATGGTTGTGCTCAGTGTGCCGCTAACGATCGTGACACTCCTTATGGTGGCAGTCGTTTTATTTTCTACAAAAAAAGCAACCGGCACCAGTGGACGGTATTTTGTTCAGCAACAGCGTGATCTGGGAGCAGTGAACGGCTATATTGAGGAAATGATGGAAGGGCAGAAGGTCGTAAAGGTGTTCTGTCATGAATCGCAGGCGTTGGAGCAGTTTTGCGAGCTGAATGATCGTCTGTATGACAGCGCATTCAATGCCAACCAGTTTGCCAACGTGCTGGGTCCGATCAATGCGCAGCTTGGAAATGTCAGCTACGTGATCTGTGCAATGGTGGGTGGTGTACTGGCATTAAACGGAACCTTCGGATTTACACTGGGTTCTCTGGCAAGCTTTTTGACCTTTAATAAGAGCTTTTATATGCCCATCAATCAGATCAGTATGCAGCTGAATGCCGTAGTCATGGCGCTGGCGGGAGCAGACCGTATTTTCAACCTTTTGGATGAGGAACCGGAGACCGATGATGGTTATGTCACACTGGTCAATGCGAAAAAGGTGGACGGAAAGCTGGTGGAGAGCGATACGAGAAGCGGCCTGTGGGCATGGAAGCACGTGCATCAGGCGGACGGCAGCGTCGATTATGTGGAACTGACCGGAGATGTCGTGTTTGACGATGTGGATTTCGGCTATGATCCCGATAAAATGGTACTTCACAATGTGGATCTGTATGCGACACCGGGACAGAAGATTGCGTTTGTCGGCTCTACCGGAGCAGGAAAGACGACGATCACGAACCTGATCAACCGGTTTTATGATATTCGGGACGGCAAGATCCGTTATGACGGTATCAATATCAATAAGATAAAAAAGGATGATCTGCGTCACTCGCTTGGTATGGTTTTGCAGGATACACATCTCTTTAACGGAACCGTCATGGAAAATATCCGCTACGGCAAGCTGGATGCCACCGATGAGGAGGTGATCGCTGCAGCAAAGCTCGCCAATGCCGACAGCTTCATTCGGCATCTGCCGGAGGGATATCAGACAAAGCTGACCGGAGATGGTGCATCACTCAGTCAGGGGCAGCGTCAGCTCCTTGCGATCGCCAGAGCGGCAGTCGCCGATCCGCCGGTGCTCATCCTCGATGAGGCCACCAGTTCCATCGATACCCGTACAGAGCGCATTGTAC